>JBBQUN010000231.1:0-7614 GCA_038212405.1 Acidimicrobiales bacterium | reverse complement strand
GTTCTGGCCATGCAGCCCGATGGTGTCTTCCTCTCGAATGGCCCGGGCGACCCCGAAGTCGTTGGTTACGCGATCGAGACCGTACGTGAGCTCGTTGGTCGAGTACCGATCTTCGGCATCTGCCTCGGGCATCAGATCCTCTCGCTCGCGGTTGGAGCGCGAATCGAGAAGCTGCCGTTCGGCCATCACGGTGCCAACCATCCGGTGCAGGACTCTGCAACTGGCAAGGTCGAAGTGACGAGCCAGAACCACAATTTCGCCGTGATCGCCGAGTCGCTCGAAGGGATCGCCGAAGTGACGCACCTGAATCTGAACGACGGAGTGTGTGAAGGAATGCGACTGCTCGATGCCCCGGCGTTCAGCGTGCAGCACCACCCCGAGGCCAGTCCCGGTCCGCACGATTCGCTCTATCTGTTCGATCGGTTCGAAGACCTCATGGCGACCAACGAGAAAGAGGCCTGACATGCCCCGGCGCAACGATCTGCACACCATCTTGGTCATCGGCTCCGGCCCCATCGTCATCGGCCAGGCTTGCGAGTTCGACTACTCCGGAACCCAAGCATGTCGAGTGCTGCGCGAGGAGGGCTACCGGGTCGTGCTGGCAAATTCGAACCCGGCAACGATCATGACCGATCCCGAGTTCGCCGATGCCACCTACATCGAGCCGCTGAATCTCGCAGTGCTCACCAAGATCATCGAGGTCGAAAAGCCAGACGCGCTCCTGCCAACGCTCGGCGGCCAAACCGCATTGAACCTGGCCATGGAGCTGTTCCACGCCGGCGTGCTCGAGCGCAACGGTGTCGAACTGATCGGCGCTGACGCCGAAGCCATCGCGACCGCCGAGGACCGCGAGCGATTCAAGATGGCAATGATCGAGATCGGCATGGAAGTGCCGCGCAGCGGGACCGCACGGGGGTCCGGTACCGACAAGAACGCTGCAGTCGAGATCGGCATGACCCAAGCTCGCGAGATCATCAAGGAGATCGGCCTGCCGATCGTGATCCGCCCCGCCTACATCCTTGGCGGTCGTGGAACCGGAACCGCCGACACGATGGAGGAGTTCGACCAGGTCGCACGCAACGGCCTGGTCGCCAGCCCGATCACCGAGATCCTCATCGAAGAGTCGATCGCGGGGTGGAAAGAGTTCGAGCTGGAAGTCATGCGCGATTGCGATGACAACCAGGTCATCGTCTGCGGCATCGAGAACTTCGACCCGATGGGTGTGCACACCGGCGACTCGATCACGGTCGCGCCAATCCAAACCTTGAGCGACGTCGAGTACCAAGAAATGCGAGACGCGGCCTTTGCGTGTTTGCGGCGTATCGGGGTCGAAACCGGTGGCTCCAATGTGCAGTTCGCGGTCGAACCCGAGACCGGGCGCCGGGTCATCATCGAGATGAATCCACGAGTCAGCCGGTCATCTGCTCTGGCCTCGAAGGCGACCGGGTTCCCGATCGCCAAGATCGCCGCCAAACTCGCCGTCGGCTACACACTTCCCGAGATCCCCAACGACATCACCGCGGTCACACCCGCCAGCTTCGAACCGGTGATCGACTACGTCGTCACCAAGATTCCACGTTGGGCCTTCGAGAAATTCCCTGGAACCTCGGGTCGACTCGGCACCTCGATGCAGTCAGTTGGCGAAGTGATGGCCATCGGCCGGACGTTCCCAGAAAGCCTGCAGAAGGCCTGTCGGTCACTGGAACAGGGCTACACCGGTCTCGGAGCGTCGCCGTCAGAAGACCGCTTCGCCGACGTCGCCGACGACGATCTGCTCGATCGGGCCTGCTTCGGTACTCCGGATCGGCTTTTCGAGCTCGCGGAACTACTGCGGCGAGGCGTCAGTATCGAGACGCTGTACGAGCGCACACGGGTCGACCCCTGGTTCCTCGACCAGATGTCGATCATCGTCGAGGAGCGCGTTGCCCTCGAGGCGCGCCACTCCGCCGGTGACTCGATCACCGATCTCGATCGGCGAGCGCTTCGCCGGGCCAAACAACTCGGTTTCTCCGATGCGCAGTTGGCCTTCTTGTTTGGTTCAGACGAGGGAACCGTTCGGGCGCACCGCAAGTCTGTCGGGGTCATCGTCACATTCAAGACCGTCGATACCTGTGCCGCTGAGTTCGACGCCAAGACGCCCTATCACTACTCGACCTACGAGGACGAGACCGAAGTGTCGGAGGGGAAGAAGGATCGGATCATCATTCTCGGGTCAGGTCCGAATCGCATTGGCCAGGGCATCGAATTCGATTACTGCTGTGTGCACGCCAGCTTTGCACTCCAGGCGGCCGGCTTCGAGACGGTCATGATCAACTGCAATCCGGAGACGGTGTCGACTGACTACGACACATCGGATCGCCTCTACTTCGAACCGCTCACCCACGAAGACGTCATGAACGTCATCGAGGCCGAGAATCCAATCGGCGTCATTGTTTCGCTCGGTGGCCAGACACCCCTCAAGCTTGCCGATGTGCTGCCGGCCGAACTCATCTTGGGTACGTCACCGGCGTCGATCGATGCCGCCGAAGACCGTGACCACTGGTCATCGTTGTGTGCCCGTCTCGAGATCCCACAGCCGGCTGGTGGTACCGCAGGAACGATCGAGGCGGCACTCAAGGTCTCCGAACGCATTGGTTACCCGGCGCTGGTGCGTCCCAGCTACGTCCTGGGCGGGCGGGCAATGGAGATCGTCTATGACGATGCCGATCTCGCCAGTGCCATGAAGGCCATTGGTTCGCTCGGTTCGCTGGGCCGAGAGGGCGGCCTTTCGGCGCAACGTCCGGTCCTGGTCGACCGCTTCCTCGAAGATGCGATCGAGGTCGATGTCGATGCCATCCGCGATGCCACGGGCGACACCATCATTGGCGGTGTCATGGAACATGTCGAGGAAGCAGGCGTGCATTCGGGCGACTCAGCGTGCGTGCTGCCCCCGCCGAATCTGTCCGACGCAACGATCGCCGTGCTCGAGGACTACACCCGCCGCATTGCGCATGACCTCGAGGTCATCGGCCTGATCAACGTGCAGTACGCCGTGAAGGCGACCGCCACGGGTGCCGGCCAGGTCTTCGTCATCGAAGCCAACCCTCGTGCGTCGCGCACCGTGCCATTCGTGGCCAAGGCGACGGGGCGTCCGCTGGCGAAAGTGGCGGCCAGAGTCATGGCCGGATCGACCCTCGACGAACTGCGTCACGAAGGACTCCTGCCAGCGCACGGCTGGCGCACCGAGTATTTCTCGGTCAAAGAAGCGGTGATGCCGTTCAACCGCTTCCCGAACTCCGATGCGTTGCTCGGCCCCGAAATGCGCTCGACTGGTGAAGTCATGGGCATCGACGTGACTCCTGGCCTGGCCTTCGTGAAGAGCCAGATCGCGGCGGGCAACGATCTGGTCAAGGACGGGGGAGTGATCTTCTTGTCGCTCGCTGATCGAGACAAGGTCGCAGGCATGGAGATCGCTGCCCTGTTCGCCGATCTTGGATTCCGCTTCGCTGCTACCTCCGGCACGGCTGCGGCGTTGCGTGCCGCCGGACTCGAGGTCGAAATGGAGTTGGCAAAGATCGTGGAGGGTGCAACCGGCAACGTGGGGGCTGACCCGACCAGTCGTCAACCAACAGCACTCGACCTCATGGCGACGAATGGCGTTTCGTTGGTGATCAACACGCCGCGCGGTCGAGGAGCGCGGGCCGATGGCGGGTACATCAGAACCGCTGCCGCGCAAAACGGGGTACCGCTGTTGACGACCGTGTCGGCCGCGCTCGCTGCCGCTCGGGGCCTGGCGCAGTGGGACGATGACACCATGGTGGTGCGCTCCATTCAGTCGCTGCACGAGATGCTCACATGATCGAGCGGTTGCGCCAGCGGCGTTCGTCAACCTCAGCAGCCGTCGATCTTCGAACGAGGGTTGGATCCTTGCCATTGCGCAACCCCGTGCTCACCGCTGCAGGGACCGCCGGCCACGGGGCCGAGCTCGAATCCTTTGGTGCGCTCAGCGAGCTCGGTGCCGTCGTCGTCAAGTCGCTGGCGCCGTTCGCGTGGCAGGGCAATGCGCCGATCCGCGTCCACCAAACCCCGTCGGGCATGATCAATTCCGTCGGTCTCCAGGGCCCAGGCATCGAAGCATGGTTGCTCGACGAGTTGCCCGAGCTCGATGCAGTCGGAGCAACGGTCGTTGCCTCGATCTGGGGTCGATCAGTCGATGACTATCGGGCTGCCGCCGAGATGCTGGCGGACGCACCGCCCTGTGTCGTCGCCGTCGAAGTCAACATCAGTTGCCCGAACACCGAAGCAGGCAACGAGCTGTTTGCGCACTCGACCGAGATGACAGCGGCCGTCGTCGCCGCCACCGATGCGTGCTTGCGACCCCGTTGGGCCAAGCTCAGTCCCAACGTCGGCACGGGACTCGCCGATATTGCCAGTGCTGCCGCCGAGGCCGGTGCCGAAGCGGTCACACTGGTCAACACCTACTTCGGACTGAGCATCGACCCAGTCACTCGACGCCCTCGTCTGGGCAACGGGGCCGGTGGGGTCTCCGGCCCGGCGATCCATCCGCTTGCAGTGAAAGCCGTCGCCGATGTCCATGCCCGCTTTCCCGAGCTTCCGATCGTCGCTGCTGGTGGCGTGGCCTCGGTCGAAGACATCATCGAGTTTGCTCTCGTCGGCGCGAGCGCCGTCCAAATCGGCACGGCGACGTTTGCCGATCCGAGAACCTGCCACCGACTAACCACCGAACTCGGCACGTGGTGCGCTAAACAAGGCATTGCATCGTTCGGTGAACTCGTCGGCGCTGCCAAATGGTGAGTGAAGCAGCGTGGTGAACAACGCAGCATGGTGTGCAGCAGCTGTGAACACCCGAATGAACCGAGATACCTGAACAAGGAGCCAACCGTGGCGGACAGTACAACGACCGGAACAACCAGCACCGAAGCAGAAGAACCCCAGTCCGTCCCGGCGACTGAAGGACTCTCGCCGAGTCTTCGGGCAAAAACGGCGCTGGCGCTCGATGTCGACGACCTGGTCTCGGCCAATCGTCTGGCGCGTCAGCTCGCGCCATGGTTCGGCGTTGTCAAGATCGGCCTCGAGCTCTACACCGCCGCAGGTCCCGATGCCATCGGCGCCATGGTCGATCAGGGCTATGACGTCTTCCTCGATCTCAAGCTGCATGACATCCCAACGACGGTTGGCAAAGCCTCATCCGTTGCTGGCGCACTGGGGGTGAGCTATCTGACCATGCACGCGCACGGCGGAAGCGCCATGCTGCGCGCCGGCGTCGAGGGGTTCAAGGAGGGTGCGCTCAAGGCGGGCCTCCCCGAGCCAACTGCGCTGGCGATCACGGTGCTCACCAGCGACACCGAGGCGCCAGACCATATCGTGCCGAATCGCCTCCGGCTGGCGGTCGAGGCGGGGTGTGGCGGCATCGTGTGCGCCGCCTCGGACTTGCGCGACATCCGTGAGATGGCGCCGCGTATCAAGCGAGTCGTCCCCGGCATCCGAGCCTTCGACGGTGATCGTCATGACCAACCAAAGGCGGTCACCCCCGGTGAGGCGCTCGCCAACGGCGCTGATCTCATCGTGGTGGGCCGGGCCGTGACCCTCGCACAAGACCCAGAAGCGGCGGCTGCTGTGTTGTTCGCCGGTCTGGAGTAGCGAACGTCGTCCAGCTCGGATGAGACGCGCGTCACGTCCGAGTTCGTGGTTGGTCTGAGTCAATCAGTGATCTGAGGTAGTGTTCGCGACATGCCAAATCCACCACAGTTGACACCGGAGCAGCGGACGGCCGCTCTTGCAAAAGCAGCCGAGGCTCGTCGAGTGCGTGCCGATGTGAAGGCTCGCCTCAAGATGGGAACCGTGACCCTCAACGAGTTGATCACTCAGGCCGACGGCAACCCCATCATCGCCAAGATCAAGGTGCTCGCCGTCCTCGAGTCGCTTCCCGGAATCGGCAAGGTCACCGCTCGACGCAAGATGGAAGAGATCGGCATTGCCGAATCCCGCCGCTTGTCCGGCCTCGGTCCGCAACAGCGCGAGAAACTCCTGAGAGAGTTCGCCTCCTGAGCCGAGACGCAGCAGCGCATCGACTGCCGCTCGTCGTTGTCGTCTCGGGCCCCGGGGGCGTCGGTAAGGGAACGGTCGTCGCAGAACTGGTGAAGCGTCATCCTGGTCTGTGGTTGTCTCGATCGTGGACGACTCGCGACCGCCGGCCGGGTGAATCGGAACACGCCTATGTCTTCGTCGACCGAGCAGCGTTCGAGGCCAAGGTCGCTGAAGGCGGATTTCTCGAGTACGCGGAGTTCCTGGGGAACTACTACGGAACACCGGTTCCCCAGGCACCCCCTGGTCGAGACCTGATCCTGGAGATCGATGTCCAGGGAGCGCGCCAAGTGATCGCAATGAACGCCGATGCGTTGCTGATCTTTCTCGAGGCGCCATCGCTCGACGAACAACAGGCGCGGCTACACAGGCGCGGCGACCCTGCCGACAAGGTCGCACAACGACTCGACAAAGCGGCCGAGGAGGCTCACGCCGGGGCCGAACTCGGCGCCGTCCGCATCGTCAATGTCGAGGTCGGCCAATGCGCCAACGACATCTACACCGCCATCGAGCGCGCCAGGGCCGCGGCGAGTGATGCAAACGATTGCGTCAGCTGACCACACGCTCAGGTCACCCCAATCGAAGCCGATACAGGCCTATACTGTTGAGCTGCGCCTGAGGAGGCCCAAAATGGCTGAACGATACGACACGATGATGACCCCCGAGGTCGAGGGTCTGATGGAGCGATCCGGATCGAAATTCTCTCTCTGCACGCTCGCGTCCACCCGAGCTCGCGAGATCAACGCCTACTTCAATACGCTTGGTCAGGGCGTCGGGTCCATGGTGCCGCCGCAGGTCACCTCGGTTGCCCGCAAGTCTCTCTCGATCGCCTTCGAAGAGATCGCCGCCGACAAGATCGTGCCGGTGATCCCCGAACCCGTCGAAGAAGTAGCCGACGATTCCAACGACGCCGCCTGATTCGGTTCGCGTGACGCTCACCGGTCGCACGGCGCTCACTCATTGCACCAGGCTCATTGATCGAACGCCGTGACCGACGTACCTCTCAGCGGAAAGCGCATCGTCCTCGGTGTCACTGGGGGCATCGCTGCCTACAAGTCCATCGAGGTGATGCGGCGTCTGGTGGACCTCGGTGCCCATGTTGTTCCCGTCTTGACCGATGCCGCCCTGCACATGGTCGGGCCAACGACTTTCACCGCACTCGGTTCAGAGCACGTCAAGACCTCGTTGTGGAACGATCCGGATCCCATTCCACACACCACCATGGGCCAAACTGCTGATGTGATCGTGGTCTGCCCCGCCACCGCCCGAATCATCGCCGACTATCGGATGGGTCGATCCGCTGACTTGTTGTCGGCCACATTGATCGCCACGGTGGCGCCCGTCATCCTCGCGCCGGCGATGCACACCGAGATGTGGGATCATCCGGCAGTGCAGGAGAACCTGCAGGTCCTCGCCGACCGAGGTGTCAACATCGTGCCCCCCGAAGAGGGACGCCTGGCTGGTGGCGACATCGGGCGTGGTCGACTCGCTGCTCCGGCCACCGTGGTCGAGGCCGTCGTTGACATCTTG
>JBBQUN010000230.1:0-7655 GCA_038212405.1 Acidimicrobiales bacterium | reverse complement strand
GCATGGCCATTGGTGGGTATGGCGGGTCACAGATCGCGGTTGCCGGTGGAGACAAGGTGATCCGTCCGGTTCTGGCGATTTCGGTTGTTGTGCTCGCGCTGAACATGATCGGTGTGTTCGGCTAGGCCCGGCCCCGGTCAGTCTGCGGTACGTCGTTGACGCGATCGGGCGCGGTAACTTCTTCTCTTCGAATGCCGATGGACGAACACCGGTCCACGAAGAAGGAACTCTGCCATGACTCGCCTCTCCATTCCCTCCCTCCTGTTCGCTGCGCTCCTCGCCTTGTCGGCGTGCGGGAGCACCTCGGACGCTGGGACCTCTGATGCCGGTACCTCCGACGCTGGTGAGACCACGAGCGAGACGACCGGAGAGGCTGCCTCCGATGGTGCCGATGGCGATGCTTCGGGCGTGAGCACGCTCGATGAGCTTCCCGAGGAGTGCCGCCAGCCCATTGCCGAGTTCCTTCGGGCCATCGAGCCTGCGGTTTCCGAGGTCGATTGGGAGAACGCCACCATGGCCGACGTGGAGGGCATGGGCTCGGCTGTCGATGCGCCGGGCACCGAACTCGACACGGCACTGGCTGATGCGGGCTGCGAGGACCTCCAACCCGACACCGACGCCGAGGCGTTGTCGATGATGATCGAACTGGCCGAAGACGAAGCCCCCGGCACCGTCAGCTGGCTGCGGTTCATCGGGACCTTCGCCTCGGTCGTGCCCGGTGCCGGGGTCAGCGACGACCTCCCTGCCGATTGCGACGGTGCCATCGCCTATGCCGAAGGGCTGACCGCCGACGCTGAGTCGATGATGGACCTGCCCGTGAGCGAGCTGGCCAACCTCGGCGCAGTCGTGGAGACGATCCAGTCCGAGTGCTCCCCCGAGCAGGCCAACACCTTTCTCGAGACCTATGCGACCTTCGTGACTGGCGAGTAGGCGACTTCACATGAGTGGCTGTGTTTCTGACCGCTCGATCCGTTCTGTGTGCCGAACTTGTCGTCAGCGGTCACTTTGGCCCACAGAACGCGATGGTCGGTCACTCTGACACACCGAACGTCAGGATTTGAGCGACCAGAACGGGTGGGTGCTCGTATCGGTTGGCGTGGTCAGGATCTCGGGGCCGTCCTCGGTGATGAGGATCGTGTGCTCGAACTGGGCGGTACGGCTGTGGTCGGAGGTGACTGCCGTCCAGCCGTCTGACCACATGCGAGCCCGCCAGTCGCCGACCGTGATCATTGGTTCGACCGTGAAGGTCATGCCCGGCTTGATGATGTCGTTGAGGGCTGGGTGGTAGTAGTGGCAGATCTGGAGGTCGGTATGGAACTGCTCGCCGATCCCGTGCCCGACGAAGTCGCGAACGACGCCGAACCCGTTGGCCTCGGCGTGGTCCTGGATGGCGCGACCGATCTCATTGATGGGGCGGCCGGGCATGGCGGCGTTGATGCCTCGCTCGGTGCACTCACGGGTGACTCGAACGAGTCGCTGCGACAGCTCGTCGACGTCGCCAACATAGAAGGTGGCGTTGGTGTCACCATGGACACCGTCTTTGTAGATCGTGACGTCGAGGTTGATGATGTCGCCGTCTCGAAGCGCGCGATCGTCAGGGATGCCGTGACAGATCACTTCGTTGATCGAGGTGCACAACGACTTCGGGAACGGGTTGTCGCCGCCCGGGTACATGAGGGGGCTGGGGTACGCGCCACGGGCGATGGCACCCTCGTGGCAGGCCTGGTCGATTTCGTCGGTGGTGACCCCGGGCTTGATCATCTGGCCGAGGCTGTTGAGGATGTCGGCTGCTTCATTGCCGACCCGGCGCATGCGTTCGATGATCTCGGGCGACTTCACCCGGGGTTCGTCCCAGCGGGCAACCGAGGTGCCGTCAGCCCACATGGGAGCGACGATCGAGTCAGGCACCGTGCGCAACGGTGATTGCTCACCCGAGCGGATGGGATCAGTGGAGGTCTTGTGGCATCGCTTGTACTTCTGGCCACTACCGCACCAGCAAACGTCGTTGGACTTGGGAAGCACTCGCATTCCATCAGTGTAAGTGCCAGCCTCGGATTCGCCAGGGTCACACGAATCGGTCGAAGCCACCTTCGGTGTTGAGAACCTGACCTCGAATCCATGATCCTTGATCGCTGACGAGGAACGCGACCAGATCGGCAACATCGTCGGGCTGACCCCAACGCCCGTCGGGAAACATCGATGCGACCTGAGCATGGACATCGAGCGGCGCGTAGCCGGTATCGACCGGACCCGGATTGATGCAGTTGGCAACGATGCGGTACTCCGACAGCGCCTTCGCAACAGAGGGCGTCATCTGATGGAGCGCTCCCTTGGACACCGCATAGGCCAACTCGCCGTTCATCGGTTGCAGGTGTTGCCCGCTGGTGAACCACACCATCCGACCGGTTGGCGACTCGTCGGCAGGCGGGGCCACGTGGACGTTGGCAAACTCCTGCGCCAGCAATACGACGCTGCGCACGTTTGCGGCCCAACAGCGATCGAGTTCCGCAGCATCGACCGCGGCCAGTCCACCGCTCGAACTGCGGGCATGAGTAGCAACGACGATGTCGAGCGAGCCGTGCGCCTCGACGACCTCACCAACGAGTCGTCCCGGGGTTTCGGGCAGGCCGAGGTCATGACGGCCGACAGCAAACGGCAGGTCACCACCGAGTGACTTTTCATCTGCACCCGGTTCATCTGCCCCCTCTTCATCTGCACCCCACGGCATCTCGGCGTCGTGGGCTGGCCAGCCGGTGGCAACGACGGTTGCTCCCATTGCGTGCAGCCGCCGACCGATCGCGGGTCCGATACTGATGGCGCGGGACACGCCGGTGACGAGTGCGACACGGCCGGCGAGTGGGAGATCTGCCATGAGCTGACCGTAACGGAATTCGTCGGGCTGGGCCGCTGCACCAGATGCCAGTACCCTCCAGCGCATGTCCTTGCGTGTTCTGGTGGCAAAGGTTGGCCTCGACGGCCACGACCGTGGTGTGAAGATCGTTGCCCGCATCTTGCGTGACGCGGGCATGGAGGTCATCTATACCGGCCTCCGCCAGACACCGGCCATGGTGGTGGCAACCGCGATCGACGAAGATGTCGATGTGATTGGCTTGTCGATGCTGTCGGGAGCGCACATGACCCTCGCCCCGAAGGTGGTCGATCTCCTTCGAGCCGAGGGCTCTGACATTCCCGTCGTCGTCGGTGGGATCATCCCCGACCTCGACGTGCCCCGGTTGCTCGAAGCAGGCGTTGCCCATGTCCTGCATCCCGGCGCATCATCCGATGTCGTAGCCGAGGCAGTGCGAGAGGCCGCCAAGGCTCGAATGGTCTAAAGGTGGGCATCGCCTGTGCCGAGGGTGAGGTGTGGGCTTCATCGACTATCACCAGCGAAACCAGATTCGATCCACCCAGAAGATCGTGTCGTCGAGCCAGTCGGCCGAACTCGCCCGAGCCGAGTTCCAGGCCGACAAATTCGAACTGCTCGAAGCTCGATTCGATCGGTTGCGGTTGGCAACCGAGAGTATGTGGCTCCTGGTCAAGGAGACCACCGGTCTCACCGAAGAGCACCTGATCCACCGTATGGAACAACTCGATGCCATCGATGGCAAGGTCGACGGCCGCCGAGCCGAGCGGGTGAGCGAATGTCGTTGTGGTGCCATGGTGAATGCACGCGCCGCGATCTGTGTCTTCTGTGGTGCTGACGCACCGGCACGAACGGTCTTCGACCGCATTTGATCGAGCCTTCGACCGCATTTGATCGAGCCTTCGACCGCATTTGATCGAGTCTTCGACCGCATTTGATCGGGTGGCACCGCAGGGACTTGTGGCCCCGGTCGCCATCGATTTTGGCTTGTAGACTTCCTCGATGGCTTCTGACTCGCTGGCGTCGCTGATCGATCACAC
Source organism: Acidimicrobiales bacterium (assembly GCA_038212405.1). Taxonomy (GTDB): domain Bacteria; phylum Actinomycetota; class Acidimicrobiia; order Acidimicrobiales; family SZUA-35; genus JBBQUN01. The sequence continues at coordinate 3,752 of JBBQUN010000230.1, read as the reverse complement.
CTTGCTCAAGCCCGAGGCGGGCCCGGCCCAGATCGAAGCCCTGTGCGCCGAGGCGAATCGGTACGCCGTTGCCGCCATTTGTGTATCGCCGTCACGGCTGCCGATCGTCGCCGGGTGGCTCGAGCCAGGGATCGACATCTGCACGGTGATCGGATTCCCGTCGGGGGCTCATCGAGCAGCATCGAAGGCGGCCGAGGCGGCGCTCGCGATCGAGAGCGGGGCCAACGAAGTCGACATGGTGATCGATCTCGGCCACGCCAAGTCCGGCGATTGGTCTGCGGTCGAGGCCGAGATCGCCATGGTGCGTCGGGTGGCGCCGGCAGCGATCACGCTCAAGGTCATCATCGAATCAGGAGCGTTGACCAACGACGAGATCGTTGCCGCCTGCCAAGCCGCTGAGGCAGCAGGTGCCCACTTCGTCAAGACCTCGACCGGCTTCCACCCGTCGGGAGGAGCAACGCTCGAAGCCGTTCGACTCATGGCGGCCACTGTTGGGGGCAGGCTCGGAGTCAAGGCGAGTGGCGGCATCCGCGACTTCGACACCGCAACGGCGATGGTCGCCGCCGGTGCCACTCGCCTCGGAACCTCATCGACCGCCATCATCATCAGCGGCGAGGGTTGACCAATGCGTTCGCTGGCCGGTTCGTTCCTGATCTCGCGACCCGAACTCGCTGATCCGAACTTCGACGGCACGCTGACGCTCATCCTCGAACACGATGAAGATGGCGCTCTGGGTGTTGTCATCAACCGGCCGTCAGTGGTGACCGTTGCCGACACCTACCCCGAATGGGCCAATGCCGTCGAGCTTCCCGACGTTGTCTTCGAGGGCGGACCGGTCGACACCGACAGTCTCATTGCCCTTGGATGGGGCGAGCATTTCGAAGGCGACTTGCCACTCGGTTTGGCCAGTATCGACCTCGAGGAGCAGGTGCCGCTGGTGGTTGCCGAGGGGCTCGAGAAGCTCCGCATCTTCGCCGGGTATGCGGGCTGGGGCGGTGGGCAACTCGAAGGCGAGCTGGCCATCGGCGCCTGGTGGGTCGTTCCGTGTCTTCTCCACGACGTGTTCGTCGCTGACCCCGATCGGCTCTGGGCCCAAGTGCTGCTCCGCAATGGTGGCGAGATGGCCTGGTTCGCGCACTACCCGAAGGATCCGACCCTCAACTGAGTAGAGCGCCTCGGGTCGGGCTCAGGCCCGGGCCAGGTCGGTGAGGATCTTCGGGAGTCGGAGATCGAGTAGCCGTACCGCCCAGTTCGTGGTGAGCAGCCAGACGGTGATGCCGTAGACCGGAGCGATGACGGTGATGGCGGCGAGGAGTGCGAGTTCGCCGTCGGACGCTTGCGCGATGGCAACGAGGATCGGCAGTGCGACGATGAGGCCGATGGCGACCCCGGTGAATGACACCAGTCCGTTGATGCAGCCGCCGCCGCTCAGGCCGCTGGCGAACGGGTTGGGGTTGGATTCCTCGGGATAGGAGACCGGGGCGAAGGTCGAGGTGATGCTGCCGATTCCGGCGCCGGTCAGTGACATGGCGAGGCCTGCCGCCAGTGCCGGAACCATGAACTTCCAGCCGCCGGTGTAGGCGGCAGAGACGATGGTGACGATCATGGAGCCACCGATGCCGATGGCGGCGAAGACCAGCGAACGCCCCCGCAGCAGCGGGCGCAGGGATGGCATCGCAATGGCTTCGGCCCACAGCGCTCGGCCATCAGGCCCGAGCAGGTTGGCGCCGGTGAGCCCGGCGGTCAGTCCTGGCACACAGCCGAAGAGCACGGCTTCAGGTCGTCGGTCGAGCACGGCGCTGAGGAACGGCACACCACCAATGAACACGACCAGTGCCTGCGAGATGACCTGCACCCGATAGCGGGGGTGTCGTTTGAGGTACCGCCACTCCTTGGCCAGAATCGGTCGAAGGGGGTGCGGAGTGTCGCTACCGTGCTCGATCAGATGGCCGCCGAGGTTGTCGGCCGTTCCGCCCTCGTCGACATTGCTCAGACCTCGTTCGAGGATGCGGGCCCAGGTGAGCAGCAGATACGCGAGCAGGAGCCACGATGCGCCAATGAAGAACAGGGGCCTGAGTATCTCGCCATCGAGCGACCGGGCAAGGGCCATGGCGGGCCAGCCTGTTGGAAGTACCGCTGCGGTGTCGGAAGCGACTTCGACGTGACGGCGGTCGATCGAATCGCCGAAGAAGATGCCGCCCTGCACGCCGATGAGGATGACGGCAACGACGAGGCTGCTGGCGACGGTGGCGATGTCGCGGCTTCGTCGTCGACGAAGGAGTGAACCGAAGACCGTCATCACCAGTTTCGGCAACACGGCAACCAGTACGACGAGAGTGAAGGCCGCCGCGATACCAACCGCGATCGAGATCGGCCCCGGCGCCCGTGTGGCAACGGCAACGAGCGGCAGGAAGAGGGCGATCGGGCCCGGTCCGATGAGCGCAGCGGTGCCAATGCCCATGGCCAACCGGCGGGTGTCGAGCGGGAACAATGCCAGGCGCGTCGTGTCGACGGTTTCGTCGGTCGACCCGAACAGCAGAGGGCTGAACACCGACGCGACCACCAAGCCGAGTGAGATCAACGGCAGGGCCGTGCGAAGATCTTCCAGGCTTGCGCCTCGGGCATTGACGACGCCGGCGAACGACAAGATCCCGGTCAGGGAGGTGAACAGGATCAGCCCGAGTCCCTGGCCGTGGCGAACGGCGTTGAACAACAACCGCGCCTTGAGGCGGGCGAAGGTGATGATCACGGTTCGCTCTTGGCGTCGAGCCAGTCGAGACCGGGACCGTCGACGCGTGCGCCGACCGCTTCGACGAACACGTCTTCGAGACGCCGTCCGCCGGCCACCAGCTGTTCGGTTGGCCCAGTGGCCACCACTCGACCGGCATGCATGATGGCGACGCTGTCGCAGAGCCGTTCGACGACTTCCATCACATGGCTGGAGAAGACCACGGTTGCACCGTCGGCGACCAGGCGTTCGAGCAGTGTGCGCAAGACCCGTACCGAGAGTGGATCGACCGACTCGAATGGCTCGTCGAGGAAGAGTACCGACGGTCGGTGGAGGATGGCAGCGCCGAGCGCCACCTTCTTGCGCATGCCAGATGAGTAGTCGAGCACGAGGCGTCCGGCGGCCTCGCTCATATCGAGTACATCGAGGAGTTCTTCGGATCGACGTTGCGCATCTGAGCGCGGCAGGCCTCTGAGCAGCCCGACGTACTCGAGCATTTCTCGCCCCGTCAGTCGCTCGAACAGACGTAGGTCCTCGGGAACGATGCCGATGCGAGCCTTGATGGCGCTCGGATCACTCCACACATCGAGACCGTCGACCAGCGCCGTGCCACTGTCGGGTCGCAGGAGCCCGGTTGCGATCTTCAGGGTGGTCGACTTGCCGGCCCCATTTGGCCCGACCAGCCCGAAAAATGTGCCGCGCGCGACCCGCAGGTCGAGATGATCGACGGCGAGCTTGTTGCCAAAACGGCGAACCAGCTGATGGAGGACGACGGCGGGCGGGGAGGGTGATTCCGTCACGGTCTTGCGAAGGTACCAGCCGTGATCATGGCATCGTGGTCGTGGTCATGAACTCGCTCATCGTCAATCCCCAGCAGCGCGGTGAAAGCCACTGCGAATCGAGGTGAGACCATTGGCATGCCTGGGTATCGACACGTTCGTGAGACGACTTGATCAGCGCCAGGTCGAGCTCTGATTGCTGGTCAGAACGCAACGCTGTGGAAAGTCGAACGCGACACCACCAC
>JBBQUN010000229.1:0-7660 GCA_038212405.1 Acidimicrobiales bacterium | reverse complement strand
GGGGTGTGCACGAAGCCAGTCCCTGAGCGCGACATGACGATCCCACCATGCAGCATTCGAACGCTCGACAACATGCACGTGGTGGATGTGCCGACCTCGCTCGGTGCGACGAAAGTACCGGCGCTCCGGGAACTCCTCCTCGTGCTGCTCGATGTAGTCATAGCCACAGCTGACCACTGCGGCGATGAGCTCATCGTCGCTATCGAGACTGGTAACACCGACCTGAATGTCGATCACTGGCTTGGCCGCCAAACCGGGAACCGCCGTGCTTCCTACGTGCACGATCTCGACCACCAGGCCGCCAAGCGCGTCCATCAAGAGTGCGGCCTCGGACTCAAAGGCAGCAACCCACGCAGGGTCGTACTCGACGATCTCGATCGGGTCAGTCTCGATCGGGTCACTCTCGTTCGGGTCAGCCGCGTCCATCACGAACCGCTGATCGGTCGTGCGTAGCGGGCCTCAGGAATCTGGGCGCCGCCAGCCTCGAACACCGTGGTGGCTCCGTCGGCGCGCCATCCGTGGCGTTCGTAGAAGCCGATGGCTCGGCTGTTCCCTTCCAGCACCCAGAGGTAGGCCATCGACGACTCGATCCGCTGCAATTCATCAATCGTCGCCTCCATCAATGCATTGCCAACCCCGGTCCCCCACTGCGACGGGCTGACATACATGGCCCATAGCTCGCCTGCGGTTGGGTAGGCCTGGGGCACCAGTCCTCGGTACGCCTCTTGCCAGGCGGTCACGTGGACGCGAGCAATCGCCCCGGCGTCATCGATCTCGGCAGGTCGTATCTCCAAATGCACTTCGCCAGTCAAGCACGTCAGCCTCATCGGACAGTGCTGGTTTCGGCGACGTACCGTCATGCCATGGCGCTCGTCTACCTCCACCCCCTGCCGTTCCGGAGCGACATCTGGTCGGGGTTTCTGCGCAACGGCGACGGTGAGGCAATCGCCCCGGACCTCTACCAACTCGGTGATTCGCTCGAGGAGTGGGCGGCGGCCGTTGTCGACCTTGCCGGCGCCGGCAAGCACACCATGGTCGGCAACTCGATTGGCGGGTCGTGCGCAATCGAGATCGCCCTGCTCATACCGACCAGATCGAGCGCCTCGTCCTGGTCGGGACCATGCCCGGTCATCGTCGAGAACCGGCGCTTCGGTCGCAGGCGATTCAAACGCTGAGCGACCAGGGAGCCGAAGCTGCGTTCGGTCGGTATTGGGAGCCGCTCTTCGGACCATCGACACCTCGAGCCATGATCGATTCGGCGCGGGAGGCGGCGGCGCAAACCGACATCGACGATCTGATTCGTGGTGTCAACGTCTTCCACGCCCGACCGGACCGGAGTGACTTCCCCACACGATGGCCGGGGCCAGTCGATGTCGTTGCCGGCGAGTTCGATCAAGCGCCGACGTTGGCCGTCCAACGATCCGGCGGATGGATGAACAGCCGATTCCATGAGGTAGACGGCGTCGGCCACTACGTACCGCTCGGTGGGAACGGCCTCATCGTCGGGAACGCCGAGTAGAGCGAAGATACGCGAGCCCCTCAGTTCCTGCCAGGGCGATGGCCCAGTCTTCGTCGTCGGGATCACCGATGTCGGCTTCGATCCGATCGGAGGAACCCTGCCGCAGCGTCACTCCGGCCGCGTTGTGGTAAGACCGCGCAAGGCAAACGAGGAGACCATCACGATGCAGACGCACCGCGGCTTCGGCGAGCAGACCCGTCACTACTTCGATCGGTTGGCGATTGCGGCGCCTGACCAAGAGGTGATCAGCCCGGCAGGCTGGCAAGGAGCCGACATGTCGGCCAACCCCGATCGCTGGCTGGTCGAGTTGTCCACTGATCAGATCGAGGAGATCGGCCAGGCAGCCGACGTGGCACTCGACGCAGGCATTGCCATGGAGGAGGTGTCGGAGGCGAACTTCGCATTGCCGACGTTGGCTGCCGATGTCACCGAATGGCGTCGCACGCTCGCCAACGGCGTTGGTGTGGTCTGTGTTCGGGGGCTCCCCGTTCGGTCGTGGGGAACGGACAAGTCGGCACTCGCTTTCTGGGGCTTGGGCCATCACCTCGGCATTCCAGGAGCGCAAAACCCGGCGAACGAGCTCCTCGGCCACGTCACCGACTACGGCGAATCAGCGAGCGCCCCGCTGGCCCGTTTGTACCGGACGGCCAAGAACATCGCCTTCCACTGCGACACTGCCGACGTCGTTGGATTGCTGTGCCTTCGTGCGGCAAAGCACGGCGGCCAAAGCCGGATCGCCAGCTCGGTGTATGTCTTCAACGAGCTCCTTCGAACTTCGCCGGAACTGGCGTCGGAACTGTTCGAACCCTTCGACCTCGACCGACGCGACGAGCAGGCTCCAGGCGACGCACCAACCCGCCAGGTCACGCCGAGTGCGTGGGATGGCCAAACGCTTCGCACGTTCTGGCACAGCGACTACATGCGATCGGCAATACGCCACGACGGCATCGAGTTCAGTGATCGCCGGCTCGCAACGATCGAACGCTTCGACGACATCGCGAATCAAGAAGCCACTCGGCTCGACATGTGGCTGGAGGAAGGCGACATGCAGTTCGTTTCCAACCACAGCATCGTCCATGCCCGCACCGAATACGAAGACCACGACGACCTCGACGAGCGCCGCCACCTGCTCCGCCTCTGGCTCAGCCTCAGCTGACCTCGCCCTGACTGTTGAGGTTCTGCACCAACAAGGTCTTGGTCTGACGACACGTAGACGACACAACCGACCAGCTCCGAACGGGTTTCACCTTCGCTGAACAGGTTCGGCGACCGTTCGCGGGGCAAGAGGAACCGTGCTCATCAGCGCGATCAGCAGCAGGGCAATGACGACCACGATGGGCACGGTGCGGCCGCTGGTGGCGTCGGCAATGGCACCTGCGGCAGGCGGTCCGATCAACCCGCCGAGTCCGAAGCTGAGGAAGACGACACCCATCTTCCTCCCGAGGGATTCGACGCCGGCCTGTTCGATCAACACCGCAGGTGCAATGGCGACGAAGCCGCCATACGACACGCCGAGAACCACCGCGAACGTCACCAGCAACGGGTAGGAACCGTTCGCGAACAGCCAGATCAAGAAGCCCACGGGCATGATCGCCAAGGCACCTCGATACACGCCAACGACACCGACGCGACGCGATAGGTCGGTCAGTCCGAGGCGACCAACGATGCTCGTCAGCCCAATGATGGCGACGAGCCGCGACGCCCCCGCAGAACTCACCCCGGCATCGGTCGCGAAGGGCACGACGAACGCGAACGCAACGAAGAGTCCGATCGACATCAACAACCCCGAGACGAAGAGCGCACGGAACGCCGCTGTCCTCACGAAGTCATACGAGTGCCCGAGACTTGATGACGGCCCTACAGCCGCCGGTCGGTCTGATCGGACTCGGACAGCAAAAAAGCCGGCAACGAACACGACGGCACAAATGGTCGCCAGAATTCGGTAGCTGGTTCTCCAGCCGTGAGCAGCGATCAGCGATTCCGACAGGGGTGAAAGCACGAGTGTGCCGAGCCCGTTGCCAGTCGCGACAACACCAAGTGCCAGCGCTCTGCGCCCCTCGAACAGCTGCCCGACCAGTGCGGTGAGCGGAGCGACGAAGCACCCGCCTCCAACGCCGACCCCGATGCCATAGGTGAGGTATCCGACTGCGACCTGATCGACCCGAGACGTCAGGACCAGACCGCTGACGAACAGGATGGCTCCCGCTGCGAGGAGTCGATCGTGACCGAAGCGATCCGACAGCGGACCCGACACGATGCCGAAACCAAAGAAGAAGAACAGCGTGACGCCAAAGAGCAGTGCCGTCGATCCCCGTTCGCTGCCGAACTCGGATGCCATCGACTCGAAGTACGTGCCGAATGTATAGGCCGTTCCGAAGGCCACCCCGTTGGCCCCCGCCGCACCCACAGCAGCCACCCACGCACGAGGTGAATCGAGTGGGACACCAGGCAACGACATTCGAGGACCCTAGTTCGAGCAGCGAGCGCGGAACCGAGACCCGCCGAGCCGGGAACGGCCGACAAGTCAAGGCTCCAACGCATACGAGACCGAGTCGATCGAGCGCTCCCCCGACGTGCCGACCCACGAAGTTCGTGACGTGCCGATAGGTCGTGGCGCCCGCTGCCTCGTCTAACGTGGAGGGGATGCCGACACGAGTGCTCGTGATTCCCGGGTTCGCCACCTCGGATCGTTCAACTCAGATCATTCGGTCGGCCTTGGCGCTGCGTGGGCACAAGCCACACCGCTGGCAGCTCGGACGCAACGAAGGCCCGAGTGAGGCGACCACCCAAGCGTTGTCGGCGCGCCTCGCAGAACTCCAGCAGCGCAACGGCGAGCCGGTCGCCCTCGTTGGATGGAGTCTCGGTGGTCTCTACGCCCACTGGCTCGCCCGAGCCTCGCCGCACCTCGTCCACAGCGTCACCACGCTCGGAAGCCCGCTCCATCGCGCCAACCAGCCACCGCGAAGACTCGCCGTTCCCACAACGTCGGTGTACTCCCGCAATGACCGAGTGGTGCCTTGGCGAATGTCGTTGCTGGACGCCCAACACCCACGCCACGAGAACGTCGAGGTGCGCGGTTCACACCTCACCCTGGGCATCGACCCTGCCGTTCTTTACCTGATCAACGATCGAGTCGAGCAGGATCAGGCGAAATGGCGGCCGTTCAAATCGCCGCTTGCCTTCCGCCTCGCGTTTCCTGACGGCTCGGGCAAGACGGCGAACAGCACGAGGTAGCCGCCGGGGACCGCCAGCCGATCCTGGTCGAGCTGTCCCGGCAGCAGTCGGTGGACGGGTGGTCGAGGACAACGCTGTACTAGCGTCCGGCCATGAACGATGATCCGATGCTGGGGCCGATCGCTGGCACCGAGCCGAACAACTTTGCCGGCATGCAGATCGACACTGGCCGTGCCGGCAACGCACGAGTCCAACGGCTGATCTACGCCCCTGGAGGGCGCTGGTCGACCCATGTGAAACCGTTTGTCGGCACGGACTGGTGCGAACACGGACACGTCGGGTTCTTGGCCCGTGGCCACTTCGTTGGGGAATACGCCGACGGCACGAGCTTCGATTACACCGCACCCGCAGTCATCGCCGTTGACCCCGGTCACGACTCATGGGTCGAAGGAGACGAGCACGTCGTCATCATCCAGTTCGACCTGGAACGAGACACCATCGGTGTGCTCGGCCTCACGCCTCGAACCAAGCCATAGCGGCACAGAAGTCCGGGCTCGGGCTTGCGAGCGAGGGCTTGTTCGAGTCCACCAGCCGAACCCATACTGCCACCGGCAAGCGCGACGACGAAGTCTCTGTCTGGCAGCAAATGCCAGCCGACCGAGATGGATCGCCGGCATGAGGAGTGCCAGCATGTCGAACAGACCAGGTACCACGACGTTCAGATACCGCAGCCAACGACGAAAGAGGAGAGCATGACCGAGCAGATCGAACCGGGACGCAACACGATGGAGATCGAGGGCAAGGTCACCGTGGTGACCGGTGCCGGCTCAGGGATCGGTCGGTCGCTTGCGATTCGGTTCGCCAAGGGTGGGGCGAAGGTCGTGATCTGTGCCGACCTCAACGCAGAGCAGGCGGCGGAAACCGCAGCGATGATCAACAGCGACTCCGCCCTTCACTCCACGTCGATTGCTTCCTCGGTCGCCATCGATGTTGCCGACGAGTCCGCAATCGAGAGCTTGGTTCGTGACACCTTGGCCGAGCATGGATCGATCGACGTCTTCGTCTCGAATGCCGGCTACGGCCGTGCCGGCGGGCTTGACCTGCCAACCGACGAATGGGAACGCATGATGGCGGTCCACATGTGGTCGCACCTGTCGGCGGCCCGAGCCGTCGTTCCCGGCATGGTCGAACAGGGAGGCGGCTACCTGCTCAACACCGCGTCGGCAGCCGGGCTCCTGACCCAGATCGACTCCGGCCCCTACGCCGTGTCGAAGCATGCCGCTGTTGCCTTCGCCGAGTGGGTTGCCATCAACTACGGCGATGACGGCATCGGCGTCTCGGTCCTGTGTCCGCAAGCCGTCCGCACCAACATCCTGGGCCCTCGGGCCAAGAAGAGCGGCGGTCGCCAGGCCGCGGGCGATGGCATTCTCGAACCCGACGACGTCGCCGAAGCTTGCGTCGAGGCCATGAGAACCGGTCAGTTCCTGGTGCTTCCCCATGCCGAGGTGGCAACGTACTTCACCCGCAAGGCCACCGACTACGACCGCTGGCTTGGCGGTATGCGCCGCTTCCGTCGGCGCCTGCGCGGCTAGAACGAGGTGGCAGCCCGTAGCCTGTCGCCGTGACTGGGCTACAAGCAGGGCAGGGCCGCAACATCGTCCTGACCGGATTCATGGGCACCGGCAAAACGACCATTGGTCGTTTGCTCGCTGAACGGCTCGGGTTCGGGTTCGTCGATACCGATGCCATCATCGAGGAACAGCACGGTCCGATTCACGTCATCTTCGCCGAACAAGGCGAGGCGGCGTTTCGGACGATCGAACAGCGGGTGGCGGTCGAGTTGGCAGACCGCCACTCGCTGGTGATCGCCACGGGTGGCCGCATGATGCTCGACCCGACAAACGTCGCTGCGCTCTGCCGCCGCGGGCGGATCTTCTGTCTCGTGACCTCGGCTGCCGACATCCTGGAACGGGTGACCGCCGACAGCAGTCGGGTCGAGCGACCCTTGCTTGCCGTCGACGACCCGGCTCAACGCATAGCCGACCTCCTCGATGAGCGGGCGCCGTTCTACCGCCAGTTCGCTCAGCTCTCCACCCACGGTCACTCGCCGTCAGCCATCGCCGACGAACTGGCCGAGTGGGCAACGGTTGCGCCACTCGAGGCGCTCATTGGTGCCGACGCCAGTGGCTCCGACGAGACTGGTTTCGACGCGGTTGTCGGGCCCGCTGTCTTTCCGCTGATCCGTGAATACGCCGGAGCCGAGGCCGGAGTCGACGGCCCGCTGATCATCGTGACCGACGAACCATCGACGTCGCTCGTCCTCGCCCAATGCCCAACACCCGACCACCTGTTCACCCTGTCAACCGCTGAGGATCAGAACCTCGACGACGCCCAGTCCCGCGGTCGGGTCATCAGTGCCGAACTCCGTGCCGCAGGTGTCGATGCGTCGGCACTGGTCGTCTCGCTCGGCGGTCGATCGGCGTGCGAGATCGCGGCGTTTGTCGCCAACGATCTCCCGAGCAGCACCGTCGTCCACTGCCCCACCGACGCCTCGCTGATCCCCGACGGCACGACACGACCACCACTGGTCGTCCTCGATGTTGCGGTCCTCCAAAGCGAAGCGACCCACGGCGATCTCCGTGGCCTCGTCAGCCAAGCAATGCTGCACCTCGAACATCGATAGTTCCCGCCCTTTGAGCCCCGCCCTTTGAGCCCCGCCCTTTGAGCCCCGCCCTTTGAGCCCCGCCCTTTGAGCCCCGCCCTTTGACCAATGCTGGCGTGGCCGTCAGACTCGCCACCATGAGCATCGAACCGCTGAGCAAGAAATACCTGACCGTCAACGGCAAGCAGATGGCCTACCACGATGTTGGCAGCGGTGATCCGGTCGTCTTCTTGCACGGCAACCCGACGTCGTCGTACCTGTGGCGAGACATCGTGCCCCACGTCTCGGGCATGGCTCGCTGCATC
>JBBQUN010000228.1:0-7670 GCA_038212405.1 Acidimicrobiales bacterium | reverse complement strand
GCGTACATGGGTGGTTTCGTCGTCACTCCGGCACTTCTCGAGAATCGGTATGGCTGGACGATCGGCGGTATTGCGCTGCTGATGGCGCCTCGACCGGGTGCCTTCAGCGCATCGGCCGTCTTCGGCGGCTATCTCCCGCAGCGAGTCGGGCAGCGTCTACCGATCGTGCTCGGCTCGGTGTTCATGGTGTTGTCGATGGCGGCCTTCACGATCGCCGCCCCCATGACCAGCGGCGTTGGTATCGCGATCATCGTGGTCGGTCTGGTGCTGACAGGAATTGCAGCAGGCATCTCCCAACCGTCGGTGTCGGCCATGGTGGTCGACGCCGTCGACGAGGCCGACATGGGTATTGCGAACGGCATGAGTCAGCAGGTGATGTTCATTGGGATCGTTGCCGGCATCCAGACCATGAACGTGCTCGTCGGCGACGATGCATCGGGGAGTCGCTTCGTTGCGACCTATCTACTCGGGGGAGCGGTCGCTGTTGCCGGACTGTTGGCAGCGCTCGCCATCCCGCGGCCGTCCGCTGCCTGACTCAGAGGTCGGCGAGGAAGGCTGCGGTGCGAGTTGCGGTTTCTGTCGGGCTCTCCACGTTGAGCAGGTGCCCACCACTGATCGTGGCGACCTCGGCATGGGGGATCGCATCGGTCCAGGCCTTGGCGTAGGGCCCGGCGGCAACGAGGGCGTCTTGTTCGCCAAACACCACCATGGTCGGTGCGCTCAACCGATACAGGCGCTTCGACAAACGACGATTCGGGATCGGGAACATGATCTTGCCTGCGGTACCGAATCGCCGCGAGTTGGAGATCATGAACGAGGCCAGCCCCTCATCGCTTCCCAGGTCACCGGTTGGCGTCAGCGATCCAGAATTCGCGGGGTCAGACAGCAAGAGATCGACCAGATCGAAAGGAAGCACCCCGAAGGGATCAGGCATTGGATGATCGTCGAGCCATAGGCCGAATGGGGCGGCAAGGACCAATCGAGACAGATCATGGGGTGCGATGCAGGCCATCTCGGCGGCAATCATCGCCCCGAACGAGTGCCCCATCAGCGCCGGCTTCTCGAGCCCCAGCGCATCGACGACGTCCCAGCCCATGAGAGCGAAATCGAGCATGTCCTCGATCTCGACCTCGTTTTCGAACTGCCCGTACCCGGGCCAGACCGGTGCGTACACGGTGATGTGTTTGGCCAGTTCGTCGAGCATCGGCTCATTGGGCAAGAGTCCGACGAGGCCGTGGAAGTACACCACAGCGGGACCCGCTTCTGGCCCGCGACGAACGACCTCGACCTGCATGCCCTTTTTCGTCGTGACGGTCACCGTGTCAACATCAGTCACCGAGTCAAGGGTGGTGGTGCTCATGCTCCACCGCCATTGGTCGCGGCCTTCAGCGCCCGGTACTCATCGATGTTGGTTGGTTTGCGAGCGTCGGCGAAGGTCTCCTCGGGACGTACCCGATTCTCCATGAACTGTGGCCACCAGCGTTGGTCGTCTTCATGCTCGGGCCAGATGTTTCGGAGTCGAGGCATCACCTTCTCGGCGAAGAGCTGGGTGGAGTAGCGAGTCTTCCAGTCGGGCATGTCGCCCATGTGAAGAAGCGTGAAGACCGTGCCGAGGCGCAATTCGCGAATCATGTGCTCCATTTCTTCGGCGACGGTGTCGGGTGAACCGGCGATCACGTAGCCACCATCGACCAGGTCTTTCCAGGTGAGGTTCGAGAAGTTGGCTTGGTTCTCCTTGCGCACCTGCGACAACACACCGGCCTTGATCGTCTTGATCGTTCGGTAACCGGGAGCATCGGCAAAGCCGGGGAAGACGTGGAGACAGCGGTTGAAGAAATAGAGGATGTGCTCGGCGTAGAGTTCCTCGGCCTCGGCATCGGTATCGGCCACGCAGATGATCTGGGCGAAGCTCGCCCGACCGGGTGCATCGTCCTTGCCTCGCTCGGCCACCCGATTCCAATAGCCATCGAGCAAGACCTTGCCCGCCTTGTAGCCCGAGAACGACAGGTACGAATAGTTGTAGTCATTGTCGAGAACGAAGTCCCACGTCTCGATCGACCCGCCGCCAGGAACATAGATGGGCGGGTTTGGCTTCTGTATGGGCTTTGGCCAGCAGTTCACATAGCGCAGCTGGTTGTACTTCCCGTCGAAGGCGAACGGCTCGTCTTCGTGCCAGGCCCGCATGATCAGCTCGTGGGCCTCGTTGTACTTGTCTCTGGTCAGTGCCGGGATCTGGCCGTAGCAGTAGTTGGTGTCCATCGATGTGCCGACCGGGAATCCGGCGATCAGGCGGCCGCCGGAGATCACGTCGAGCATGGCGAACTCTTCGGCGACACGGATCGGCGGGTTGTACAACGCGATCGAGTTGCCGATCACCGCCAGCGCCGCCTTCGAGGTCCGACGAGCGAGTCCGGCAGCGATGATGTTCGGCGACGGCATGATGCCGTACCCGTTCTGATGGTGTTCGTTGACGCCGATGGCATCGAACCCCATCTCCTCAGCGAACTCCAACTGGTCCATGTACTCGTGGTAGACGGCGTTCCCGCGTTCGGGATCGAACAGGCTGGAGTCGATGTCGACCCAGACCGAGCGATGCGACTCGCGGAAGTCGTCGGGCAAGTCAGGCCACGGCATCAGGTTGAACCAACAGAACTTGACCATGATCGATCCCCCTAAGGTGCGATTGTGGCTCAGTCTGACAAGCAACGGCGTGCAGGACAAATGCCCACGCCGGAGGGGGTGGGGGCGCGCGCTACCTCGTCGGCCGATTTGACTAGTCTCACCTTCGTGTCGATCTCGTTCGTCGGCTGCCCGGCCCTACTGACAGAACCATCATCAGCTGCGACGCGAAATCTCCACCGTACACAGCACGACGAAAGCAGCGGCAACTGACATGAAGACTCGGGCATCGGTGATGGCGATCACGCTGTTGTTGACCGCATGTGGGGGAGGGAGCGACGACGCAGCGAGTAGCAACGACACGCCATCGTCGCCCCTGTCGGCGTTCCTCGGAACCGACGACATCGACTACGAAAGCGCCGAAGGGCAGGCCCAGCTCATCGAGGAGCAGCGCCGAAACAACGAACTCGTCGTTGCCTGTATGGCAGCCGAGGGCTTCGACTACGTGCCGATGAACCCAGAAGAAATGATTTCGTTCTCGAGTGGCGACACCGATGACGTGGAGTGGGGGACCAAGGAGTTCGTTGCCAAATACGGCTTTGGCGTGAGTACCCAGCGATGGGAGAAGCGGGTGGTAGGGCCCGACCTGGTTGGCTACGAAAGCGACCAGATGGACGAGTACGTCGATCCGAACCAGGACTACTTGGACAGCCTTTCCGAAGCCGAGCAGCTGGCGTTCAACGAAACGCTGTACGGCAACGACCCTGGCTATCAATGGGACGAGTCGCTGACCGAGGAGGAGAACAACAGCGCAATGGAGGAGTTCTACAGCGACTACGTGCCGTCGGGCTGTCAGAACACGTCAAATACCGAACAAACCAAGATGAACGAGTTCTACGCGGAGTTCGGTGACGAGATGGAGTCGATCTGGGAGTCGGTGCAGGCCGACCCCCGCCTGGTTGCCAAGCAGGACGAGATCAAGGCCTGCGTCGAGGAAAAGGGGCTCACCTATGTAGGCGAAGACGACGTCTACTCACTCTGGGAGGCCCAGCTCAACGAGATCGACTCGACGGTGATCTATCCGGGAGCGGACCTGACCGAAAACGACTACGAAACCATGAGCGAGGACGAGCTCCAGGCCATTTACAGCCAGCCAGCGACCATGACCGACGAGGGCAAGGCGCTGCTGGCCGAGGTCCAGCAGGAAGAGATCGCCCTGGCTGTTGCTGTCGACGATTGCGGCGGCGGGTGGACGAACCTCCAGGACCTCTACTCCGAACTCCAGGTCGAATACGAGCAGAAGTTCATCGACGACAACGCTGATGCTCTCGCCGGTTTCAGGGGCGCCGGCGCAACCGAGGGCGACTGACCGAGCAAGCAACGGCGCAACATCGAGATCGAGGTCTCCGGTAGCGAGGTCTCCGCCAGCGCTCAGCGGCGTCAGACGACACCGTTCCCGCAGCTAGGTTTGGGATCATGGCGTCCGAGCTCGATATTCGTGGTGTGTTCAACTTTCGGGACTTGGCCTCGGCCTCAACCCTCCTCAAGCCGAAGGTGGTGTACCGCTCCGATGGTTTGCATCGCACCGACCAGTCGGGAGCCGACGCCGTCGCCGCCCTCGGCATACGACGGGGGGCCGATCTGCGCAGCCTCGACGAACAGTCTCGCGAGGGCATGTTCGAGCATCCCGATGTCGAAACGCTCAGTACGCCGCTGGTCGCCGACAACACCGAGATCGGGCGCCAAATCAATCGAGGCGGCGACGATCCTCTGCGTGATCACTATGTCGCGATGCTCACCGACAGTCGCAACGAGATCGCGTTCGCTCTCGGGGTCGTTGCGGACTCGATCGAATCGGGTCGGCCGGTCCTGTTCCACTGCACCGCAGGCAAGGACCGCACCGGTCTGCTGGCCGCCCTGGTCCTTGGACTGGCCGGGGTCGACGACGAAGCGATCATCGACGACTTCCACGCCTCGGCCGAGGGCGTCGAACGGATGAGCCGGTGGTATGAATCGGAACGGGGTGAGGCGCTCACCGACAAAGCGAAACAAATGGGGATCGACCCTGCGGTCTCGCACCACATGATGCTGGCCAACCGTTCGACGATGGAAGCCACGTTGGCTGCGCTGCGATCTCAGCACGGCTCGCTCGAGTCCTTTGCTGCTGACATCGGCGTGACGCCAGATCAGATCGCCTCGATCGCGAGCTTGCGGGTCAGCAACTAATGGGTCAGCAACCAATGGGTCAGCAACGGGCGATTGGCTCGAAGCGCAAGTGACCGAAAGAATGCCCGGATCACCCGAGCAAGGAGAAGCACGTGTTGCGATTCGAGGGCAAGGTTGCTGCAATCACCGGAGGAGCCAGTGGCATTGGGCGCGCGTGCGCCGAACGTTTCGTTCGTGAAGGTGGCATCGTCGTCATCGGCGACATCAACGACCAGGCAGCTGCATCCACCGCAGCCGCCATCGAATCGATGGGAGGAACCGCGCTGGCGGTCCACCTCGACGCTCCTTCGGCACCAAGCAACGCGGCGCTGTTTCGCACGGCGCTCGACAAGTACGGCCGCCTCGATGCGGTGGTCGCTGCCGCCGGTTTGGCGCATGCCTCCTACGTCAGTGGCGAGTCGGCCAGTCGCGCCAACGCAGGTCTCCTCGACCAGTCGGTCGAAGAATGGCAGCGAGTGATCGACGTCAACCTCACCGGCGTCATGTTGGCCAATCAACAGGCGGCCAAGGTGATGATCGAGGCCGGCAACGGCGGCACGATCGTCAACATCGCATCAGCTGCGGCGAAAGTGCCGTTGCGAACGGCCATCGACTACAGCGTCTCGAAGGCCGCCGTTGCCATGTTGACCAAGGCGTTCGCCCTCGAAGCGATCGAGTTCGGTATCCGCGTCAACGCCATCGGGCCCGGATTCGTCGAAACACCGATGACGGCAGCGGGCCGGGCATCTGACGAGCGGCTCGCCGGCATGATCGCCATGACGCCGATGGGTCGCCTCGGGCGCCCGGAAGAGATCGCCGACGCTGCACTGTTCCTGTCGAGCGATGAGTCGTCCTACATCACTGGCCAGATCATCTTCCCTGCCGGCGGGATGTTCGTCGGCTGAGCGAACGTCGTGCGGCTATCGGTTAGGGTCCGCCCATGCTGATCGTTGCTGGGTCCATCACGTGCGAAGACGACGGGCGCGAAGGCTTTCTCGAAGCGGTCCAGTCAATGGTCACCGCCACGCTCACCGAGCCCGGATGCCGTGAGTACGCCTTCACACCTGATCCGAGAGACCCGAATCTCATCCGGTTGTACGAGCTCTGGGACGATCAGGCTGCGCTCGACGCCCATTTCGCCAGCGATCACATGGCGCAGTGGCAACTCGATCGGGTCGGCCTGGCCGTCGCCGGTGCCGACATCAAGAAGTACACGATCTCGGCTGTCGGCCCCGTGCCTTGAACTCGTCGTCATCTTTGCTTGTCCGTCGGTGAAAACGAACGGCCAATCTCGGCGCCCGCACCATCTCCTCTACGACGATGTCGTACACGGCACCCTCGTACCGGAGTTCTTGGTTGTCCGCCCGTGCCGACCCATTTTCGGCAAGCCGCTCGTTGGTGTCGGGCGGTGCCGTCTCAGGGAGTGGGGATGTGGGTCGCAGGGCTGTCGATCACCGCGCCCTCGTCACCGGCTCGGACTGGTCGCATCGACCGCTGGTAGAAGTCGACCAGGCGATTGGCAGCGTCGATCGAGGCTGGCGCGGTGAGATCGGGGAGCAGGCGGCGCAATTCGTTGAGCACCTGCTCACGACGGTCGACCTCTTGCAAGGTGTGCTGATGGTGGTCACGCACGCCGTCGATGGAATAGCGCCCGATGCGACAGGCGAAGAGGTCGAGCGCTGAATCGACGAGCTCCGGGCACAGCACGACCGATCGTGTCTGGGCGACGATCTCTCGCGCCGCTCTCTCGACCCCGGTTGGCATCCTGCCGCGATAGCTCGGATTCATCTCGTGAGCGAACAGTTCGGCGACGAGTTCGATCGCGGCGGCACGGACCGGTGGTGTTGGATCGAGCGCTCGTTGGGCCAACATGCGAGTGATACCAACGGGGGCCTTGCGGGTGAGGGTCGGGTCGGTCGGCGTGATCCACGGGCGGGCGAGGCGCACCGCGGCCTCCCTCACGTGACCATTCGGGTGCGATCCAAGGACAACGACCATGCCGGGGTCGGCCTCTGCCAGGGAGCCAACACGCTCGACGGCAAGCTCGAACCACGCCGGGGCCAAGCCATGCGTCTGGCGGATGCGGTGATCGACCCGACGCGAGAGGCCATGATCGAGCGCTCGGACCACGCGATCTCGATGCATCTCGTCGAGCACCGTGCCGGCATCGGCCGACTCGATCAGTTGGTTGGCCGACTCGACGAGTCGGATTGCTTCGCTCTTTGCTCCGGCACCCATCATTCGATCCTACGAGGAGCGGTCGGCGCCACGGCCACCAAATGGCACACCCCGCTATCTCCGGGTCGCCGACGGTCTGGCCATGATTGCTTCCGTCGACCTTGGGCAACCGCACGAACGGTGTGAGCCGTGCGGTTTCGACAGCGCCCTCTATGGCCGCCCTCTATGGCCGAGCCGACTCGATCACCTCGCAAATGATTGTTCCTGCCGTCCTGGCAGCCGAGTCGATGTCGGGTCTGTGCGTTTGCTGATCGCTGCCCATGCCGTTCCCTGCGGGAAAAACGCTCAGTGGTTCAGCGATCGAGATTTCCACCGAATCCATCACCAGACCAACCCAGGGATGAGCCGGCTCTATGCCATTCCGCTGAACTCCGGCCGGGTGGCCGTTGGCGACCTCGTGGCCGTCGAGCCCGGCCATCGGCCCGCTGTGTCATGACGGTCCGTCGGCCCGCTGTGCCATCAGGGTATTGTCGCCGTAGTAGCGGCGTGCCCAGATGCCAGTGCCAGCTTCACCCTCGACTGGCATACGCCATGACGAGGTGACTGATGACGACAACGACACAGCGATCAAGGCTCGTGGCTGGTCGATCGTGCTGTCGACGTAGGCA
>JBBQUN010000227.1:0-7721 GCA_038212405.1 Acidimicrobiales bacterium | reverse complement strand
GGCACCGTGCTAAGAACAGTCCAGAGAATGGCAACGACACAGAGGTGGAGCACATGGATCTGAACGGTTCGCGAGCCGTGGTATTTGGCGGGACCTCGGGCATTGGCCTCGCTGCGGTGCAGCAACTTGGCGCCCGTGGGGCCGAGGTGGTGGCGATCAGTCGCCATCCCGAGAGGGCGGGCGACCTTCCTGGGAATGTGACGGTCCGTTCCTGCGATGTGCTCGACGAAGATGCTGTGGCGGCGGTGCTGGCTGACTGCGCTCCATACGATTCGCTGGTCTCAGCCGCTACCGGCGGCGAGCGTGCGGTCGGACCGTTCCTCGAGATGGACCCCGCTGGCTTTCGAGGATCGTTCGACAAAGTCTGGGGCTACGTCAACGTCGTGCGCCACGGGGCGGCACATCTCAGCGAGCGAGGTTCGATCGTGCTGGTGAGCGGGACGCCCGCCCGACGGACCGAGCCGGGACTCGTGGCCATCGGCGCTGCCGGCGCAGCGGTCGAGTCCCTGGCTCGATCGGTTGCTCGTGAGTTGGCGCCGCGTCGAATCAACGTCGTTGCGCCAGGAACGATCGACACGCCGATGAATCCGCTGGAAGGCGAGGCCCGAATCGAGGCCTATCGACGATCGACCGAGTCGCACCTCATCAAGCGTGCAGGGACATCTGACGAGGTGGCAGCTGCGATCTTGTTCTGTCTCGAGAACGACTTCGTGACCGGTACGACGGTCGACGTCGACGGCGGTTGGCTCTTGTCATGAGCTTCGAACCGAGGGCCACTCGCTACGACAGGACTGCCCCGCCGGCGGTGTAGAGCGCAACCACTGCGAGCATGATCGCAAAGCTCTTGGTGAGCCGAGCGGCGTCGATCTTGTTGGCCAAGCGCGAACCAGCGATCACACCCGTGATCACGGTCGCCAGGAACGGCAGGACGAGGGCCCAGTCGAAGTCGAGATGGCCGACTCGCATGCCGAGCGCAATCGCCGTGTTGATCGAGATCACCACGAGCGACGTGCCGATGGCATCCTTGGTCGAGAAGCCCAGTAGTAGGGTGAGCGCCGGGACAACGGCGAAGCCGCCACCGACACCAAACAGTCCGGTCAAGAGGCCGACGACGCTGGCGGCAGCGATGAGTTTGGCGATCGCACGTGGCGAGAGGTCGAGAGATTGACTGGCAGCGGTGGACTGCGTCGTCGCCGTTGCCACCGATCCGTCGGCGAGTCCGCCGGAGCTGGGGTGGTTCGAATGATCGTTGAGCGGCTTCGCGATGAGCGGAGCCACGATCGGGGAACGAGCCTGCTCAGCACGTCTGGCCGTCTTGAGCATCCGGATCGAAACAAAGAGGATCAGGGCCGAGAAGGCGAGGAGGAGCGCCTTTTCGGGGAGCGAGCGATTGATGAGGGTGCCAACTCGCGAACCGGCGATTCCAGCGGCGCCGAAGGCAAGGCCAGCTCGAAGGCGGACGTAGCCGTTGCGATAGTGGCCCCACGCCCCGATCGCCGATGCGAGCCCAACGACCAAGAGCGATGCCGATGTTGCATCTTGTGCCGCCATACCGGCAATGAACACGAGAATGGGCACCGCGAGTGTCGAACCTCCTCCGCCCAAGGCACCAAGCGAAAGGCCAACGGCAAGGCCGAGAACGATGGCAATGATCTCGCCGATCATGTCGGGTCGCCGGTGCGTCCAGTCGGTGCGCTGTGGTCGCTCATTGCCTCTCCTTCGTTCGAACCATTCCTACGATAGCAGACAATCGCTTGACTGGCAGTCCGAATGTCCGTACTTATCGTCACGGTGTTGTGTCGACCGTCTCGCTGCTCCTTCAGCCCTGGCTGCGCCGAGGGTTCGGAACGAAGCGCGGCGTGGTCTGCGCGTAGGCGCGATAGGTGGGGTACCGCTCGACAAGCCGAGCCTCTTCCCACTTCGCCTTCGCATTGAAGAACGCAACGGTGGCCAATCCGACGCCGAGCGTCACGGCACTTCCCGAGGGCAGCACGAGCCCGATCACGATCGTGAGGACACCGGTGTAGATCGGATGCCGCACGAGCTGGTAGAGCCCGGTGGTGGCGAGCGAACCATGGTCATTGGGTATCGGGGTCGGTGTCAGGGAGCTGCCAAGGCGGAGTGAAGCGGCCGCAACGAGCGCCAAGCCGAGCACGATCACCATCGTGCCAGTGAGGTGGAGCCAGCCTGGCGTTGGCCAGAGGTCCCCTGATGGCAACACGATCAAGGCCACCAAAAGGAGCACTTGCGCGGCAACAAATGCCCATCCGACCAGCCGAGTGGTGGACTCATTCATGTGGATGCCTCGGTCTCATGCGATCTTCCTGGTCTTTTCATCGGTGTTGGCGTCGAGCGAGCGCAGCAGGCCGGGGCGTGAGGCCAGAAGCAGTGCGAACGCCAGCAGAATACTGCCCGAGAGTACGACCGCCGTTTGTGGTCCGATCAGGTCGGCGAGGAAGCCCTGGGCGAGCGATCCCAGCGGAAACGCCAGCGTGAACCCCATCACCCGTGCCGACATGACTCGCCCTCTCATCGAGTCGGTGACGATCATTTGCACCGCCGTGTTCGTGGTGGCGATGACGGCGAGGAAGCCTGCGCCGACGAACAGCAGCGCGAGCAAGCCGAGCGGCCAGGTTGGAGCGACGCCGAACCCGATGACCGACAAGCCGTAGAACGGGAGCCCGTAGCGTACGACATCGGATCGGTCGACTCGGGTGTCCCATGTGGAGAGCGCGGGTGCAACGAGTACGGCGCCGATTCCGACTGCGGCTGCGAGCACGCCCAAGACTCGTGGGCCCGCTCCGTACACCTGATCGGCAAAGACCACGGTGAACTGGGTGATGGGATTGCCGAAGAACGCCACCAGCATGGCGCAAACGATGCTGAGCAGGATTCCGGTTCGTCGGGAGATGTAGTCGAGGGCCGACCGGAACTCGGTGATCACGCTGGACTTCGCCGAGGTTGCATAGTTCGGTTGTGTCGGGTGGACGACCATCAGCGCCCCGATCACGGCGACGAACGACACACCATTCAAGAAAAATGCCCAGCCTGGTCCGACGGTGGCCAGCAGGAGACCAGCGAGAGCCGGGCCGATCGCACGAGATGCATTGAATTGGGTGGAGTTCAGCGTGATCGCTGAGGACAGGTCGGCCTTCGGCACCAGGGATGGGACGAATGCCTGCCAGCTCGGAATCATGATGCCACTGAAGACACCGGTGAGGGCGGTGATTGCCAAGATGACGATCGGGTCGCGCCACTCGAGAATCCACGCTCCCCATAGGAGGAAGGCGGCAGCGGCCATGAGTGCTTGCGCAGCGATCAGGACCGCCTTGCGGTCTCGTCGGTCGGCGAGTGATCCTCCGTAAGGGCCAAGGAAGAACGAGGGGATGAACTGCGCGAATCCGGCAAGTCCGACGTAGATCGACTTCTGCGTCAGCTCGAACAGAACGAAGGGCACCGCAAGGTTCTGGAGCCAGTTTCCGGTGTTCGAAGCGACAGCACCAAGGAGGAAAATGCGAAAGTCGCGGTGTTGCAACGAGCGCATGCCGTGCTTGAATCCGCCGGGTGGTGCCGTCGCCACCCCGGTTCCTCCTGGCCCGCCGACGTTGCCTGCCGGCGATGCGCCTGGATGGTCGGCGCTCGGTCGGTTGGCGCTCGGTCCGTTGGCGCTCGATGAGGTCACGACTGCATCACCTCGGCGACACTAATGCTCGTCAGCCACCACACGCGAGTTCGAGAACGGTCGATGGTTGGCGTCGGGGTCGGCGTGGTGTCTACGGTCTGTCTGCACCGGTCGCTCGACTGTGCAGCGAGGGGAGAGCCGAATGGCATCGTGGTCCAATTGGTCGCAGAGCGAGAGCTGTAGCCCAGTTCGTTTGCACTTCGCCCGCAGTGTGGAGGACGTCAGCGCCGTGGTGTCGCAGGCAACCGAGGCTGGGATGTCCGTTCGAGTCGCTGGCTCGGGCCACAGCCACTATCGCTTGGTGCCAACCGACGGCATCGTGCTCGACCTTTCCGGTCTGGCTGGAGTCATCGACACGAACGTTGGCGATCAGCAGGCCCGCATCTGGGCCGGCACCACCATCTTCGCCCTCGGACGACCGCTCCATGATGCGGGTCTTGCGCTGAAGAATCAGGGTGACATCGATCGTCAAGCCATCGCGGGCGCCATCGGTACCGGCACGCATGGCACCGGTGTCGGTCTGCAGAATCTGTCGTCGACGGTGAAAGGCATGGCCATCGTCACCGCCGGTGGCGAGACGGTGCGATGCAGCGCGACTGAGCACCCCGAGCTGTTCGAAGCGGCGCGCCTCGGTCTCGGGGCCTTCGGGATCGTTACCGAATTCGAGTTGTCGGTCGCACCGGCCTTTCGTCTGGAGGAAACCAGTTGGCAAGCCACCTACGACGAGTTGCGTCCGAGCATCGACGATCTGAGTGACGCTCACCGGCACTTCGAGTTCTTTTGGTACTCCGCCGGCGATGTGGCTCATGCCAAGTGGATGGACATCACCGACCGTCCTGCGGTGTACCCCGTCGGCGGTGAGGGGGAGCGGTGCAATTGGAGCTATGAGGTCCTACCCAATCATCGTCCGCACCTCCACACCGAGATGGAGTACGCCGTGCCGGTCGAGACATCGTTGGCGTGCCTCGACGAGATCCGAGATCTGATGCTCGGGGAGTTCCGTCATGTCCGCTGGCCAGTGGAATATCGGCGGGTGGCCGCTGACGATGTCTGGCTGTCGCAGGCCTACGGGCAAACAGTGGCAACCATCTCGGTGCATCAAGGCAACGGTTCCCCGGCTGAACCGTTCTTCCGAGCATGCGAGGCGATCTTCCTTCGCTACGGCGGCCGGCCGCACTGGGGCAAGGTGCACTACCTCGACGCCCAGCAGTTGGCCGAACTGCACCCACGTTGGGCTGATTGGTGGCGAGTGCGTGACTCGGTCGATCCCAACGGCGTGTTTCTCAACGACCGTCTGACGAGCTGGCGTTCCTGACGAGACCGAGGGCGCAGGCGTTGGTGGATCGGCGCTTTCGCTCCATTAGTCAAACGACTACGCTATGACGATCGTCACGATCCTGCGAGGTCGTGTCGCGCCAGCCGATGCATCGCCTCGATAGGAGCACTCGTGTCCGTCTACCAAACCAATGCCCAAGATCTGCCGCCGGTCACCGATTGGCTCAACGACTGGGACTGGCTCGACGCACAGTGGGGACCGAACGCCATCGACATCTGGAACCAGGTGCGAGCGGTTTCGCCGATGGCGACCACCGAACGCTACGGCCGGGCCCACATGCCGGTCACGATGGAGGCGGTCACCAAAGTTGCTCATGACACCGAGCACTTCTCGTCGATCTTCGTGAGCGTTGCTCGTCCTGATGCGCCGCGAAGCCCGGCGCCGCCGATCACGTCTGACCCACCCGACCACATGGCTCATCGACGCCTCCTGCTGCCGTCGTTCAGCCCCAAGGTGGTCGAGCCCATGGAAAGCGACATGCGGGCCTTTTGTCGAGGCCTCATCGCCGACATCGGTGATACCGACACTGCCGATGCTGCGGTGCAGTACGCCCAGCACATCCCGGTCCACGGCATCTGTGCGCTTCTCGGGGTTCCCGAATCCGACGCCGATCTCTTCCGTGACTGGATCTTCCGTACCTTCCAGCTCGCACCGCGCGACAACGCTGTACGCGAGCAGGTGCGGCTCGAGATGGATGACTACATCTCGAAGATGCTGGCGCTGCGAGCGGCCGAGCCGAAGGACGACCTCCTCACCCTCATCACCAACGCCGAGTTCGATGGCGTGCCCGCTGAGGAGCGAATCAAGCTCGGCTACGTGGGGCTGATGATCGTCGCCGGTATCGACACCACCTGGAGCGCGTTGGCCTCGGGTCTGTGGCACTTCGCCCAGCACCCAGAGCAGGCAGCGGCGCTGGTGGCGGTCGACGATGACGATCCGCTCTGGACGACCGCCAGTGAAGAGGTCCTGCGCTACTACGCGCCGGTGACCATGGGCCGCAAGGTCATTGCCGACACCGAGGTGGCGGGCTGCCCTGTGCGCAAAGGGGAACAGACGCTGCTCACCTTCCCGGCAGCCAACCACGATCCGGCGGCATTCGACAATCCCGGTGAGTTCCAGATCGACCGGGCCAAGAATCGCCACGTGGCCTTCGGCCTCGGTATCCATCGTTGCCTCGGATCCAACCTGGCCCGACTCGAGCTGTTGGTGGGTTTGCAGGAGTGGCTGCGAGCCTTCCCTGGTTACGCACTCGACGAGACGAAAGAAACGACCTGGGCCAACGGTCAGGTGCGCGGGCCGCGGAGTATTCCGGTCGTGTTCGGCCGCTGAGTCGTGTCGAGGGTGGGTGAAGGCGGCGAGCACCCAGCCGGCGAAACCGCTTCTGACGAGTCGGCGTCACGTCCCTTCGGGCGTGACGCCGTTCGTGATGCCCTGATCGAATCGACGATCGACTTCATCATGGAGGAGGGACTCGACGTCTCGGTCCGGCGCATCGCCGCTCGGGCGGGGGTGAATCACGGTTTGGTGCACATGTACTTCGAGAACAAGCAGGGCTTGTTGTCAGCTGCGGTCGATGCCATCAACGAACGAGCCAGTGATGAAGTCGATGACGACGGCTTTCCTCCACCCGATTTGGCGTCGCGCCGTGGCGGGGAGCTCGCTCGGGCGGTTGCTCGGATCCAGCTCGACCGAGGGAAAGACCTTGGCTCGTCGAATCCGATCTCATCGGCGTGGCGGGCGGCGTTGTCGTCCTCTCGACCCGACTTGTCCTCAACGCAGATCGACACGATGGTGGCGACGGCGTCGGCGCTCGGCTTGGGATGGGCGCTCTTCGCCGACCATCTTTCCGAACTGTTGGGGATCGATTCCGAGCAGCGATTGTTGCTCGATGCGCACGTGTCGTCGGTGATCGCCGACCTCGGTGGACTGCCGCAACCGGCGACACTCGATCCGGACGATCAGTGATCGAGGCGAATCTCGGGGTCGGTTGGCGAAGCTGAGTCGGGCGTGCCGAACCGGAACTCTTTCGAGCCTCGTGACCGAGCGATCGATACCGCTCCACCAATGATCCAGAGGCTGAACAAGCCAAACCCGGCGAGGACCTGTTTGGTGGCGGTGCTGTTGGTGTAGTCCTCGCCGAGTGCGTCGGCCGAGGTGACGTCGCCGGGCGCTGATCCGAGTGGCGTTGCTCGCTGGGCGGTGCCGGCCATCAGGGCGGCGATGCTCAACATGATGATCACGACCACCACGACGGCGGCTACCGCCAGCTGGTTGAGCGTGAACACCCACTGCCCGTCCTGGCGGATGCCGTTGCGACGCGGACTGGTGGTTGCGGTCATCACGCCAGTCTGGCACCGTCGGCCGCCGTTGGCGCATCGGTCACGACGCTGGGAGTGATTGCTGGGTGGTTCCGGCCCCTGGTTGTAAATATTCCTTTAGGGTTATAGAGTGCTGAACATGCCAGAAGCCCTCCCCGTCGAACTGTTGGAGCATGTTGCTGAACGGTTCAAAGTGCTCGGTGATGTCACGCGACTCTCGATTGTCAGTGCGCTCATCGACAATGGTGAGTCGAGTGTTGGGCAATTGGTCGACATGCTCGGAGCTGGGCAGGCCAATGTGTCCAAGCACCTGCGGGTGCTCCACGACGCCGG
The DNA here is from genome assembly GCA_038212405.1 of Acidimicrobiales bacterium. Classification (GTDB taxonomy): domain Bacteria; phylum Actinomycetota; class Acidimicrobiia; order Acidimicrobiales; family SZUA-35; genus JBBQUN01. The sequence goes on along the minus strand of JBBQUN010000227.1, from coordinate 52 downwards.
CATCGTCAGTCGCCGGCCAGAGGGGACCTCGGTGTACTACTCGGCCACCGAC
>JBBQUN010000226.1:0-7935 GCA_038212405.1 Acidimicrobiales bacterium | reverse complement strand
TGAGCGGATACTGGAGCACCGGCGTTGGAAGGTCCGGTACATCGAGAAGATGCTGGAGAACTCGCTCCCACAACGAGTCGGGCAGCGCTCCAGCCCGGCGTGGATCGTCGAGCAATCGCCGAAGGGCACCGACGCCGGAAGGCCCTGGCCGCCACAATCGATCGAGGGACTGAGCAATCCAGAGCGGTGAAGCGCCTTGACGTAGTGCTGAGTCGAGGGCGTGCTCAACTCGTTCGTCGTTCACCACGGCGCCAAGCTGACACAAGGTGGCCGCGATGTTGGTGCACCGAACGCCGTCGACGACGGTGATGTCGACCGGCTCGAGACGTGACCACTCGTGGACACGCACCTTGCTCGTTCGTATCGACTGACGCCGGTCCATCGTCAACTCGACGATGCCAGGTTCGTAGCCGTCGAAACCATGGAGCGCAGCTGCTGATCGGTGGGAGGCCACCGCCCCAGAAAGCGAGTTGACGATCAGGTTCTGATGCCAGGTCCGAGGTGACCCTGGCACGACGAACACATCGGGGAGCGGTCGCTTCAGGTCGCCCCGAGCCACGGCACGGGCGAGTCGTCGGTTGCTCAGTTGGCGTTCGGCAGCCTGTCTTCGGTGGAATGCGCCGTGTTGAGAGGCTGCAAGCTCAGCCACGGCGCCCCAGGCGTCGTCAGCTTGCATGGCAGCAGCATGCCCAGCCCGCCCCGCCTCACCAACCCGAGACAACAACTCCTCTACATGGATGCCGTGTACGGCACTCTGGTAGAGGAGTTGTCCAACCGGTGGGGTGGGTTCGGGGATCTCCTCTACATGGGTGCCGTGTTCGGCGTTTTGGTAGAGGAGTTGTCGCTCGGGCCGGTTGGAGGCGGGCGGGCGGAGGTCGGGCCGGGTGGACTCGGGCGGTTGGAGTCGGGCGGGCGGGGGTCGGGCGGGAAGGGTGGGTTCGGCGGGAAGGGTTAGAGGATTTCCTTGGCGATGATGGTTTTCATGATCTCGGACGTGCCACCGTAGATGCGCGTGACCCGGGCGTCGGCGTAGGCCCGACCGATCGGGTATTCCGAGGTGTAGCCGTAGCCGCCGAAGAGCTGGAGGCAGCGGTCGAGCGTGCGACCCTGTAGCTCGGATGCCCACAGCTTGGCCTGGGCTGCCTCGGACGGCGAGAGTTCGCCGGCGTTGAGCTTGGTGATGCACTGCTCGATGAATGGCACGGTGACGTCGATTTCGGTCTTGACTTCAGCAAGAACGAACTTGGTGTTTTGAAACGAACCAATCGACTTGCCGAACGCTGTCCGTTCCTTCACGTAGTCGATGGTCCAGCCCAGCGCCGCCTGCGCGATATGCAGGCCGTTCATGCCAATCGACAATCGCTCCTGCGCCAGGTTGGCTGACAAGTACTCGAGTGCCCGCCCTTCCTCGCCCATCAGGTTGGCGACCGGCACCCGCACATCGGCGAAGAACAACTCGGCGGTATCTGCTGAGTGTTGGCCGATCTTGTCGAGGTTGCGACCTCGTTCGAATCCGGCCATGCCTCGCTCGACGACGATCAGCGAAAGGCCGGAGCGGCCCTCGCCGGTGCGACAGACCACGATCACGAGATCGGAATTGATGCCGTTGGTGATGAAGGTCTTCGCACCGTTGATGACGAACTCGTCGCCGTCTCGCTCGGCACTGGTTGCAATGGAGGCCAGATCAGAGCCGGTGCCGGGTTCGGTCATGGCAATGGCAGTGATCAGCTCGCCGGTCGCGATGCCGGGAAGCCAGCGAGTTGCCTGCTCGTCGTTGCAATATTCGATGAAGTAGGGCGTGGTGATGTCGTTGTGGAGGCCGATCCCGAGTCCGGCACCACCGATCCCGGCCCGTGCCAGTTCCTCGCTGATCACAGCATTGAAACGGAAGTCCTTGGTGCCACCACCGCCGAACGCCTCGGGAATCGCCATGCCAACGAAGCCGTGCTTGCCCGCCTCGACGTAGACGTTGCGGTCCATGATGCCTTCGGATTCCCACTGGTCATAGTGCGGGAGCATGCGGTCGTTGACGAAGGAACGGAAGCTGTCGCGGAATAGTTCATGGGTGTCGTCATAGATCGTGGCCATTGGTGCGCCTTTGTTGAGAGTGCTGAATGACGCTGAGGCTAACTCAGCTCGTATTCATGGCGGACACTCACTACGGTCACGATCTTCCACTGCTCGACGTTGATCCTGTTGACCCCAGTGATCGCACCAGAATCGGAGATCCCCATGGACCCTCGGACCCCCGTCTTGATCGGCGCCGCTCAACTCAACGACCGGACACAAACAGCCGAACCGATCGAGTTCATGACACGAGCGACCGAGGCAGCCATCGACGACGCCGGCGGCGACGCCATCCGAGAGAAGATCCAGTCGATCCGAGTCGTTGGTGGTATCTGGCCCTACCTCGACCCCGGTTACGAGGTCGCACAGCGATTGTCACTCCCGGTCGACGGTGATGATCGGGTCACCACGACGATGACCCCGATCGGTGGCAACGAGGTCTATGACCTGTTGGCAGCAACGGCCAATGACATCCAGAACGGCGAGCTCGATGTTGGCGTCATCTGTTCGGCTGAGGCACTTCGCACCCGCAGAGCAGACCGCGCTGCTGGCCGAGACTCCGACTTCGTCACCGAACGCGAGGGTGCAGCTCCCGACCGCATGTTCGGCGTGACTGGCAAAGAGATGCTGACCGACGCGGAGCGAGCAGCGGGAATCGGGTCGGCCGTGACGTTCTATGCGATGGCAGAGACAGCGTTGCGACACGAGCGCAACGAGTCGCCCGACGAACACATCCTGCGGGTGTCGGAGCTCTGGGCAAAGGGCAGTGCTGTTGCGGCGACGAACCCCTCGGCATGGTTCAGTGACGCCAGTAGCGCCGAGGAGATCCGAGCGATCGGACCCCGCAATCGGATGGTCTCGAGCCCGTACCCGAAGCTGATGACATCGAACATCAACGTCGACCAGGCGGCCGCAGTGATCATCTGTACTGCCGAGGCCGCGGATGCTGCGGGCGTTCCCCGTGATCAGTGGGTGTTCCCTTGGTCAGGCAGCGGAGCGGCCGATCACTGGAACCTGACCAACCGCTGGTCGCTCGCCGAGTCGCCGGCCATGCGGTTGTCGATCTCGAAGGCGGTGGAACTTGCCGGCGTGGCGCTCGACGAGGCCGACTACCTCGACCTGTACTCGTGTTTCCCGGCGGCGGTGCAGGTGGCACAACGCGAACTCGAAATCGACCCTGATCGGCCGTGGACGATCACCGGTGGCCTCACGTTCTTCGGGGGCCCGCTCAACAGCTACTGCTTGCATGCGCTGGCGCGTGCGATCGAACTTCTCCGTGCTGGTGAAGGTGAGCAGGTCGCGGTGCTGAGTGGCAATGGCGGGTTCTTCACCAAGCACTCAGCCGCCGTGGTTGCCTCATATCCCGCCGACGGTCCTTACCGTTCCGAGCGGGTGCAGGACGCGGTCGATGTGTTGCCGAAGCGATCGGCGCCAAACGAGCCGGCGGCCGAAGGCGTCATCGAGACCTATTCGGTCATCTATACCCACGACGGCACTCCGGAGCGAGCGGTCCTCGCTGTCCTCGACGGTGCCGGTTGTCGCACGTTCGCGAGTGTGACCGATGCTGCCGCGTTGGAAACGTTGCTCGCTGGCGACCTGGTTGGCCAGACGGTCACACTGGACCACACCGCTGAGGTGGCGGTTGCCATCCTCCGCCCCTGACCCGCCGAGGGTCAGCGAGGAGTGAAGGTGAGGTCGAACTGGGTGACGGCGCGGGCGAAGATGTTCGGTTCGACCTTGGGCTCGCTCACCACTCGTAGATCAGTGACCCGGAGCGCGAGGGTCTCGAACAGAAGGCGAAGCTCGACCCGGGCCAGGTTCGCTCCGAGGCAGAAGTGGGTGCCGTGCCCGAACGACAGGTGCGGATTGGGATTGCGGGCGACGTCGAATCGATACGGATCCTCGAACACGGTCTCGTCACGATTCGCTGCCGGGTAGACGAGGACGACCCGGTCACCCTTGGCAATGCGGGTGCCTGCGACCACGGTGTCGGTGGTGGCGATGCGGAACATGTTGTTGAGCGGGGTCACCCACCGGATCAGTTCTTCGACAGCGATGGCGACTCGAGCCGGGTCAGCAGCCAAGTACTCCCACTGATCAGGATGATCGACGAACGCACGGAGGCCGTGGGCAATCACGGTGCGGGTGGTCTCGGCGCCACCGGCGATCATGAGCCCGGTCTCTTGGACCATGGTCATCGGCGCCATCCCGGCGGCCAACCAGTCGGAGAACAGATCATCGGCCGGTGCGGCAGCCCGCTGGGGGAGGAGCTCCTGCATCACCGTTGCCCATTCCGAGATGCTGTTGTTGAGATCCTCGTAGACCTCGGGCTCGTCGAACCGCCGATCGATCCGCATCTGTCGCTCGGACCAGCTTCGTACCTCGGGCCAGCGTTCCTCGCCGAACCCGATCAGTTCGGCAGTGACTCGGCACGGAAGCTGCGCCGCCAGGGAATCGACCACCTCGACGGATCCGGTCTCACCATTGTCGGCGATCGCCGCGTCGACGATTGCGTCGACCATCTGCTGATAGTGCTCGACATGATCGCGCACCGCCCGAGGGGTGAAACGACGATTGATCATGCGGCGCTGCTCGAGATGCACCGGGTCGTTGTTCGAGATCATGGTCGCCTCGAACTCCGACGGTTGGAGGCGGTATTGGCCAGCGTCACCGGACCGGCTGGCGAAGACTTCGGCGTCTCGTTCCACCGCGAGGATGTCAGCGTGGCGGGCAGCAAGCAACATGCCACTGCGTTCGTCACGCCAAAGGCCCGGGTGTGCTCGGAGCGATCGGAAGTCGTGCTGCGGGTCGGACTTCCACCAGTGTGGATCGAGGATGTCGGTCGCGGGAGCCTTCGTTCGCGGGGATTGCATTGGAGGACGCAATCACAACGGCGCCGGCCGGACAAATCGACGACGTCGAATCGTCGCCCCAACAGCGGTGGTGTACCGTGCCTGATGTGACCATTGTCTCAATTCTCGACGGCCACCCCGATGACGCCATTGCGTTGATCGAGGGGGAACAGCAGACCACGTATGGCGAACTCAAAGCGCTGCGCGACGAAACCCATGCCGGATTGGTGGCCTCGGGGCTCGAGCCGGGTGATCGGGTAGCGATCCTCTGCGGGAACACTCGCTCGTCGGTGGTATCGCTGCTCGCCGTCGGCAGAGCCGGGATGATCGCAGCCGTCGTCAACCCCTCGAGCCCGGTGCAAGAGCTCGAACGGCAGTTCGCCACGGTCGATGCTCGACTGTTGCTGGTCGGCAGTGAGCCACCGGCTGGCCTCTCGATCGATCTGGCAACGCCAGCGGGCACGATCGTTCCCGGTGTTGACGCGTTGGCTGCCAGCCCGTTGATCGATCCAGCTGAGGTACAGGTCGACGATGTCGCGTTGACGCTCTTCACCAGCGGGACCGCTGGTCCGCCGAAGGCTGCGATGCTCACGCACCGAAATCTCTCGTTCGTCCAGCGGACCCTGATCGCAAATGCCGACGCCAGCGTGGGGCCCGGCACGGTCAATCTGGTCGCTCTGCCCCTGTCACACGTGTACGGACTCAACGTCTGCCTGTTCACCACGCTGCGAGCGGGCGGCACCGTGGTGCTGCTCAATCGGTTCAGCCCGGTGGCCGCGGCCGATCTGGTCGTGAAGCACAACGTCACCTTGTTCCCCGGTGTTCCGCCGATGTGGCGTGCCCTGGTCGATGCCGAAGCAGTCGACGGCACCACGTTCGCCAACATCCATCGCATGACCAGTGGAGCGTCGGCGCTGCCCAAGGTGCTGTTCAACGACTTCAAGAACCGGTTCGGTGTTGAGCTTCGTGAGGGGTACGGGCTCACCGAGACGGCCTCATTGGCGACGGCGTCGATCGGTGGTCCGGTCAGACAGGGTTCGGTCGGCGTTGCGTTCCCGGGGGTCGAGGTGATCATCGTCGACTACGACGACAAGATCGCTCCCGTCGATGACTCCGGTGCGGTCAAGGTCCGGGGTCCGAATGTGTTCGTCGGCTACTGGGACGACGAGGAAGCAACCAAGTCGGTCCTCGATGACGACGGCTGGCTCCGTACCGGCGACATCGGTGTCATGTCGGAGGACGGGTACCTCTACCTGGTCGACCGAGCGAAAGACCTCATCATCGTTTCAGGGTTCAATGTCTACCCGTTCGAGGTCGAAGAGGTCGTGTCGCAGCACCCGGCGATCGAGCAGTGCGTCGTGATCGGGCGAGACGACGACCAGCGGGGTGAGCGAGTCGTTGCCTACGTCACGATTCCCGAAGGCGTGGCACCGCCCACGCTCGAAGACGTCGTTGATTTCGCCCGGATGGAGATCGCTCGCTACAAGTGTCCGAGCGAGCTTCACGTGGTCGACACCTTGCCGATCGCTCCAAGTGGCAAGCCGATCCGAAGGGATCTGATCTGAATGTCGAGTGAACCCAGACACTCCAATCGACAGGGTGATGATGCGACATCGGGGGAGGATTCATGAGCTTCGAAACTGGGTGGTTGCAGCAGCCGTTCAAGCGGGTGATGCAGCCGCTGGCCCACCGACTTTGGGACCTCGACATCGAGGGACTGGAGAACATTCCCAAGAGCGGTCCGGCGCTGATCACCCCCAATCACGTGGCCTTCATCGATTCGGTTTTCATCACGACGATCATGCCTCGTCGTACCCTCGCTGTTGGTAAAGCCGACTACATGGACAGCTGGAAGACCAAATACCTCTTTCCGGCCACGGGCATGATCCCGATCGATCGCGCCGGCGGATCAGCCAGCCAGGCCGCGCTCGACGCCGCAGCAATCTCACTCGATCGCGGTGACCTGTTCCTGATCTATCCCGAGGGCACCCGCACTCGGGACGGCTACCTCCACAAGGGGCGAACCGGGGCGGCGCGCCTGGCGCTACGAACGGGCGCACCCATCATTCCTGTTGGGCTGCGAGGCACTGATCGAATCCAACCCGTCGATGCGGTCAAGCCGGTCACCGGCGTGCCGTGTGAGATCAGAATCGGCCGCCCCATCGATGTGAGCCGCTATCGCGATCGACAAGACGACCGCCGCGTGCTTCGCCAGATCACCGACGAAGTCATGTACGAGGTTGCTGAGCTGTCAGGTCAGACCTACGTCGACGTCTATGCCACCGACCCGCTCCCGGAGTCCATTGCGCCCACGGCACCGCCGGTGGTGTTGGGACGTTCGACAAAGAATCGGCAACCGGATCGGCCCATGGCGGCGTCAGCCTGACCGCTGAGGCGGTCGAGATCGACTTCTCGAGCGTCGCCGGACTCAACGATCACCCGTCGGGTCGCTGGCGTTGGCAACGAACGCAACGCCACCGTCGATCGTGCGCAGATACCCGGCTGCGGGTGGGGCGAAGTGGGTACCGAGAATCAGGCGATCGACGTCGAGATGCGCGGCAACGAGGTCTCGCCTGGTCGCCGTGGATTGCTCGCTGTCATGATCGAACCGGGTTGCTGCGAGCTCGGGATAGCTGAACTGCAGCGGTGTGTGGGTGGCGTCGCCCGTGATGGTTGCTCGTTGACCGGCTGACTCGATCAGGACCGAGACATGGCCGGGCGTGTGCCCTGGCGTCGCCAGAAGGCGAACCTCGTCGGTGAGCTGATGGTCGGTGGCAACCGCATCGAGTTGACCCGCGTCGAGTAGCGGCTGCACAGAGGGCTCGACGACCCCCATGTGGTCATCGACGGTCACGTGTTCGAGTTCGGCCTTGGTGACGAGATAGCGGGCGTTCGGGAAGGTCGGGACCCAGGCTTCGGCGACGCGAATCGTGTTCCAGCCGACGTGGTCGAAGTGCAGGTGAGTGCACAGTACGAGGTCGACCGATGCCAGGCCGCCCTCGATTGCTGCGGCGAG
>JBBQUN010000225.1:0-7976 GCA_038212405.1 Acidimicrobiales bacterium | reverse complement strand
ATGCGCGAACACGACCGCATCCATTCGATGTAGCGACCCATCACCTGGCCATCGACCTCGGACGGATACTCACGATCAGCGGGGAATGGCGAGACCTGGCTGACCGGCGCGACCAACAGGTCATAGTCAGCGAAGAAGTCGACGCCGCGTCGCCACAGAACGCTCAGCTGCGTCTGGGCTTGCCAGACCGCCGACGCACTCAGCGCCCGACCCCGGGCGACCTCGTCGATCAACACCTCCTTGGTGTCGGCGAGTCGGTCGCCAAGCGCGCCGAGCGCACCGTTGGCATACGACCAGGCTCGCACGGTTTCGAAACAGTCGTCGGCACCGTCGAAGTCGGGCTCGGCTTCGCTGACGTGCCAACCCATCGATGTGAGCCAGTCAGGCACCGTCGCAATCACGGTGGCGACGTCGGCCTCCACGGGCAGACCGCCCAGTGACGGGCTGAACGCAACTCGTAACGGTCGGTCGACCGGCGCTCGGGCGGCAGCACAATCGACGACTCGGTGCAGCGGATCGCGCCGATCGGGCTGGCCGAGGACGTCGAGCAACAGCAGCAGATCATCGACCGTCCTGGCCATTGGCCCCTCGATGCCATAGGGCAACAACAGGTTCGCAGGGCCGACGTTCGGCACCACTCGCGATGACGAGCGAAACCCAACGATGTTGTTCCAGCCAGCAGGATTGCGAAGCGATCCACCGGCGTCACTCCCGTCAGCGATGGCCAGCATCCCCGAGACGAGACCGACCGCAGCGCCACCTGACGAACCGCCGGCCGATCGCTCGAGGTTCCATGGATTGCGAGTGACGCCATAGACCGGGTTGTGGGTGTGTGACCCGGCCCCGAACTCGGGAGTATTGGTCTTGCCAACGGCAAGCGCACCAGCCGCCTTCATTCGCGAAACGACCAGGCTGTCGGCTACCGGTCGATGGCCGGCAAAGATCGGCGATCCGTAGGTCGTTGGGAAGTCGGCGGTATCGGTGAGGTCCTTGTGTGCGGTGACGAGTCCGGCGAGCAGCCCCACGTCATCGCCGCGGGCGATGGCATCGTCTTGTGTTGCCGCTCGCTCGAAGGCGATCGAGGGATCGAGGGCTACCACGGCATTCAGCGCTGGGTTCCGCTCCTCGATTCGAGCAAGATGGGCATCGAGCAACTCACGAGCCGAGACCCTGCGCTCCCTCAACATTTGGGCCTGTGCGGTAGCGGAAAGGTCGGCGAGTTCGTTCACCGCCCAAGTCTGGCGCAGCGACCGTCGCTCAGCGAACGAACAATTGATAGAGGTCGGCGTAGAGCCCACCCTCGGCGAGCAACTCGTCATGCGTGCCGGACTGGGCAACGCGTCCTTCGTCGAGCACCACGATCAGGTCGGCCTCGGTGATGGTAGACAGCCGGTGGGCGATGACGAGCGCGGTCCTCCCCTCGAGTGCTTCGGCCAACGCTGCCTGTACGAGGGATTCGTTCTCGGAGTCGAGGTGGCTCGTTGCCTCATCGAGGATCACGACTGCGGGATTCTTCAGCAACATGCGGGCAATCGACAGCCGCTGCTTCTCGCCGCCCGAGAATCGATAGCCACGCTCGCCAACAACAGTGTCGTAGCCGCTCGGCAGCTTGGCGATGACGTCATGGATCTGTGCGGCCTGGCAGGCGGCGATCATGTCGGCCTCGGTCGCGTCTGGTTTTGCATAGCGCAAGTTGTCAGCGATCGACTCGTGGAACAGGTGCGGGTCTTGCACGACGACGCCGATCGCCTTGCGCAACGAACTCTGGGTGTATTCCCGAACGTCATGACCGTCGACGACGATGGCGCCCTCGGTGACGTCGTAGAGGCGCGGCACGAGATTGGTGATCGTGGTCTTTCCTGCACCCGATGGGCCGACGAGCGCCACCAGCGTGCCCGGCTCGATGGTCAAGGCGAGGTCCTCGATCACCGGTCGAGCGTCGGCGTCCGACAGCGACGACGATGGTGTTTCGAGCGAGGGGATGATGGTTTCGTTCGAGAGCGGGTAGCGGAACGTGACGTTGCGGAATTCGATCCGCCCCTTGGGGTCGACCAGTTCGATGGCATCGGGCGCATCGGCGAGCGGAATTGGGGCCTCGAGGACTTCGAACACCCGATCGAAGCTGACGAGAGCGGTCAGCACATCGATGCGGGCGTTGGTCAGCCCCGTGAGGGGTTGATAGATCCTGCCGACGAGCAGGCCCATGGCCGCGAGGTCACCAACACTGAAGTCACCGTTGATGACCATCAGACCGCCCAGCCCGTACACGAGAGCGGTTCCGATCGAGCCGAGCAGGCCAAGCATGATCATGAAGGCCCGGGTGAACAGGGCCGAGCGAATACCGATGTCTCGCACGCGGGCGGCCCGACTGGAGAACAGCCGGACCTCGTCATCGTGACGGCCGAACAACTTGGTGAGCAGTGCGCCCGACACGTTGAACCGCTCGGTCATCGTCGAGTTCATCTGGGCGTTCAGATCCATCGACTCACGGGTGATGCTCTGTTGCACGGCGCCGATCCGTCGGTAGGGAAGCACGAAGAACGGCGTGAGGATCAGGGCCAGAACGGTGAGGCGCCATTCGAAGATGAACATGGCGATCAGGGTCGTGAGCAAGGTGATGACGTTCGAGACCACCGTGCCCAACGTGGCGGTCAGCGCTCGCTGAGCCCCGATCACATCCGAATTCAGACGATTGGTGAGGGTGCCGGTTTGGGTCCGAGTGAAGAACGAGATCGGCATGCGCTGCACGTGATCGAAGAGCGCCGAGCGTAGGTCGTAGATGACACCCTCGCCGATCTGCGACGAGAGATACCGCTCGCCAAGGGCGAGCACGCCATCGAGCAGCGACGAGCTCACGATGAAGAACGCGAAGATCGCCAGTAGGCGCTTGTCGGCGTTCGGAATCGCATCGTCGATGATCTGCCCGAAGAGCACCGGCGGCACGAGACCGAGCATCGCCTGAGCAGTGGTGATGACAAGAAAGCCGACCACCATGCGCCGATAGGGCTCAGCGAAACGCCACACCCTCGCCGCCGATTCCTTGGTGATACGCGCTCCTTGGATGGAGTCTCGGTCACGGGGCCACATTGCATGCATCGCCATCATTGGGATCAGGCTACGCCGGGCACCGCAACCGCATTCCGCCCCGACCAGCCAGGCTCGATCTGACCTGTGACGTTTGACCCTATTGGACCGCTGTCGTTGGCTTCACTCTGGCGTAGTGACGATCTGTGATGAAGGCCTGAAACGGCGCACGAAAGCACGCGCCGAACACCAATCCCCAGATCAACGCACAGAGACGATCGTGCAGCAGCTGTACGCGACGGGGCTCAGCCTTCAGATGTGCCTCGACGGGGCCAGCACGCCTGGCCAGCGCCATCGCCTCGAAAGCGCTATCGATGTCCTTGATGGTCTCATCACCGAACTCGGCTCACAGCCGTTGGGGAGTGGGCCGGGCGACTGAGTGGATCACACCGAAGTGTCGCAACCGACATTTTTCCTCGATACTGGTGCAGCCAAGCCCGGCACGAGGAAACAGCGTGACCAAGAACAGTGTGACCAAGAACAGTGTGACCAAGAACAGTGTGAGCGACAGCGGTGTGAGCGACAGCGCCGACACCATCAGAGTTTTCCTGCTCGACGATCATGAGATCGTGCGAGTCGGATTGAGTGACCTCATCGACTCCGAGGGCGACATGCGAGTCGTTGGTCAGGCCGGTTCGGGACCCGAGGCGCTTCGCTTGGTGGGTCAACTGAAGCCCGATGTCGCGGTTCTCGATGTCCGCCTTGGCGAGGGCAACGGGATTTCGGTCTGCCGAGAAATCAAGAACGAACATCCCGACACCGCCTGCCTGATGCTCACGTCCTTTGCCGACGACCAGGCCCTGATCGACGCCGCCGAAGCCGGCGCATCGGGGTACGTCCTCAAGCAGATCCGTAGCAACGAGCTGATCGAGTCGATCCGCAAGGTGGCCGGCGGCGCACAGCTTCTCGATCCGGCGATGGTGAGGATGGGCACAGAACGGTTGAAGGGGACCGAAGCGGGAATGCTCGGGGGCCTCTCCCCGCAAGAGCGTCGCATCTTCGATTTGATCGGCGACGGCCACTCCAATCGTGAGATCGCCGACATCCTCTTCCTTGCCGAGAAGACCGTCAAGAATTACGTCTCGAACGTGTTGTCCAAGCTCGGCATGCATCGCCGAACCGAGGCAGCAGCTCTCGCAGCACGTCTCGATGAACGCAGCAAGAACCGTTATGAGTGACACCGCCAGCAACCAACGATCGCTGCGAGGAGCCTTTTCAGCAGCGCCGGACCCTGCGGTGATCTCCTCGGCATTCATCGATGCCGCACCCGATGCGATCGTCGTGGTGCAAACCAACGGAACGATCGTCATCGCCAATCACCAAACACTCGACTTGTTCGACTACGCAAGCGACGACCTCATCGGGGCATCGATCGACACTCTCGTTCCGAGCTCAGCCCGCGAGCGACACGCTCACCAGCGTGAGGACTATCAAGACGAACCGCGTGTTCGTCGCATGGGCGATCTGCGCTCGCAGGTCATGGGGCGCCGCTCGGATGGCTCGAAGGTTCCCGTCGAGATCTCGCTCAGCCCGGTCGTGGTAGACGACATCCCGTACACGATGGCCATCGTCCGCGATGTCACCGATCGGCTCAACACCGAGCGGCAGCAGGCCGTCATGCGACAACGGCTGGCGGTCTCTGAGGATCGAGATCGGATTGCGCGTGACCTCCACGATCTGGTGATCCAGCGCATCTTCGCGACTGGCATGCGTCTGCAAGCCGCGCTGAACGATCCTGAGCGACTCAAGGAACGGGCGACTGGCGCCATCGGCGAACTCGACGAGACCATCGTGGTACTACGCGAATCGATCTTCCGGCTGACGAACCCCGACGAAGCACTCAGTACCAAGGTGCAGAATTTGCTGCTGCACCACGATGTCAGTGTGCATTGCGATGTCGACCTTCACATCGACGACGAGATCGATGGGCTGCCGACCTCGCTCGGCGAGCATCTGGTTCCAACCATCAACGAGGCATTGTCGAATGTCGTGCGCCATGCGCGAGCTTCGACCGTTGCGGTGAGGGTCGGGATCGAGAGCGGCGCCGTGCTGTCGATTCGAGTGATCGACGACGGCATCGGTCTCGATCCTGATGCAACGCCGGGTTTCGGCCTTGCCAACCTCCGCGAGCGCGCTGCTCAATTCGGCGGCACGATGGAGGTTCGTCAACTCGCTGATGGTGGCACTGATCTGGAGTGGACCGTCCCGGTCGAGCTGTGATCGTCAAGCTCTGATCGTCACGTGCTGATCAGTGGTCGCGCCGTCTCGACCCATGGCGGTGAGGGCTCGATCTGAGGACGAGCCGCCGACGAGATCGATCCAGGAATCGATCGAATGGCCGGGCACTGGTTCGGCACAGGCAACACTTGGTGGTGGCGTCACAGGCGGGCGATGACGATGGCGACATCGTCGGATTGGCCGGTGGCGAGGCGGAAGTCCTCCAACAAACCATCGGCAATGTCATTGACCGGGGACGCTGCGCGTGCGCCGAACGCCGTCGCCAGGAGCGAAATGTCGTCGACGATGGTGCTGCCCCTGGTTTCGACCAAGCCATCAGTGAACAGCAGCAGGGTCGAACCCGGCTCGTAGCTGACCGACGCGCATGGCGCAGTGGGCGCGGACACACCGATGATCGGGCGCAAGAGGTGTGCAACTGGTTCGATGGTGCCGTCGGGCGTGGCGATCAACGGTGGTGGATGACCGGCGAGCACCGTGGTGAGTGTGTGATCCACGGTGTCGACGATCGACACCGCAACCGTTGCCAGAATCCGTTGATGCCGACTACGCAGAAGCTGTTCGGCACGCGCGAACAGTTCTCCCGGCGGGGTATCGAGCGTGACGAGCGACGAGATCACCGTGCGGATCTGCGTCATGTACGCAGCAGCGATCGGGTCATGGCCAACAACGTCGCCAACGATGAGGGCAATGCGGTTCGCGTCGATCTCGACGATGTCGTACCAGTCGCCGCCAAAGCCAAGAGAATCACCGGCTGGCTGGTAGCGCACCGCGATGTCGAGGCCATCGAGTATCGGCGCTGGTGCGAGCAACGAGCTCTGCAGCGAGTCGACCAGCGCCAGACGTTCGGCTGACACACGCGTGCGCTCGATGGCCTGGGCGGCAATGTCAGCAAGCGTTTCGAGCTCGAGTCGCGGAAAGTCGGCCGGCACAACAGTTTGCTCCCACCCAGCAACGAGCACGCCGAACACCCGACCATTCGATGCCAGCAACGGCACCGAGCCCGTCGCAACGGTGCCGGTCGCATCCACGATTGGGATGGTTGCCGGAAAATCGCGCATCCGCTGATCGCGACTGCCAACGAAAACCGTTGCGCCGGTCCGTGCCGTCAATCCGTAGGGAGAAGCATCATTGGCCGAGAAGTCGAACTGTTCCAACATCTCGTCTTCGATGCCGTCGGACCGGCCGATTCTGAGACTGCTCTTGTTGGCGTCCTGTAGTCCCAAGGTCACCTTGTCAGCGCCGAGATAGTGGTGTCCGAGTTCGGTGATGACGTTGACCACCTCGTCCGACGACTCGCACACGCCGAGGCGCCGCGTGATCTCGGCCAGGCGCTCTGCTCGTATGCGAGTAGCAACACGTTCGGTCACATCGGCAACGATGGTGCCAACGCCAAGGGGCCCACCAACGGAGTCGATCCGGAAGTAGCTGGCCATCCAGGTCCGTCGGATGCCGCTTTGCGCCGCCGTTTCGCCGGTGATCTCGATGTCGATCTGTGGGGTGCCCGAGTCGAAGACGCTTCGTGTGAGGGGAACGACCTTCCCAGCGACGCCCGGCGCCATCTCGCTCACCGTTCGACCGAGGTGGGCTTCAGCTGGATGGCCGTTGATGGTCGCCATTGCCTCGTTGATCAGTTCGTAGCGCAGATCGCCGTCGACCAGCGAGAAACCCATGGGAGCCTGCGCCAGTACGGCTTCGAGCAACGCCTGTGAGCGTTCTGCTGCGACTGCGTTCTGTTGGGCTGCGATCTCGTCGGCGGCGATCAGCGCAAGTTCACGCAACACCGCTGTGTCATTTGGCCCCCAGGCTCGAGCTGAGGTGTCAACGACACACACGGTTCCCAACGCCTCACCTCCAGGCGCCCGCAGCGGCACGCCCGCCCAGGCTCGCACACCCATCGACTCGATCGACGGGTTCCCGTGTGTACGGCGATCAGTCAGCGCGTCGTCGACGAGGAACGCGTCATCGGTCCCGATGACGTACTGGCAGAACGACGCTTCGATCGATGTTCCCCGAGCATCGAGCCCTTCGCCGATTGCCGCTTTCCAGAACGATCGCGCATTGTCCACCACGGTGATGAAGGCATAGGGCGTTTCGAGCACACGGGCCGCAAGTGCGGCGATGCGGTCGAACCCTGATTGGGCCGGCGTGTCGAGCAAACCCGATTGGGCGACCGCTTCGAGACGTTGCCGGTCAGCGAGGCGGCTGACCACGAACTCTGAGAACGCCCAGTCGGGGCCAACACCAGCGGGCGACATGAGCGGAAGGCTAGGGGCATCGAGCGCTGCCTTCACGCCGGCGATGTGGCGAGACCGTGCCCCCGCCGTTGCTTTCAGGCAGAATCGAGGCATGGGCAAGGCGCGGATCGAACACCTTGGACTCGCTGGCCTTGCGATTGAGGGTGACGTCGACGTGACGACAGCCCCAGCGATAACCCAAGCCGCCATGGAACTCGGATCGCTCATCCGGCTCGATCTCAGCCGTTGCACGTTCATGGACTCGTCGGGGATCAGCGCGCTGATCGAGATCAAGCGCCACGCTGAAGGCAAGGGCGGCTCGCTCTCACTCGTGCGTCCGAGTCTGAACGTGACACGGCTCCTCACGATCTGCGGCCTCATCGACGCCTTCACGATCGAGTAGCCAACCTCCGCAATGAC
>JBBQUN010000224.1:0-8055 GCA_038212405.1 Acidimicrobiales bacterium | reverse complement strand
GTGGCTGGGTGTGTCTTCCCCGAGAGCCTTCCCTCGGCGCCCTTCATTGCCATACCTTCGGCGTTCGGCCCAGCGTGCCGCAAGGCCCTCATCGACGGTTTCGCCGACCACGGGATCGATCTCGACCGGCACCACTTGATCGAACGACCGATCGCCGCCTTTGCCGCGTGGCTCCATCACCGCCAGAGTTTGGGCGGCCCCGGTCCTCTCGGACCAATGCTGCTGCTCGACAACGACGGCGGCCAGATTTCAGCCTGCGCGATCGACGCCGACACTCGGCGCGTCGTCTTCACCGCACCATTGTCGGCGGGACCACATGAGGCGACTGATCTCATTGTCGACCGTTTGCACGATGTCGTTCGCGAGCTCGATCGTCTCCGTAGCAGACACGATCTCGTGCGATCCAGCGAGTGGTCTTCGGTATCGGCTGCGGTCAGCCAGATAGCGGTGTCCGGTTCGATGAGTGAACACCCGGTCTTCCTCGACCTGCTCAATCGGGTACTGCCGGCCGCTGCGATCGTGCGTGATCCGATCGTCGCCAACCAGAGTGCGATCGTTGGGTCGGGGCTTGTCAATCTTCGAGCGCTTTCCGGCTGGAGCGCCGGGTGGCCAACGCTCGATCTTCGCATCGATGACGACATCGTTGCTCCAGCCGGCCCGATCGATCGGGGATCCTTCGATGTCTCGATCGACACGTCGGGCCAGTCGGTGCTCACGCTGACTGGAGCTGATGGCTCGATCGTGCCACTGCGATTCGGCTCGATGCTTGCCGAGGGTCTTGCGTTGCCTACCGATCTGCGAAGCGAGGCCACGATCCGATTGCTCGCCGATGGCCGCGTCTTGTTTCTCGGTGAGCCCGGCGTGCGCCCGCTCTCGTTCTCGGTCGATTGGCCGCTGGTCGAAGCCGATCCCGTGCCGTCGGTCACGATCGCCGCAATCGGCCGCCGCCCACTGCAGTTGGTCAATCCCACAGTCGATCGATCACATCGAACCACAGCTGCGTAGTCATCCGCAGCGACTCGGTATCGATGCGTTCGTTGTGGCCGTGGAACCGCCGGAAGAACTCGCCAGCGTCGATCCGTGGGCTCAAGAGACCAGCACCGTAGGCAATCGCGCCGCGGTCTCGAAAGAATCGACTGTCGGTCCCGCCGGTGACGATACTCGGGATGACGTTTGCCTCGGGGTAGGCCATGTTGACCGAATCGGTGAGCGCACTCCATAGCGGATTGCCAATGGGCGACGAGGTCGATGGGTCGTTCTGGATGACCTCGACGTCGACATAGGCCATGGCGTCGCCGAGAGCGTCACGCAGATGCTGCTCGACATCGTCATTGGTCTCACCCGGCAGCGTCCTGATGTCGACCTCGACCACGACGGAGTCGGGAATCACGTTGGTCTTCACCCCTCCTTCGACCACGTTGGGACTGAAGGTGGTGTGACAGCAGGCGTGCAGGGTGCGAGCCATGCCGACGGGAAGTTCAGCCAGCGCCTCACTGATGGCACCCGGATCGAGCAGCTTCGCGGTCACGTCATCATCGAGTCCAAGCGCCAGCACTCGGGCGCCCCACAGTTCGTCGAGCTTGGGCTTGGGGTCATAGGCCGCGAGGCGCCGCACGACCTCGGCTGCTTTCACCAACGCGTTGTCGGTCGCATACGGCTGCGAGCCGTGGCCGGGAGTGCCTTTCACGGTCAGGCGGCGCCAGCCGATGCCCTTCTCGGCCGTGGTGATCAGCATCGACATCCCCTTCGGGCTGTAGAACGGGATGCCGCCGAACTCGGTGAGCACGTAGTCACACTTCAATGCGTCCCACTCGTCGCGCACCAACACTTCGGCGCCGTGGCGGCCACCGGCCTCCTCGTCGGCGACGGCAAAGTAAATGAGGTCGCCAGCGAGACGCTGACCAGAGGCCACGATGTGCTTGAACGCAACGGCCATCGACGAGGTCAGGTTCAGCATGTCGACGGCGCCGCGCCCCCACACCTCACCATCGACGAGTTCGCCACCGAACGGGTCGCGGTCCCAGCCATCGGGTGAGACCGGCACCACATCGGTGTGCCCCATCAGGCACAGCGCCGGAGCGTCGGGATCCGTGCCGGGGTAGCGAGCAATGAGCGATGAGCGGCCTGGCGTCGGCTCGTACATCTCCAAATCGACACCGGTGCCCTCGAGCATATCGCGGAGCAGGCGTGCCGACACGTCTTCTTGGCCGGATTCGGGGCGACCATCGTTCACGCACTGATTGCGGATGAGGGCCTGAAGTAACTCGACCGTCTCGTTGCTGAGACGGTCGAGCGTCGATTCATCAATACTCATTCGCCGAGGCTACTCAGTTCGAACGTTCCGGGTGAAGCGTGTTGCCCAATCACTCCGGACCTGAGGCGAGTTCGGAGCCCCGGCGACGAACGCCAAGGAACCGCCGAGGCGCCTCGGCGTCGAACGATTCCCGAGCGTGAGCGAGCCACGCGGGAGAAACGAACGCAGCGAGCGGTACTTACCGGGCGGCGAGCGCCTCGAGCAGCAACGGCATGACCTTGTGAACGTCACCGATGATGCCGAGATCGGCGATACCGAAGATCGGAGCTTCGGCATCTTTGTTGATGGCGATGATGTTCTTCGAGCCCTTCATGCCGACGAGATGCTGGGTGGCGCCGGAGATACCGCAGGCAATGTAGACGTCGGGCTTGACGACCTTACCGGTCTGGCCGACCTGCTGCGAGTAGGGAACCCATCCGGCATCGACGATGGCACGAGAGGCGCCGGCAGCGCCCTTCAGCTTCTTGGCCAGGTCGGCAACCATCTCGAACTTCTCGGCCTCGCCGAGTCCACGACCACCGGCAACCACGATGGCTGCTTCGTCGAGCTTGGGGCCCTCGGACTCCTCGACGAAACGCTCGGTGACGGTCGCGCCCCCGGCGCTACCGAGGTCGGGCACGTCGAGATCTTCGGTGGCAGCAGCGTCGCCGCCCGTTGCCTCGGCGGCAAAGGACTTCGGTCGCACCAGAGCGAGGAACGGGCCCTCGCCGGTGAACTTGGTCTTGACGTCGGTCTGTCCGCCGAAGATGGAGGAGGTGCCAACGAGTGCGTCGTCATCGACTTCGAGGTCGATGAGATTGCTGAGCACCGTGCGGTCGAGCTTGACCGAAAGACGAGCGGCAATGTCTCGTGCGTCGTAGGTGGTGGCGAACAGGATGGCGTCGGGGCCGTCACCGGCATCGACGGCTGCGGCGATGGCCGCAGCCACCGGCACACCAACGAGGGCATCGTCGACATCGACGGCGTACACCGTTTCGGCGCCGTACTTACCGAGGGTTTCGTTGACGTCGTCGGCATCGCCGGCGAAGACGCACGAAACGGAATCGGCGAGTGAACGAGCCTTGGTGATCAGTTCGAGGGTGGTGCTGTCAACGGTGCCGTCGACGGCTTCGGCAAAGACCCAGATGGAATCGAGTGTCATATCAGCTCCTAGATGACCTTGAGGTTTTCGAGGAATGCCACGATCTTGAGGTGGGCCTCGCCGTCGTCTTCGATGATGTCGCCTGCTTCACGCACCGGCGCCTGCGTGACGTCGATGATTTCCTGGCCCGATCCGGCCCAACCAACGGCGCCGTCGTCGAAACCGAGGTCGGCCGCAGACTTTTCGTCGACCGGCTTGGACTTGGCAGCCATGATGCCCTTGAACGACGGGTAGCGGGGCTCGACGACACCGGCGGTGACGCTGATGACCGCTGGTAGCGGGCACTCGACGTCGTCGTAGCCGGCGTTGGTCTGGCGCTGCACCCTGATGGAGCTGCCGTCGACCTCGACCGACTTGGCAGCGGTGACCGACGGGAGGTCGAGCAGAGCGGCAACCATCTCGGGGACGGTACCGGTGTAGCCATCGGAGCTCTCGGAGCCGGCGATGACGAGATCGGGGGCTTGATCACGAATGGCCGCAGCGAGCAGCTTTGCCGTGGTGAGCGCATCGGAACCAACCAGCCCGGGATCGCTGATGAGCGTGGCCGATGCCGCACCCATGGCCAGCGCCGTTGCCAAGCCGGATCGCTCCCCGTTGGGGGCCATCGACACCAGCGTGACTTCGCCCTCACCGGCGGTATCGACCAGCTGCAGCGCCATTTCAACGCCGTAGCTGTCGGACTCGTCGAGGATGAGCTTTACATTCCTCTTGAGCGTTCGGGTTTCAGGATCCAAGGCACCGGGATCAGCCGGGTCTGGGATCTGCTTGACACAGACGACAACCTTCATGCCGGGCATCGTAGACCGTTCCTTGACCAACCGGTCAAGCCGAGTCGGTGTGAACTTTGTCCGGAGGCACGCCAACGATCACCCAACCCGGATGGGCAAAGCCCCGGTCAGCGGAGCTGATCGACAGCAGTAGAGTCCTTGGGTGCGACTTGCCCTCATCATCAACCCGGCGGCGTCGTCGGTGTCGGCCCGAAGTCGGGTGATCATCCAGAAGGGGCTGTCGGAGCAGCACGATCTGAGTGTGCACGAGACCTCGCGTCAGGGTCACGCAACGCGGCTCGCCCATCGATCGATGAAGGAAGGTGCCGAGGTCGTTGTCACCCTTGGTGGCGATGGAACGGTCAACGAGGCGGTGAACGGCTTGCTTGGCACGGCAACAGCGGTTGCCCCGTTGCCGGGCGGTTCGACCAACGTTTTCGCCCGAGCGATCGGCTATCCCAACAACGCCGTCGAGGCCACCAAGGTCTTGCTCGCAAGCCTCGCTGATCCCGAGGCGCGGGCACGCTCGATCGCCCCCGGCAGCGTGGGCATTGCCAACGATCGAGCGTTCGTCTTCCACGTTGGTGCAGGATTCGACGCAGCAGTCGTCACCCGAGTCGAGCGTCGTTCACCCATGAAGAAATACGCGGGCCATCCGTGGTTCATCGTCAGCGCCATTGCCACCCTCATGTCCGACCAGCAGCGACACCTGTCGTTGGCGGTGCGCACCGACGACGGTCGCTTGTTGACCGACGCCAAGATGGCGGTCGCCCTCAACGTGAATCCCTACACCTTTCTCGGAAACACTCCGATCAGCTTGGCCCCCGAAGCCGGGCTCGATCAGCCGTTGTCGATGGTGGCCACCACCTCACTGTCGCTGCTGAAGGTCTTGCCGGGGATTGGGTCGACGCTGCGATCAACAGCCAGCGGCCTTCCATCGAGTGGGCCGTTTGCTCACTGGAGGGGTGTCCATGGCGCCTACGTCACCTCGGCCCAACCCTTCACGTTCCAACTCGACGGCGAGCCGATGCCCCCGGTCACGAGCCTTCGCCTCACTCATCGCCCTGGTGCTGTCCAGTTCGTCCTGCCGCTGAAGAACTGAGACGGCTGAAGAACTGAGACGGCTGACGACCGAGGCAACCTGAGCAGCAGCGCTGGTCAACGGCCGAGCGCAGCGAGGGCACCCGCCGGGTCATTGGTGATGACACCGTCGACACCGAAGGCTTCGAGTTCACGGATCCGATCGGGTTCGTCAACGGTCCATGTGTAGACAGCGAGTCCCGCCTCGTGCGCCCGCTCGACAAAGGCCCGATCGACAAGAAGGTCATGGGGATGGATCGCGGCGAGTTCGTGCGCTTGCGCCCTTGCGATGATCTGACGAGGATCGGCCTGACCAAAGGTGAGCCAGCCGAGCGGGATCGATGCGTCGGCTCGACGAATCCGCAGGATCGTGTCCATGTCGAATGAGGAGATGATCACGCGGTGGGCAGCGGAGAACGCTGCGACCAAACCGGCAACGGCGATCGAGATCCCGAACTCAGCGTCATAGTCGGGATCGGACGGGTGATTCTTGATCTCGATGTTGATGAACTGCTCGGCGCTGTGTTCGAGCGCGTCCGCCAGAAGCGGAATGGTGTCTGGTAAGTCAGCCGCCATGGTTTCTCGAACGACGCGTCCGTCCGACAGCACGGCGTCGTGGACCACGACCAAGACATCGTCGGCGGTTCGGCGAACATCGAGTTCGAAGCCGTCAGCACCAACGGCTGCGCATGCCGCAAACGCGGCCAGCGTGTTTTCGTTGTGATCTCTCGACGCGCCGCGATGGCCGATGATTTTCATTGGGTGGGGTGCACATCGTTGGGATGCACGGGGTTGAGATTCACGCGAGATGGCGGATCACCAGGCATCGCGTCGTTGGTGTCATCAGAAAGCACCAACCCATCTTGGTCGATCGACCAACGCGACACCAGGAACTCGTGCAGGTGACGTGCCGATCTCGACTCTACTGCCCCTTCGCACTCGAGTTGCGTCACCGGGCTCGGCTGAACAGGCGATTATTTCACGAGAGGGAAATAGTCGTTAACAAACTCTTTACGAGGCTCTAAGTATTCGCTACGGTGCGCTCATTCGCCAACGACGAGGTTGGCGGTAATCGCCCAAGGAGCAGCAGTGGCAATCGTCGATACCTGGGATGCCCGCACGACCGAACTCACCATGGGTGATCGGGTCGCACGAAAGGTCGCCGAGCGACCCGATGCTCCGCTCGATACCAGTTGGCGAGATGTCGCCTCTTGCCGAGACACCGATCCGGACCTGTTTTTCCCGGTGGGAACGACCGGACTCGCCATCACCCAGATCGAAGAAGCCAAGGAAGTCTGCCTCGGATGCGCCGCTCAGCTGCAGTGTCTCGAGTTCGCTCTTCGTAGCAACCAAGATTCCGGTGTGTGGGGTGGCACCTCCGAGGAGGAGCGCCGTCACCTCCGTCGCACCTATCTCGGTCGCCGCCGCAGCCGCCTCTGAACCTGCCAACGAGTCAATCGCACTTTCTGCGTTGTATGATTCACTCAGAGCGTTTCTGTCAGCAGAACTTTCAGCTGGGCTACTGCCCCCTTCCCCCCACCGAACGCAGGGCGAATGGTGACTTCGCCGTGGAGTTCACCCGAGGCCAGCGTCCGCACAATGGTCAAACCCAGACCGTTTTGACGCTCGAGGTCGAAGTCGGGCGCAAGACCAACGCCGTCGTCGTGCACGCGAACCACCAACTCCTGGGATCCGGTCTCGAGTTCGACCACGACCGTGCCGCCAGTCGTGCCCGGCGGGTAACCGTGCTCGACAGCGTTTTGCAAGAGCTCGGTCAGGATCACTGCCAGGGAACTCACGGTGCTGGCCGGCAAGGTTGGGCCGTCGCCAACCACTCGGAAGCTGATCGGGCGATCGGGCGCGACGAGTGCTTGTTCGACCATCGAGACGATCGGCCGAACGACTTCGCCGAAGGCGACGTCGTCGCCACCCTTGTGGGCGAGGATCTCGTGCACGAGAGCGATCGATCGGATTCGTCGCACCGACTCCTCGATTGCCGCCTTCGCTTCGATCGACTCCATCCGCCGCCCCTGGAGGCGCAAGAGCGACGAAACCGTTTGCAGATTGTTCTTGACCCGGTGGTGGATCTCGCGAATCGTGGCGTCCATCGAAACGAGCAAGCGCTCTTGGCGACGCAGTTCTGAGACGTCGCGTATCAGAACGATCGCCCCGTCGACTGCATCATTGGCGATGAGCGGCAACACCCGAGCCACCATCGACACCGATGGCCCGCGTTCGACGTCTTCGGTTACCGGCACCCGCAGACGAAACGCCGTCCGGAGTGCATCCGCTTGAAAGCCAACGTCTTCCAACTCGCGTCCGATCGCGTTGGCGTGAAAGCCAATGCGGTGGAGCGCCGACACCGCGTTCGGTGAGGTGAAGACGATGCGCCCACGCTCGTCGAGCACGATCACCCCGTCGCCAACTCGCGGTGACTGTTCGGTTTCGGCGTCCTCGTAGGCAAAGGGAAAGGCGCCGGCCTGGATCATGGCAACGAACTTCTGGAAGACACCGAGGTAGGTGTGTTCGAGTTCACCGGGCATGCGGGCGCCGAGTCGTGGCGTTTCGCTGGTGAGCACGCCAATGACCCGACCGTTGAACATGATGGGGACGGCCTGCACCGCCGCACGTCGACCAGCGAGCGGCAAGTCGATTTCATCGTCGACTCGCTTTCCCCCCGCCAACGCTGCGGCCACCAGTGGTCGATGCTCAGCCGAGATGAAGCGACCAACCAGGTCGTCGCGGTAGAGGGT
>JBBQUN010000223.1:0-8067 GCA_038212405.1 Acidimicrobiales bacterium | reverse complement strand
CCGATCTCGGAGTAGGTGCTGTCGGTTTCGGCAAGTTGCCGAAGCTTGCGCCGCATTCTGGCATCGATTTGGCGCACGTTGGCGGGCTGGAGTCCGAACTCGTCGGCGACGGTGTTGGCCGGGCTCGGGTCACCGGCCGCGTGCTGCACCCGATATTCGGTGTGCACGGCGGCGTCTCGGGGGCTGCCGACCAGACTGATGGCCTCGATCAGTTTGGCGATTGCCGGGTCTCGCTCGGCGACCAGTGACAGCGTGGCATCGACCTCGACCACCAGCGCCGGCGCTTCGGCAACAGCTCCCCGGCGGTCACCGACGAGTTCATCGATCACGACCGACCGGTGACCGAGGTCGGCGTAGACGATCTTCTCGATTGCCCGCCGAGCCCAGACCCAGGGAAGGGCGCCACCCTGCGGATCCCACGAAGCGGCATCGTGAAACAGGTGGAGCGCGATGTCGATGACGATGCCTTCGAGCCGACCGGGGTCGTCGAGAACATCGCGCCGACCGGCGCTGGCGATGATGGACCGGGCGACCTTGGCCAAGTCGTCGCCGAAGTCTTCGACAAGCGACCAGACCGCGGCAGGATCGCCGGTGCCGAGTCGGCACATGGTCTCCTCCAATCGGAGGCGTCGGGTGGGGTGCATGATGGGCTCCTCGTCGGGATGCGAACGGTGACTACCGGGAGTGGCAGGACCGAACCACCATCATGACCACCGGGTGTGACAGTCATCGGCGGCCCGAAGTCGGCCGACAGGCGTGCCGATCGAATCAGGTGAGCTCGGGGGTCCTGGCCATGTGTTGTGCTCCCTGTGATCAACAGGAAGAAAATCGGCAGATCCGGTGCTGATCGTTGGTCGACGACGTCTCGGTGACGCTCGCCTGCTCTCGACTTGTCACAGCGGACTTCCAACCCCGTGGCGGGACTCCCCTCTTCGATGCCATGGGATTCGCCATCGAACGGTGCGACGCCCGCACGTCGGACTGGTGGCGTCGTTGCTCGAACCCAGGCAGAAAGCGGGCTGGACGGTGCTGTTCCTCGGCGCCAACCAGGATGCGTTCGACACTGCAGCGACGATGAACATGCGAACGGGCAACGTCCGCAACGTCATCGCCGACCCGAGCGGTGTTGCCGATGCCATGGAACGTGCCGGCGACGCTGAAGCCCGAGGGTGTGGTCCGATGCGGCGGCCGGACCACACCCTCGTGGATTGCCGCTCCGACAATCAGCCTCGGGTGGCGAGGACGGCCTTGATCACATCGACGGCGGCATCGTTGTTCACGTCGAAGATCACGATCTGCCATGGTGACTCGCCATCGGTGCGCACGGTCACACCCGCCGCTTCGAGCCCCGACTGCATTGCGGCTGCTTCGGCGTCACGCTGGGCGATCAGCTCGGGGGACATCTCTTCCTCAGGAGCGATCGAGATCATGGCGTCACCGTCGACGACCTCGCCGTCGACGACCTCGTCCTCGATGACTGCCGGTTCGACCGACTCCAGGGCCGGGGCCTTGCCTGCGGCGTCCTCGGATCGTGGAGCGATCGCATCGTCGTAGAGCATCCCGCAGTCGTTGGGGTCGACGGGATAGAGCTCGGCGAAGACCTCGTTGACCTTCACCGTTGTTGCTTCGTCGTTGTAGTCCCACTCGATCCACTCCCAGCCCAGCTCGTCGCTGATGCGGGTGTACGTGATGCCGGCAGCGTCGAAGGCGGCTGCCATCTCGTCGTTGTCGGCCTGGATCGTTGCAAGTTCTTCGGCGGTCGGCGGCTGTGGTGGGTAGAGCTCGGCGTAGTAGGCGTCGATCGCTTCCTGGGCGGCGGGGTTCTCGTAGTCCCATTCCATGAGGTCCCAACCGGCTTCGTCGGTGGAGCGGGTGTAGGTCACGCCGACGGCGTCGAGCGCTTTGGCGATGCCGTCGTTCTGCTTCTTGACGTCGTCGAATTCGGCCTGGGTCGGCGGCACCGGCGGATACCGGCTTTCCCAATAGCTCGAGATGATCGAGCTGACCACCATGTCTTGGTAGTCGCTTTCGATGTAGGTGAAGCCGTCATCGGTCGTGACCACCGAGTACGTGGCACCGAATCGGTCGAGCACTGCGGCCAGCGCATCGGTGTCGGCGTTGGCAGCCGCCAGTTCCTCAGCGGTCGGGACGTAGGGGACACCGCAGTCGATCGACATCGAGTCGGCGGCCAGCTTGGTGCCGGCCGGGGTCGCCGCGAGTGCTGATTCGCCTCCACCGCCGGGCAGACGCAAGCCAAGCTCGGCCCGTGCCTCGGCGCCCTCTGCGGCCGAAACGACGGTCGGGTTCGACGAGTCGTTCGTGATCCACCATGCCCCGACGCCGCCACCGGCGACGACGGCAACGGCCGCTGTTGCTCCAATCACCTTGAGACGTGACTTCTGCATGACTGCTCCTGCGTTCTGTCCGGTTGTTCCGGATCGAGCGGCACGTTGCCGATCGATCCACTTGAGACGGAGCCGGCAAGAATCCAGTTCCCGGCGACCGAAACAAATAGTTCGAGCGACCTATCGGCCGAGTTGCGCTTTGATTGCGTTGTTCGCCAAGCAAGCAGTTGTGAACCTTGGCCGATAGGAAGGATGAGAACAAACGAGGAGTTCGGCACGTGAAGGTTGCGATCGATTACATCTGCGAGCACGAAATGCCCCAGCCATGGGCGACGTGCACCGACTGCATGATGAAGCCATTCGATGCCCGTCCGGCGGGCCCTCGGCCGCCCCCTGAGCCGGTCAAGGCCAAAGCTCGGGTCCGCGGCAGTCGGGCCATGCCGGAATCGGCCGTGGATCGCTTGCCCAGTCTCAGCGGCGACCGTGATCTCAGCTACTCGGTCCACAGTTTCGATGAGCATCGCAACGGGCCGGGTAACGATTGGTTGTTCGCCACCGGCGGCTTCCCGGCGCAACTACGCCAGGGTGGCTGGATCTACCTCCGGGCCGAAGGTCGACTTGGGCCACGAGTCCGAGTCAAGGGCATTGGCTTCAGAGACGATCGAGTCGAGCACACGACCGATCCGGGCACCGAAGGCGGGAATCGCGGACCCGGCGCCACCATCGAGCTCGATGCCGACACCTGGGAAGATTTCGATCACGACCTTGGTGACCTGGCCAAGAAGCAGCGAACTGGTTACCGCTACCTGATCAGCGACACCGACGGTGGTATCCATCACCTCATGGCAACCGAGGCCATGCCGGTCGGCGTCACGATCGACCCCGCAGTCCGCGGCTAACGATTCAGCCAATCGTTGTTGGGGACACTTTGGGGTCGTGGCGAGGATCAGACGGTGTTCATCACGAGCGTCACTACTGCTATCAGTGCCGTCAGTTGGCTGACAATGGCGAGGCGAGTCATCCGCGTCACCTCACGACTGAGGTTCGCCGAGTCCAGCTTGGTGTCTGCAGCGAGGATGGCCAACTCACTGCGCAGCCTGGCAGTATCGGTTCGCACCTCCGAACGGAAGTCCGCCATATCCGGTCGAATTTCTGAACGGAAGTCGACCATCTCGGCTCGAAGTCCAGCCATGTCGCCCTTGATGCCACCGTGCAGTTGGGCCATCTCGCCGCGAAGCTCTCTGCCGAGCACGGCGACATCATTCTTGGTGGCGAGCTGGTCGTAGTCGATTGGGGGCATGGCTTCCATGGCAATCTCGGCGAATCGCTTGTTGGAGAAGACTCGCCCGAGTTCCTGACGGAGATCGAGACGGTCCTTCTCTGAGATCTTCATTGTGGGTGCTTCCTTCGATTGCTGCAAGGGGTTGTCCGGGAGCACCAGCTCCGATCGCCTCAGTATGCAGACCACGTGTGTCACCCTCCGGGAGATCCTCGAGTTGGTCGGCCGATTGCGCCACGATGGGGCCGTGCCCGAACTCGGCCCCGGCCTCTACGACCCTTCGAGCCATCGCCGCCGAGGGTCGGTAGCCGGCAGCACCGAGCAGCGAGCGCTGGATGCACTGACCGCACTCGGTGCCCAGGTGGAGGTTTCTTACGACACTTCGACGACTCGGCTCCATGCCAAGGCGTGGATGTTCCAGCGGGCGAGCGGATTCTCGACCGTCTACATCGGCTCGTCGAACCTCACGTTCTCGGCTCAGGTCGACGGGCTCGAGTGGAACGTCCGAGCGTCGCAACGGCTCAACCCCGACCTGATCGCCTCGTTCGAACGGACCTTCGCCACCTCCTGGGCCGACCCGCACTTCGCACCATTCGACACCGAGCGCTTCGCCCGAGCAACCGCCGCCGCCCAGTCAGACGACTCGATCCTCAACCCGTTCGAGATCGAGCCCTACCCGTTCCAACGCCAGATTCTCGAACGACTCCAGGTCGAGCGACCCGCACAACGATCGGCAACACCGCTGCGGCGATGGCCACGGCCCTCTCTACCAAGGTGGAGACCACCGAATACATACAACTGACCGAGCGAGCAAGGAACTGATTGCCAAGTTCGGCGAGCTGTCAACCGCTGACGGCGGGTTTCGGGGGTTCGTTCATGACGGCAAGCGGATCGCCGGTCAACTGGAATTCGAGAGAGTCACAGTGAGCCCGCAGAATGCGATGTCGCTGCAATCGGCTGCCGTCGGGCTGGCATTGCAGGCGGCGGTGAAACAGGTGGAAATAGCCGTCGAACGAGTCGGCCCGCGAGCAAACGTCGGTTCGCTCGGTGAACTGACCGACGACGGGCTGCTGGCCGAGTCGCTCGCTCTGCTGACCGTTGCGGAGTACAACATCGCTCTCTATCAGCGGTTCCGCCTCGCCAACATCGAAGCCACCGAACCGTATCAACTCCCAGCAGCAATCACGTCCGCCCACCGGCTGATCGCCCACCACAACAAAGCGGATCAGCAGCTCATTGACCACCTTCGTTCAATCGTCGCTCGACTCCTGAAGCGCAATCAGCTCGATCTCGTCAGTCCCTTCCAGACCAAGAAGCTCGAAGTCGAGCGTGGCGAAGCCGACGAGCTGTTGAGCTGGTTCAGCGATCAGCGTTCCCTCCTCTACGATCCGCACGTGCCCGCCGACCGCAGGGGAATGCGCGACACGTTGGACGGTGGCGCAGAGAAGGCGAAGCAAGCGGTCGAAGCTGCCACCAATCGATTACCTCGACGCTCTGGCTCGCCGCTCGAGCTGACCGAAGGCCCACAGGCATCGACCGACGACAAGTGAAAGAGTCGACAACACTCCCTGCCACCTCTGGTGACAATTGCTCGCTGACAGCGGTGAGATTGTGCGACACCCTGGAGTGATGCAATCGTCGTCGCTCAACGTGTGGCTGGTCGTTCGCGCCGCAGCGGAGTCGACGTGACCGGCGGTGCTCGATGGACGTGGATGTCCGGGGATCCGTGCCCGGCGTGCGACATCTCGTTCTGCCCTCGGCATCGCCCTGGCACGAGATTGGTGGACCGACCGTTCGACCCAGCGCTCGATCAGATCGGCACGCAGGGTCTCCGTCTCATTCCGATGGGTCGAATCCTCGACGAATGCTGGGTTCTCGATCGCCACTCGAACCGGACCAGGCGCACCGACGCCGGCCAGATCGTTCACGATGCCAAGTTCCAGGGTGCGGGCAGCGTTGGCGACACCCAAGCGGCCCGCAAACTCGGTCGGACGATGGGCCACTGGCTCAACTCGCTCAGTCATCCGACCCACTCGCCGTACTTTGCCAATCGTTCGCTGGCCAGATTCGATGTGGTCGTTCCCATCACCTCACCTCGGCAACGGCGACCAGCAGCCACTGGCTTGTCGGAGTTGCCTTCGATCCTTGCCGAAGAGATTGCCTTCGCCACCTCGGCACCGTTCGTCGTTCACGCACTGTCGGTCCGCCCCGGCTTGTCCCAGATGAAGCACTGCCCGATCGGTGATCGACCCCACCAGCTCGCAGGAGCGTTCTCGACCGGACTCGACTTCAACGGCATCCGGGTGCTGCTGATCGACGACGTCGTGCAGACCGGGTCGACCATGACCGAGGCCGCTCGTGTACTCAAAGCCGCGGGCGCATCAGAAGTCACCGGCTACGCCGCAACCGCAGAGCATCGTTAGCGACCAGTTCACGGCAGCAGCCCGATCCGGCGTCGATGGTGCTGACCCGAACCATCGCTGCGGAGTATCAACTCGCCGACCGAGTCGACTGGGACGACGACCACACCCTCGGCGTCTGCCTCCGGAACGGGCAGCTGACACGGCGCGCTGATGACCCCGCCGAGTGCGGGGCATCGTTGGCGGTTGGTTCGACCGGGTACGAGCGGGCTGAGCTGAACGGGTCAGGGCGCAGAGCTGTTCAGGTACCGGGCGGCCAGAGCCCGAGGTTTTCGAGCCGGGTTTTGTGGCGATGGCACGGCCCGCATCGGGACTCGATGTTGATGGGCACCGTCGGCCCGCCGTCGGTGAAGCGCACCCGATGATCGGCCTGGCAGTGCTCGGCGGCGGTGTCGCAACCGGGGCCCTGGCAGTGACGGTCACGGATCATCGCCCCGATGCGCTGCTCCCGGTCGAACAACCGCTTCTTGGCCGACGCCTCGAAATCACGAGTCTTGGTGTTCATCACGAACAGTCGCACATGGCCGGCAACGGCGAAGTCGAGAGCGTCGGCCGGCGAGATGGGGCGACCCGATGCGGTTTCGCACCGACGACGCTTCACTCGCCGCAACACCTCATCGACGGTGTTTGCCGGGGCCGAGGGTGCCTCACCGCTCGCTTCTGCGTCGCGTCGTTCGGCTTCTTCGATCAGCGTCTCGGCATCAACCGACACGTTGACCATCAGGTTCGCCGTCGAAGGATCGGCGCCGATGCCATTGCGCACCAACCGGAACAGCGCATCATGGCGGCGTTGGGCGTCGGTGCGGAGCAGGTCGTCCATGGTGGCGTCGTCGCCGACACGCGCAAGGGCTTCGGCCCAGTCGGCTTCGAACATCTCGTCGGCCAACAGCTTGATTGCCGGTTCGACCGTTGCGAACACCGCCGTTGGAGTGAGGACCTCCAAGAGCACCTGCTGTTGGACATTGTCGGTGAAGTTGAGCGCACGGTCGGCATAGGCCCGCTCGGCGTATTCGTTGGGATCGATTGGATCGACCAACACTTCCCACGACACGAACAGCGCCCGACAGTCGAACCACTCGTAGCTGGCGAACCCCAGCAGCGCCGTGAGATCTCGTGCGAGGAACGATCGCAGCATCGGCTTGTTCCAGACCCGCATGAACAGGTCGAGGTGATGGTCGCTGATCTGACCGGCCCGGAACGCTTCGCCGATCTCGGGGTGGCGATCGAACATGAGGGACCCGCGATTGATGATGCCGCCGGCGGCGCCCTTGGCCATACGCAACGAGTGAGCCAACCACAGCGCTTCGTTGCGGTACCGATCGATCGATGGGGCTTGGCGCTTCTTCGCCTCGGCGCACAGCTGGTAGAGATCGGCTTTGGCCTGCCGTGCGACTTCTTCGCTGGCAAGGATCAGATCGTGCAACTCGGCCTTCGACAAACCGGCAACGTCGATCGCCCGCAGGTCGAGTCGTTCGGCTTGGCGCTGCACCACAACATCAGTGGTCGATTCCGCAATCGCCACTGCGCCGTCGTCGAAGCTTTCCGTCGTGTTTCCGCCAGGAACCATGGGAGCAAGTGTATCGAACGTTTGTACCGTAAACAAACGAAATATGTCAGTTTGTCTATCTTCTATTTTATTTTTCTCGAACACGAAGCGAGTTGATGACCAAGCTCCAGCTCTTGGCCGAGCGGTTCCGCTCGAGGCGGCCGAGGCCGCCCTCGTCGGGCAGATGTAACGTTCGGCTACGCGGGACGGGCGAGTTGACGGAGGCGTTCGATCCTCGGGTCGCTGCCACCCAAGTACATGACCAAGACACCGAGGACGCTCGAGGCGTGCAGCGTGCCCGCTTCGTGCATGGCTTCGAGGTCGGCCCAGTCCTTGGTGCGGTTGAAGAATGCTTTGAACACCGCCAGATCGTTGCAGGCCAGAAAGGGGACCTGGTTGCCGGCGAACGACTCGAACCGGACACGGGTCGCTGCTTCTGCGTGGAACGCGGTGGTGTTGAAGAACACGTCGACCGGA
>JBBQUN010000222.1:0-8130 GCA_038212405.1 Acidimicrobiales bacterium | reverse complement strand
CCCGATGGGTCGAACATGGTGGCCCCATCGACCTGGCGGAGAGCATGTCGCAGCGGTCCGAGCACCGTCGGTCTCTCCAGCTGCATCGGCGGCGGCGTGTCGAGTGCTGTCGCATCAAGGGCTGCTGTCGCATCAAGGGCTGCTGTCGCATCAAGTGCGGCTGTCGCATCAAGTGCTGCTGTCGCATCAAGTGCTGCTGTCGTATCAAGGGCTGCTGTCGTATCAAGGGCGGTCGCTTCGGGTGCGACCTCGCCGAACACGAACAGGGCGCCAATGCCGCTGGCCCCCAGGTCACGGCGAAGCGCAGGAGTCGTTCGAGGTGCGCAGTGCCAACAGGATCGAGTCCGCAGCTGGCGCGTTCGAGCCACGATCCGAATGGCGGTTCGACGTGCCAATCGACGCCGTCGAAGCGAGCGACACCAAAGGACCCAACAACTCGAACCCCGTTGTCGTGGCGGCGCTGAACGATCATGCCACCAGTCGCTTCGGCCAACACCACGAGATCGCGTTCGGAACCCGCAGCTCGATCGAAAACGACGATGCTGGCGACGCCCTCCGTCGAGCGAATGGTCCAACTGGCGAGCCCATCGGCGTAGCGACGAACGCTGTCGCCCAGTGCGACCAGCGTTTTCGACACCGTCGGAACGAGCCCTGTGGCCTCCTGCCACGCCGTTGGCAACGTGGTCGGTAACACGAAGGACCCGTAGGCAGGAACATGGTGCTCATGGCGAGGTGGATGCAGCGCATAGTCGAGCTCGTCGAGCAGTGCGTCGGGATCGCTCGATGCTTCGATGATCCCGGTATCCTCGTCGACGAGTTCGTTACGCAGTCGCTCGATTCGACCGGGCGTGATCCTGCGGAGGCTCTCCATCGGCTCAGCGTAGACAGCAGCGTCCAGGAGAACCCCGTTGTCGTAGTGATCGCGGAGGTTCCGACACTGTGACCGTGAGGATCGACGAATCAGCCGCTATCGACCACCTCGCGGGCTGGTCCCCTCATCCAAAAGCGCCGACGGCCCCACCCCGAAAGGTGGAGCCGTCGATCGAATTCGATGGTCGGTCGGATCAGTAGATCTCGAAGAGACCCGCTGCTCCCTGACCGCCACCGATGCACATGGTGACGACGCCCCACTTGGCGCCACGACGCTTGCCCTCTTGGAGGAGGTGACCGGCGCAACGAGTGCCGGTCATGCCGAACGGGTGACCAATCGAGATCGAGCCACCGTTGACGTTGTACTTCTCGGGATCGATGCCGAGCTTGTCACGGGAGTAGAGGCACTGGCTGGCAAAGGCCTCATTGAGTTCCCACAGGTCGATGTCATCGACGGTGAGCCCATGACGCTCGAGCAGCCGTGGCACGGCGTAGATCGGTCCGATACCCATCTCGTCGGGCTCGCAACCGGCAACGGCGAAGCCCTTGAAGGCACCCATGGCTTCGACGCCACGACGCTCGGCCTCTTCGGAATCCATCATGACGACGGCCGCAGCGCCGTCAGACAGCTGGCTGGCGTTGCCTGCAGTGATGAAGTTGCCTTCGCCTCGAACGGGCTTGAGCCGGGCCAGACCCTCCATGTCGGTACTGGGACGGTTGCACTCGTCTTTGTCGACCACGTAGTCGACGATGGACTCTTCGCCGGTCTCTTTGTTGACGAGCTTCATCTTGGTGTTCATGGGGACGATCTCGTCGTCGAACAGCCCGTTGGCCTGAGCGGCAGCGGTGCGGCGCTGCGACTCGAGGGAGTACTCGTCTTGGTACTCACGGCTGATGCCGTAACGCTCGGCAACGATGTCGGCCGTTTCGATCATGGCCATGTAGATGGCCGGGTACTCCTCGGAGAGGGCTGGGTCCATGTTGGCGGCCCCGCCGAAACCGGGATTGGGCATCGAAATGGACTCGACACCGCCGGCGACGACCACTTTGGCCCCATCGGCCTTGATGTAGTTGGCAGCGGAAGCGATCGCGTTGAGACCCGACGAGCAGTGACGCTGCACGGTGCCACCGGCGGTGGTGACCGGCAGGCCGCCGAGCAGGCCGGCGAGGCGGGCCAGGTTGCCGGCGCCATGGGCGCCGTTGCCGAGGTAGAAGTCCTCGACGGCTTCGGGCTCGATGCCCGACTTCTTGACCGCATGCTCAACGGCATGAGCGGCCATGGTCATGGTGGGGGTGATGTTGAAGCCGCCGCGGGCAGACTTCGCCAACCCCGTGCGGGCATAGGAAACAATGACTGCTTCGCGCATGTGGGAACACTCCGGGTGTGTTGAAGATGACTAGGGTTCGTTTCTAGCTCAATTCCACTCGAAGCACCTCTTTTCGAGCCGAGCTCTTCAGGAAGACGGCTCCACCATGCCGAGATCACCGATCGCGGCGAGCGCGGTATCGGCCAGTTCACCGAAGACGGCCGTTCCACCGCCGGCGGTCCATTGCCGGGTCGCAACCCGGATCGCCGACATTGCGGCGCCGGCCAAGATCTCGGGCCGGGGATCGGCAACAGGGTCGACGTCGAGCCGTTTGGCCACCGCCGCGATGATCTCTCGCTCCCATTGTGCCTGGACGACCGCTCGACTGTGGGCCGACACCGAGGGGGTCGCTGCTGCCAGTTGGACCTGAAGAAGGCGACGCTCGCGATTCGCATCGAAGTCGCCGGCAACGCAAAGCATGGCGTGACGAACGACATCGAGGATCGACTCGTTGGTCGGCCGTGCGACAAAGGCCTCTCGCAACGCCAACTGGAGGTCGTCCATATCGCCGTAGAGCAACGCCTCTTTGGTGGGAAAGTGCCGAAACAAGGTGCGCTGGGAAACGTCGGCCAACTCGGCGATGTCGGTGGTGGTCGTCTCGTCGAAGCCGGTACTGGCGAACAGCGCCGCCGCTGCTTCGATCAAGTCGTCACGGGTCCGACGTTTCTTGCGGTCACGTCGGCCGTCGTCGGCGCCTTCGCTCGTGGTGGGTTGCTCGAGCATCTCGGTCAATGAGGTCACAGCAGCTATCTTAGGTCAGCGACCGTCATTTGTCAGCCCTTGACGAATGTCAGTCACTGACATAGTCTGTCGGGCATGAGTAGTACCGCAGCCATTTTCGATCTCGACCGCACCCTCATCAAAAGCTCGTCGGCCCCGGTGTTCCAACGCCATCTCGCAAAGGCCGGGCACGGCGATGTTCCCCAACTCCCCTTGGCCGACGCCTTCCTCAAGTTCTACGAGACGTTCGGTGAGAGCTGGATCCTCATGCAGCCGGCCAAACTCGGGGTCCGCACCTCCAAGGGCTGGCCGGTCGCCGGCATCGGCGAAGCCATGGCTGCTGCTGCGGCCGAGCTCGAGTCGATGCTCATGCCCTTCGCCAAGGTCGTGTTCGACCAACATCGAGCCAAGGGCGACCTCCTGGTCATGGCCACCACCTCTCCCTCCGCCTTCGTCCGTCCGTTCGCTGAGCGGCTCGGCTTCGATCACGTCATCGCCACCGAATGGCTCGACGACGGCACCAACTACAACGGCGAACACGCTGGCACCTTCGTGTGGGGCAAGGCGAAGGCCACCGCAGTTGGCGACTGGGCAGCGGCCAACGGTGTCGACCTCGCCCGCAGCACCGCCTACTCCGACAGCTACTTCGACTCACCGCTGCTCGACTCGGTCGGCACCGCCATCGCCGTCAACCCCGACCTCCGCCTGGCATCGGTCGCACTGCTCAAGGGCTGGCAGATCCGCCACCTCGACAAGAACGAAGGCGTCTTCAAGATCGCCGGTCGTGAACTCCAGGACTGGGCCCGCCCCTTCATGCGTCCGGAGTTCTCGACCATGGCCAACATCGAGATCAGCGGTGTCGAGAACATCCCCACCGATGGGCCAGCCATCGTGGTGTTCAACCACCGCTCGTATTTCGACCCAACCGTCATGGGCTACGTCTCGGCCAAGGCCGGCCGCACCGTTCGCAGCCTCGGCAAGAAGGAAGTCTTCGACGTCCCCATCGTTGGGAAGATCATGCGAGGCATGGGCGGCGTCCGAGTCGACCGCGGCACCGGGTCCGACGAGCCGCTCCAGGCTGCTGCTGCCGCGCTGGCCGGTGGCGAGATGCTGATGATGGCTCCGGAAGGGACCATTCCACGAGGCCCGGCCTTCTTCGAACCCGAGCTCAAGGGCCGCTGGGGCGCGGCTCGCCTGGCCGCAATGACCAAGGCCCCGGTCATTCCCGTCGGACTCTGGGGAACCGAGAAGGTCTGGCCCCGCAGCGCCCGTCTGCCAAACCTCGATCCCCGACATCGGGCGACCGTCACCGCCACCGTCGGCGCACCGGTCGACCTGAAGTACAGGAGCGCCGATGCCGACACCAAGCGAATCATGAAAACGCTGGTCGACCTCCTTCCCGACGAAGCCCGCGAACACCACACCCCCACCCATGAAGAGTTGATGCGCACGTTCCCGCCCGGCTACTCAGGCGACCCCGAAGCCGAACGCGAGCGCCGTCCCGGATTCGACACCGAGAAGAAGGGTTGAGCGCGATGACCGAGTCTGCTCCCAAGCCCGTCCACGACAAGCCCGTCCACGACAAGCCCCGTACCATCGAGTCGGCCGAGCGCATGAGCGAACACGAAGCACTCATGTGGAACATCGAGAAGGATCCGTGGCTGAACCCGAGCGGCGCTGCGCTGGTGCTCCTCGACAAACCGCTCGACTTCGTGGCGTTCCAGCGGGTGATGCGATACGCCGTCGCCCACATTCCGCGCTTTCGCCAGCGGGTGGTCCCCGGCTTCGGCCGCATCTCGACGCCCGCGTGGGCTCCCGATCCCGAGTTCAAACTCGACCACCACCTCCGCCGTCTGACCCTCCCCAATGGCGGAACCGAGGCGGATCTGTACGAGGCGGCAACGCAGCTCTATCTCGAGCCGCTCGATCGCACCCGCCCCCTCTGGCGTTTCGTAGCCATCGACGGGCTCGAATCCGGCGGTGGTGCGCTCTGGATGCTCACCCATCACGCCGTTGCCGACGGCATCGGCCAGATCCGGCTTTCCGAGCTCTATCAGGGTCGAAGCGCCAACGACCCACTCCCGCCCGAGATCGACCTCGAGCAGCTCATCGCCGATGAAGTCGAGACCTACGCCAAGAAGGAGTCGGGTGGCGATCTCGCCACCGATCTTCGCAGCACCGTGACCCGATCGACGTCGCATCTGGTGCGACGTCAGCTCGGCCTCAGCCGTCGTCTGGCCGGCGAGCTCGCCATGTGGCCGGCCGATCCCGCTCGGGCAAGCGACCGGCTCGAGGACCTGGCCGCCACCGCTCGCAGCAGCGTTGGGCAGCTCATCAACACCGGGGGCGAGGCAACCAGCGGATCACCGCTTTGGCATCAGCGATCCCGGCACCGTCATCTCGAGCATGTACGGGTCCCGCTCGACCAGTTGAAGGCTGCGGCAAAACGCCACGACGCCACCATCAACGATGCGTTCCTTGCCGGCATCGCCGAGGCCGTCGTTCGCTACCACCACGATCGCAACACCCCGCTGGAGTCCATCAACACCTCGTTCGTGCTCAGTACCCGCAAAGGCTCAGCGGCCGGTGGTAACGCATTTGTTCCGGTTCCGGTGCGAGTGTCGGGCGCCGAGCTCTCGATCGTCGACCGCCTCGCCGATGTGCAGGAGCGCATCGCACACGCGAAAGACGATGCCACCAGGGGCGGCGGCATGACCGTCCTCTCCGGCGTGGTCAACCTCCTCCCCACCTCGGTCATCACCCGAGCGGCCAGGGCACAGGCAATGAAGATCGACATCGCCACCTCGAATCTTCGCAGCGCTCCGTTCCCGGTGTACGTCGTTGGGTCCAAGGTGATGGGCACCGTCACCATGGGACCCCTGGCCGGCACCCCCTGCAACGCAACCGCCATGTCGTCGGAGAACAACTTCGACATCGGCCTGTTCATCGACCCAACCGCCATCGACGACCCCGCCGAGTTCCGTCGTCACGTCGCGGAATCCTTCGACGACCTCCTCGCCACCCTCTGACTCGAGCACGATCCCGCCAAGCAACCACCCCGTCGAGGACCCACCCCGCCAAGCACCCCCCGACGAAATTGGCGAGCCCAGCAGCCATCCTCCTAAACCGGCGAGTGGATCAGCCACCGGTGGCTGAGCCACTCGCCGGTTTCGCTGTTTGGTTGAACGGCTCGCCGGTTGCGCGGGGTTGAGCGACTCTCGTCCGTTTGGGAGGTCGAGGGTGCGTCGTGTGACAATGCCCGGACCACAAACCGCTGACCATCGAGGGGGACTCGAATGTCTGGTGAAGACACAACTACCGGCACTCCAACCGAGGCAACGATCGACGTACGTGATCTCGACGTCGTTGTCGTCGGAGCCGGCATGGCCGGGCTCTATCTGCTGCACCGTCTCCGCAACGAGGGGTTCTCGGCCAGAGTGCTCGAGACCGGCGACGACGTCGGCGGCACCTGGTACTGGAACCGCTACCCGGGGGCCCGCTGCGACATCCAAAGCGTCGACTACTCCTACAGCTTCGATCCCTCCCTCGAGACCGAGTGGACCTGGTCGGAGCGTTACGCCACGCAGCCCGAGATCCTTCGCTACCTCCAGCACGTTGCCGACAAGCACGATCTGCGCAAAGACATCGAGTTCTCGACCAAGGTCGAGAGCGCCCGCTGGAACGCCGACACCAACCGCTGGCATCTACGGACCGATCGCGGCACCGAGGTGACCTGTCGGCACTACGTGATGGCAACCGGCTGCCTGTCGTTGCCGAAGTCACCCGACATCGCGGGTGCCGAATCGTTCGAGGGTGAGGTCTACTTCACCAGCCGCTGGCCCCACGAAGGAGTCGACTTCACCGGCAAGCGGGTGGGCGTCATCGGCACCGGTTCGTCGGGTATCCAATCGATTCCGATCATCGCCAGCCAGGCCAGCGAGCTCACGATCTTCCAGCGCACCCCGAACTTCTCGATCCCGGCCCGCAACGGTCCGGTCAAGCCCGAGAAGCTGGCCGTCCTCGAAGCCGATCGCGCTGCCTACCGTGAAGCGGCTCGTTGGAGCCGTGGCGGCACCCCGGCCGAAGCCGCTCAATTCAGCGCCCTCCAGGTCAGCGACGCCGACCGGGAGGCTGCGTTCGAAGAAGCCTGGGAGGCAGGCGAACTCGGCATCCTCGGTGTCTACAACGACATCCTGGTGAACGCGGCTTCCAACGAACTGCTCTCGGAGTTCATTCGCAACAAGATTCGCGCCACGGTGAATGACCCCGACGTTGCCGAGACCCTGTGCCCGACCACCTACCCGTTCGGCACCAAACGGCCCTGTCTCGACACCAACTACTACGAGACGTTCAATCTCGATCATGTGTCGTTGGTCGATCTGCACAAGCACCCGATCAAGTCCGTCACCAGTTCCGGCATCACGGTCGCCAACGACGAAGGCGGCGACCGGGCCTATGAGTTCGACGCCATCGTGTACGCCACCGGCTTCGACGCCATGACCGGAGCGATCGTCTCGGTCGACATCGAGGGTCGCGACGGCGAGAAGCTGGCCGACAAGTGGGCGGCTGGGCCCAAGACCTATCTCGGTCTCACCACTGTTGGGTTCCCGAACTTCTTCATGGTGACCGGTCCCGGGAGTCCTTCGGTGCTGTCGAACATGGCGGTGTCGATCGAGCAACACGTCGACTGGGTGACCGACACGCTGGTGAAGATGCGCGCTGCCGGCTACGAGACCATCGAGCCGACCCGAGCAGCGGAAGACGGCTGGGGCGTGCACGTCAACGACTGCGCCAACATCACCCTCTACCCGCAAGCCAACTCGTGGTACATGGGAGCCAACGTTCCCGGCAAGCCCCGCATGTTCCTGCCCTACGTCGGCGGTGTCGATTCGTATCGCCGGGCTTGCAACGAGGTCATGGAGAGCGGCTTCATGGGCTTCGAGCTCGCCGGGCCCGACAAGCGTTCACGCACCGAGGGCATCATCCGCCGTCTCCAGCCCGACGTTGCGATGTTGCTCGACATGATGGCTTTGATGGAGCTGCCGCCCTACGAATCCATGTCACCGGTCGAGGCTCGAGCCTTCGGCGAGGCATCGTCGGCCGCTCGCCCACCCGGGCCCGAGGTTGGCGAGATCCTCGACGGCACCTTCCCTGGTGCCGACGGCGACCTGGC
>JBBQUN010000221.1:0-8165 GCA_038212405.1 Acidimicrobiales bacterium | reverse complement strand
GCCGAGTCGGTAACCCGAGCCGCGAATGGTCGCCAGCGGGAGATCGTCGCCCAATTTCTTGCGAAGCTGGCGGATGTGGACATCGACGGTTCGAGTGTCGCCGATCCAACCGTCGCCCCACGCACCGGCAAGGATCTGATCGCGGGACAGGACCTGACCTTGGTGGCGAACGAGGTGATCGAGGAGGGCGAGCTCCTGCGTAGCGAGTGCCACTGGTTGGCCGTCGACCAAGACCTCTCGGCGGTTGAGATCGACGTGAATCGAGTCGAAATCGGCTTCGTTCGATGTGTCGGTCGAAGCCGCGCCACGTCGCAGGATGGCCTTGATCCTGGCCATCACCTCACGCGGGGAAAATGGTTTGGTGACATAGTCGTCAGCCCCGAGCTCGAGTCCGAGAATTCGGTCGATTTCGTCGTCGCGAGCGGTGAGGAAGAGCACCGGGACGTTGCTGGTCGCTCGGAGCTGGCGGCACAGATCGAAGCCGTCCATCGGTCCCGGCAGTCCGACATCGAGCAGGACGACATCGGGACGATGCGAACGGATCAGTTCGAGCCCGCGGTCAGCGTCGCCGGCCAGGGTGGTCGCCCATCCCTCCCGCCGGCAATAGGTGGCGAGGAGGTCGGCGATGTCAGGTTCGTCTTCGACGATGACGACTCGAAGGGGGAGTGCGGCATCGGTCGGGGAGTGCATGGCCATCGAGTAGGAGCGTAGGCCCTCTTTGTTAGGGCCTGATGAACGCACTAGCTTGCGAACCATGTCCAAGATCACGCTCATTGCCAAGTTGACCGCAGCCGAAGGAAAGTCCGATGAACTCGAGGTGGCGCTCGCGTCGCTGATCGAGGCCGCCGCCGAGGAGCCAGGGCTCGAGGTCTATTCGGCCCATGCCGATCGCGCCGAGCCAGGTGTGTACTACTTCTTCGAGATGTACACCGACGCCGACGCACTCAAGGTGCATGGCAAGGGTGAGGCGATGAAGGCATCGATGGGAGCGCTCGGATCGCTGCTTGGCGGTCGCCCCGAGGTGACGATGCTCGACCCAGTGGTGGCAAAGGGTCTCGCCTTCTGATCGTCCTGCCAGACTGAGCGGGTGACCACCTACCTCGACCGCATTCTTGCCGATCACCGGGCCGCGGCCAACGCCGATGACCGCCGTCTCGATCACTTGATCGAGACGGCACGATCGGCGGATCCAACCAGGGGATTCCGGGCAGCACTCGCCGGCGTCGATGGGCTGGGCGTCATCAGCGAGATCAAGCGTCGCTCGCCGTCCAAGGGTGATCTCAATCCCGGGGTCGATCCGGCGAGCTGGGCCCAGGCGTATGAACGCGGTGGCGCGACCGCGCTGTCGGTGCTCACCGACGTGAACGACTTCGGAGGCAGCATCGGTGACCTCCAACAAGCTCGGGCCGCCGTATCGATCCCGGTCTTGCGAAAGGACTTCACCGTCGCGGCCAACGACGTCTGCGACGCTCGGATCATGGGTGCCGATGCGGTGCTGCTCATCGTGGCCGCGCTCGATGATGTCGAACTCGCTGACTTCCATGCGCTGGCCATCGACCTCGGTCTCGACGTGCTCGTCGAGACCCATGACGAAGCCGAGGTCGAGCGGGCCATGGCTGTTGGGGCCACGCTGATCGGGGTCAACCAACGAGACCTCGTCACCTTCGAAGTCGACACCGAGCGCGCCATTCGAGTTGGTCGATCGTTGTCTGATGAGGTGGTTCGAGTCGCAGAGTCCGGTGTCCGTGGCCCGCAGGACTGCCCGGCACTCAAAGCGGCTGGTTATCACGCCGTGCTCGTTGGCGAATCGTTGGTCACCTCAGGCGATCCAGCGGCTGCGGTTGCTGCCCTTCGAGCAGTCTGAGTGCCGCCCCCGGCAAGGAATGTGCCGAGCTGGACAATTCCGGCGGTTCATCGCCCGCATCGGACTACCGTTTGCGAGGTGACGCCCCTCCAACAGCTGCGAATGACGAAACCCCCGGTCATGCTGTGTTCGTGAAGATCTGTGGCATCGCCAATGAGACGGATGCATTGCTTGCGGCGGGGCTCGGCGCCGACGCCGTCGGGTTGATCTTTGCCCCCTCGAGTCGCCAAGTCACCAAAGACGTTGCTCGTGACATCGTTCGGCGTCTTCCACCGGAGATCCTCAGCGTCGGGGTGTTTCGCAACGAGGTCCGATCCCGGGTGGTCGAGATCGCCAACACCATCGGACTACGAGCGGTGCAGCTCCACGGTCACGAGAACGCCGAAGATACTCGCTGGATCGCCGAGCGTGTGCCTGCGGTGATTCGGGCGTTCGCGGTCCTCGATCCGGCACTCGACCGGTTGGAGGACTTCGGACGGATCGATCTGCTCATCGACGCACCATCGCCTGGTGGTGGCGAAGTATTCGACTGGTCGTTGCTCGAGGCTCGCAACCTGACCAGACCCTTCATCTTGGCCGGCGGGCTTGGTCCCGACAATGTTGGCGACGCGATCGCGCGGGTGCGACCATGGGGGGTCGATGTTGCCAGCGGAGTCGAGGCATCGCCGGGGCGCAAAGATCCGGTCAAGCTCGGCCGTTTCATCGCCAACGCTCGAGCCGCCTTCGAAGCACTCCCGGAAGAAGCCCAGCCACGAGAACCCCAGCAGCGAGAAGACCAGTTCGAGCCAGATGATGATCTCGACACATTTGCCAGTGACTGGATCACTGCGGAACCGCCGAAGTCTGGAACACTGCCTCTGTTCGATTGGAAGGAAGATCCACTGTGGAAATGACCAAGTCATCGTTGATGAGCGAGCCGGATGACACCGGGAGGTTCGGACAGTTCGGGGGGCGTTTCGTGCCTGAAACGCTCGTCCCCGCATGTATCGAACTCGAGGATGCCTTTCGTGAGGCTTGGTCGGATCCCGCGTTCATCGAAGAGTTCCATGCCCTTCTCAATGACTACGCCGGTCGGCCCTCGGCGTTGACCGAGTGTCACAACCTGGGTAAGGAACTCGGCTTCCGTATCTTGTTGAAGCGCGAGGATCTCAACCACACCGGCAGCCACAAGATCAACAATGTGCTCGGCCAGGTGCTGCTGGCCAAGCGCATGGGCAAGACTCGCATCGTTGCCGAAACCGGCGCCGGTCAGCACGGTGTCGCCACCGCAACAGCGGCGGCGCTGCTCGGTTTGGAATGCATCGTGTACATGGGCGAGGTCGACATCAAGCGACAGGCTCTCAACGTCTTCCGTATGGAACTGCTTGGGGCCGAGGTGCGACCCGCGCTTTCGGGCAGCCGGACCCTCAAAGACGCCGTCAACGAAGCAATGCGCCACTGGGTAGCTGCGGTCGAATCGACCTACTACTGCCTGGGATCGGTGATGGGCCCCCACCCCTACCCCTGGATGGTGCGCGAATTCCATCGCGTCATCGGCGACGAAGCTCGAGCGCAGTGTCACCTGATGCTCGATGGTGCTGACCCCGACGTCGTTGTTGCCTGCGTGGGTGGTGGGTCGAATGCCATTGGCATCTTCTCGGGTTTCGTCGACACCGAGGCTGAACTGGTCGGTGTCGAACCGGCCGGCGGCGCTGCGGTAGGTCGTCGCGTACCTGGTGTCGTGCACGGGTCGGTCTCATACCTGATGCAGGATGAGTTCGGCCAGGTCCAGGAAGCCCACTCGGTTTCTGCCGGTCTCGACTACCCCGGTGTGGGTCCCGAACACGCCCATCTCGCCGACGTCGGCCGAGCTCGCTACGAAGCAGTGACC
This sequence comes from Acidimicrobiales bacterium, assembly GCA_038212405.1. Lineage (GTDB taxonomy): Bacteria > Actinomycetota > Acidimicrobiia > Acidimicrobiales > SZUA-35 > JBBQUN01. Next base: position 4,431 of record JBBQUN010000221.1, on the reverse strand, counting down.
GATGACGAAGTCATCGAGGCATTCCAGCTCCTGGCTCGCACCGAAGGCATCATCCCTGCTCTCGAACCAGCGCACGGTCTGGCGTGGATGATCAAGGCGAAGGACGAACTGCAAGGCAAGGTCGTGCTCCTCAACATGTCGGGCCGCGGCGACAAAGACGTAGCCCAAGTGGCCGAAATTCTCGCCGAACGCGCCAAACCGGGAGACCAATCGTGAACGGCTACACCGGCACTCTCGAGGAGCATCTCCGAGCGAAACGCGCCGAAGGCCGCAAACTGCTCCTGCCGTACGTCACCGCCGGCTATCCCGTCGATGATTGGCCACGGCTGATCGAAGGCTTTGCCCAAGCGGGGGCCGACGCGATGGAGATCGGTATTCCGTTCTCCGATCCCGTCATGGATGGCCCAACGATCCAAGAGGCCTCGACGATCGCCCTCGAGCACGGCATGAACCCACTCAAGGCGTTGGCCGAGGTTGCCACCGCCGACCCGGGCGTTCCGCTGATCGCCATGACGTACTACAACGTCGCCTATCACATGGGCCATGAACGCTTTGCCGCCGAACTGCGCAAGGCGGGCATTTGTGCTGCGATCCTGCCCGACCTTCCGCTCGAAGAAGTCGGCCCATGGGCCGCAGTCGCCGACGCGGCCGGTGTCGAGACCGTCATGTTGGCGGCACCCACTGCGCCCGATGAGCGCCTACCTCGCGTTGTCGAGCGCGCTCGCGGGTTTGTCTACGGCGTTGGTTTGGTTGGCATCACCGGTGAGCGGGCCGAGCTCGCAGCCAGTGCAACCCAGATGGCGACCCGTCTCAAAGCCATCACCGACAAACCGGTCATCATCGGTATCGGTGTCTCGAACGCGCAACAAGCAGCAGAGATCTCCCAGATCGCCGACGGTGTCGTCGTCGCCTCGGCGATCATCCGGCGAATGCTCGACGGAGGCTCGATCGAGCAGGCCATCGACTTCGTCGGTGAGCTTCGCATGGCGCTCGACAGGCTCTGACCGACTGACTTGCTGACTGACCGACCGACTGGCACCGAGCAAGTCGAGAAAGACGCACCCGTGGCGACCATCGATCATCCCGATCACCCCGGGCTCGTCCACGAGCCCGACTGTGAGCTCTGTCGAGCCGACCGCTTCACTCATTGGTACGTCGAAGACGAGCACGGTTGGGTCGCTGACTGCGAAGCGTGCGGCGTGCCAATGGTGGTATGGCATGGGCATGGGCCGACCCCACCGGAGGAGGTCGTGGAGCACCTCCTCGACCTCCTCCGTTCCGTTGCCACCGCGCGATTCGGCGACGGCTGGGGTATCGACCGACACATGCGGCAAGTGCCGGAACACTTCCACGCCCACGGCCGTGACACCGACTGGTGGAACCTTCGCTTCACGCGACCATTGACTCGCTACACCGGTGTTGGCGGTGACCGGGTCGAGATCTGAGCCGGGGTCAGTTGGCGCGATTGAGACCCGAGATGAGGGCTCGTAACGAGGAAGTCACGATGTCGGAGTGAATACCGACACCCCACAGCTCACGTTCGCCAATTTTCATCTCGACGAAGCTGGCTGCTTTGACGTCGGTGCCGGACCCAATCGCGTGCTCGTGATAGTCCAGTACCCGACACTCGATGCCGAGGCTCGTGCGGATGGCGTTTGCGAACGCCTCGATCGAGCCACCGCCTTCGCCGTCGATCGCGACCTCTTGGCCATCATGGCGCAGGGTGGCCTTGATCGAGGTGCGATCCTCGCCATGCTCGTTTTGTGAGGTGGAGAACTTCAGCAGCTCGAACGGCTTGGCAATCGTGAGGTACTCGCCCGAGAAGACGTCCCAGATGTCGGCGGCGGTGACTTCTTTTCCGGTCGTGTCGGTGATTTGTTGCACGATGCGGGTGAATTCGATCTGAAGCCGGCGCGGCAGATCGAGTTCCTGCTCGGTCTTGAGCAGGTAGGCCACGCCACCCTTTCCCGATTGGGAGTTGACGCGGATGACGTCTTCGTAGGTGCGGCCGACGTCTTTCGGGTCGATCGGCAGATACGGAACTTCCCAGAGCACCTGGCCGGTTTCGGCCATGGCGTCGAAGCCCTTCTTGATTGCGTCTTGGTGGGAACCGGAGAATGCGGTGTAGACGAGATCGCCCACGTAGGCGTGGCGGGGGTGGACCGGCAGCTGGTTGCAGTGCTCGGCGATGCGGCGGGCCTCGTTGATGTCGGTGAAATCGAGTTCGGGGTCAACGCCCTGGCTGAACAGGTTCAAGGCCAGGGTGACGATGTCGACGTTGCCGGTGCGCTCGCCATTGCCGAACAACGTGCCCTCGACACGGTCGGCGCCAGCCATGACGCCGAACTCGGCAGCAGCGACTCCGGTGCCGCGATCGTTGTGAGGATGGAGAGAGATGATGACCGACTCGCGGTCACGAATGTTGCGGTCGAACCACTCGATCATGTCGCCGTAGATATTCGCGGTGCTCATCTCGACCGTTGCCGGCAAATTCAGGATGAGTGGATTCTCGGGCGTCGCCTCGAGGACGTCCATCACCGCCTCGCAGATCTGCTTGGCGAAGGGGAGTTCGGTGCCGGTGAAGCTCTCGGGTGAGTATTCGTAACGGATTTTCGTGTCACCCATCTTCGCCTCTTGGGCCTTGCAGTGCTTGGCTCCCTCGACCGCGATATCGATGATGCCTGCTTTGTCGAGGCCGAAGACCACACGGCGCTGGACCGTCGAGGTGGAGTTGTACAGGTGCACGATGGCCTGCTTCGCGCCGATGATCGACTCGAAGGTTCGCTCGATCAGCTCGGGGCGGGCCTGGGTCAGGACCTGGATGGTCACGTTCTCGGGAATCAGGTCTTGCTCGATGATCGTGCGCACGAAATCAAAATCGGTATCGGAGGCCGAAGGGAACCCCACTTCGATCTCGGTGAAGCCAATGGCGACCAGGGCGTTGAACATCGTGAGCTTGCGCTCGGCGTCCATTGGTTCGATGAGGGCCTGATTGCCGTCGCGCAAGTCAACACTGCACCACAGCGGCGCTCGGTCGATCGTGGCTCCGGGCCAGGTGCGGTCGGGAAGATCGATTGGGGCAAAGGCTTGATACTTCTGGATGGGCATGACGCCCGGTTTCGCGTTGACGCTGATGGTACGTGCGGTCATTTGAGATTTCTCCTGGGATTCAGACGTTGAGTTTCGAACGACATGTGCTTGATGACATGTTCTCGATGACATGGTCGTTGGGACACTGTCTTCTTCGACATGTTTGTCATGGATGGTGCTACTGAGTGAAGTGTCATCGCCGAGCCAATGGGCTCCAAGCGTGACACGGACCCGGCTCGCCTCTAGACGGCGGCCGGGCTCAGGAGTCGAAGTGAACGTCGAAGCTCGAAGAGGAAGAGCACGCTGAAACGATAGCGCGCCCTCGACGAACGACGGTGTATTGATCCATATTGTTGATATTCAGTTGGATTGCTCGCCTGCGGCGCTCAGTTGAATTGCTCGCCTGCGGCGAGGCGGCGGCCGAACGATTCGAGGCTGGCCAGCACGTCGGGGTCGACTGGTGTCGCTCGGTTTCGCAGTGACACCTTGATGTCGCGATACATCTGCGCTTCAGGCCCGCAATTGACGCACATCTCGAGGTGACCAGCGACCGCTCGGGCGGTTTCTGCGTCGGTCTCACCATCGAGGTAGCTCTGGAGAACCTCGATGACCTCACGACATGTCAGCCCAGGTCTGCGGCGTCGGAACAACTTGATCACCGGCCGGCCCCATCCGCTCGTAGCGACTCGAGACCTCGCTCGTCGATGTCGTCACGGATCTTGCGTCGTGCCCGATGGAGTCGGCTCATCACCGTGCCAACCGGAATATCGAGGACGTCTGCTGCCTCTTGATAAGCCAACCCATCCAGATCGACCAGCTCGACGATCTGACGAAAATCGGGACTGAGTCTCGCAAACGCATCCTCGACCGCAGCGTCGAACAGGGGTGCAACCGTGATGGACTCCGGAGTCGCGGTTTCGGCGAAGTTGCCCGAACGTTCGAATGTGAGGTCGGGATCATCGAGCAGGTCTGGCTTCTTCTTGCGTGCCCGATTGATGTTGGCGTTTCGCATGATGGTGAGCAGCCAGGCCCGTGGGTAGCGTCCGTCGAAGCGCTCGATCGCGCGAAAGGCGCGAACGAGGGTGTCCTGCACGAGGTCCTCGGCATCGGCGTGGTTCCCGGTCAGTGACCGTGCCGTGCGGTACATGACATCGAGCTCGGGCAACACGTGGCGCTCGAAGGCAGCACGAGCGGCAGCGGGCGACGGCTCACTCGCTGGTGGTTGCGTCGGCGCGGGCTCAGTTGGAGCGGCGTCATCGGCCGGCGGGGCCACCATCAAGCAAACCATGTCGGACTGAACCGACGAGTCGTGTCCAACATTCCAACGAGCACGCCGCCGAG
>JBBQUN010000220.1:0-8183 GCA_038212405.1 Acidimicrobiales bacterium | reverse complement strand
ACCGGGAACTGACGAGACACTGCGGCTGAATGGTCGGGCCTCGATCTCCACCGATCCGGTGTTGCTTGCCAGCTGGGACGAACTCGTTCGCCGACCCAAGTGCGCCGTCGTGATCGAGGTCTCTGATCTGTTCTTGCACTGCGCGAAGGCGTTTCGCCGCGGCGAGGTCTGGCAACCCGAGAGCTGGGCCCGGTTCGAGAACTTGCCCGACCATGCCGAAAGTTTTCTGGCGGCCACGGGTGCACCGATCGGGCTCAGCGACGTCCGGGCCGGACTCGAAGCGTCCTACGCCAGCGATCTCGCCAACGAACGACCCATCTGATCGCGGTGTCGTCCGTTGGTCATCGCGCCACCGCGCTCGGCCTCTTTCGCGCCCAACAACAAGTCGTGCGCTGGGTCACCGCCAATGGTGTTCACCACTTGCCAGCCCGCCCGCTGGAGGGGACAGCCGTCATATCGAAGGTGATCGCAACTTCATTCGCCGTCAGCCTGCCTCAGCTCGGTTGATCAGCAAAGACGTGGATCACGCCCGTATAGCACGACACCCAGACCTCATCGTTGAACGAGTCGTACGTGATCCCAATGGGATGCTGCGCAGTGTCGACAGTCTGGAGGATCTCGAAATCCGATGACCGGACCTTGGTCATCGTGTTCGATTCGTAGTTCACGACGTAGAGCGCAGTGCCATCGGGAGAGATCGCCATACTGCGCGGTGCGATGCCAGTGGAGACTCGATCGGTCACTTCGCCGCTCGCCAGGTCGATCTTGATCACCTTCCCTTCGCCATTGAGCGTGGCGTAGAGCGTGGCGTCATCGGGACTCAGCACGACATGGCGAGGACCCTGGCCAACTCCTTCGAGCCAAGCGATCTCGAATGTCGCCAAGTCGACGATGGCGATGTCGCGACCGCCCATCACCGTCACGTACGCTTTGGCCGAGTCGGAGGTGATTGCGATGCCCCGTGGGTGTCGTCCAAGCTCGAGCGTGGCAATGGTCGTCTCGGTCGCCAAGTCGATCACCGTCAGGTCGAAAGTGCACCAGTTGGTGACGAGGAGCAGTCGATCGTCTGGACTGACTGCGACATACTTTGGCACTGAGCCAACCGGGTAGGCCCGATCGATCACCGACCCGGGATCCGCCACATTGGCAAGATCGAGCCGATACACGTAACTCGGATCCCCTTCATCGTTGTTGCAGCTGTCGCCAGGATCGGCGTTGAAACCAATGCCGTACATCCGGTAGTTCGAGACGTAGGCGTATCGACCGGCCGAATCGAATGCAGCCTCGACGGGTGACCCCTGGTAAGTGGCGGAGGTCACGGGCTGACCGAGCGCCGCCAGATCGACCGTGTCCGGAACCGTTGCGACCAACTGCTTGTCGGCATCGAAGACCGAAATCGTGTGTCGGTACATCATGTTCTGAGCGATGTAGAGCCCTGTCTGTGAAGCAACAACCGACTTCGAGGCAAGGTCGCCAGTGAGATTGGCGATCTTCGCGAGGGTGCGTTGATCGCTTGGAACCGCCGGCAGCGTCGTGGTGGTCTCGACGGAGGTGATCGTGGTCTCGGGCCGCGTTGGCTCCACGGTCTGGGTCGGCTGCACGGTCGACGCGGTCAGCGTCGACGCAGTGATCTCTGCTGCCAAGACGGTCGGCGCGCTCGCTCCGTCTGACACGGTGAGCTCATCCGCTCCTGCCCCAACGCAACCGGTGGCCATCACGCCCAGGACGACGCACCAAAACACCAACCGAACACGAGTTCGCGTATGCGACCGCGCCGCATTGCGACCGACACGACAGATCGAGGAACGGCTCGAGCAAGGTCTGCACCACGGATCGGCTCGTGGTCGGTGGAGGTCGTGCATCGTCTCTATCGTGCCCCGATTGGAGCCACTTGTGGCGCATTGGCGGGATCGAAGTGGAACCTCAACTGCAGCGCTGGCACTGTTGCGTCATGCCAATCTGCTTCACGGATCCGCCTGGCAGCGAGGATCTCGTCAACCGCGATCCCCTTGCGCTCCTCATTGCCATGCTCCTCGATCAGCAGATACCGATCACCTGGGCGTTCGCCGGTCCCGCACGACTGGCCGATCGTCTCGGGGGTTCACTCGATGCGGCAGCGATTGCCGACTTCGATCCTGAGGCGTTCGTGCGTATCGCGGCCGAAAAACCGGCGATTCACCGGTACCCCAAGGCGATGGCGAGTCGCATTCAGGCGCTGTGCCACACCATTGCCAACGACTTCGACGGCGATGCGGCGCACGTATGGGCCGGCATCGAGCGAGCCGATGAGCTGCGATCCCGAATCGAATCGTTGCCCGGCTTTGGCATCGAGAAGGCACAGATCACCGTTGCGGTCCTTGCGAAGCGCTTCGACCTCCCGCTGACGGATCTGGTTGGCGGCGCCGGCCCCTTCGCCGACGACCAGCCTCGGTCGGTCGCCGACATCGCGGGCCCGGAGACACTCGCCGCCGTCAAGGAGTGGAAGAAGGGCCAACGAGCCGCCGGACGATCAAAGGCGGATCCAACGGCATAGGGAACACCGCTGTGGGTCCGTCACTCGATGGCGTTACGCGTACGCTCGAGCCACCCGAGGAGGATGGCAAGCGCACGCGGGTCATGACGAAGTTGATGACCAGCTCCCTGAATGACGCGAAGCTCAGCATCGCCGTGAGCTTCCGCCACCATTCTGGCGTCGAGCTGTGGGACCAGTTCGTCCTCGGACCCGTGAAGCACCGCGAGTGGTCGAGGAGTGAACTTCTCGGCGCCTCTCGTTGCACGAACCTGCGCCAACTGCTTCTTCCAGCCGGCGAAGTCGGTGGGATAGGCCGCGGTCTTGATGACGCCGATCTCATGGGCGTGGGCAAGGAGTCGCTCGGGACGACTGGCCCAGTCATCGAAATCTGCTGGCGATCCACACACGGCTACCCCGGTGACGAGATCGTCGATCGACGCCGCTACCAGACCAACTGCGCCTCCGGTGCCGAATCCGCACACGAAGATGGCGTGATGGGGAGCGGACTCGTGCAGGTAGGCCAACCCGGCATGCACGTCATCCACCCATCCCGCAAGGCTGAAGTCGCCGGTCGAGGATCCACAACCGCGGAAACGCAGCGAGAGCGCCACCCATCCCATCTCGGTCGCGATCCGGTCAGCCAATTCCGGGAGGTCGTTGGCCAGATCTGATGCTGCCACCGCCCCTGACGGAAAACCGTGCAGGAGCAGAACCGAGGCCAACCCACCGCCACCACCGACGCCGGGGCGGGCCAGGTGCGCTTCGAGCACCGCGCCTTCGCTCGACTGGATCGAGATCTGCTCAGTCAGAGCCCGAACCTCGGTACGGCGAGAAGCCGCGGTTGCGGGCCTCGGCGAGGGTGTCGGGACCGAAGCAAAGATAGGTGCCTGCGGCCATGAGCTCGTCGATGATCGCAGTGTCGGTCATGGCATCGACGTCATACACGACGAGGTTGCGCTTGTCGCCGACCCACTGATAGTGCTCGAACTTGATTGGGCGTTTCATCGCAGCGCACTCTAGCGAAGCAGGGCGGTGGTGAGCGGCACTGTCGTTGGGGAAAGAGGTCGTTGGGGAAAGAGGTCCTTGGGGAAAGAGGTCGTTGAGGAAAACGACGAGAGTCGGAAGCAGCGATTGCTACTTCCGACTCTCTAGCTATCCCGTTTGACATTGTCACGAGGATCGTGACGTCTTTTGGAATTCACTGGAATCACACAACCATGTGTTGCCGAGTGGGACCGTCTCGTCAGGCTGTGTGCCGGTGACCGAGTTGGATTGACCAACCCGCCAGTGGACGAGCTAGCGCTCGGCCACCTCCAAGGTCCCATTGCATTGTTCAGACAGTTGGACCACCTCCTTCCTCTTGGTCCGGTCAGTGTGGCACATCGAACCGAAGGGGAAAAGGCAATTATCGCCCGGGCTGGGTTCAGACTTCCTCGGCGCCAGGGCCGAGCATTGGAAGCTCCGCAAGGTCCTCTTGCACCTTGACCGGGTCCTCGATGTGGATCGCCCCCATGACCTGGAGATAGTCGCTGTGCGCCTGCACGATGGCGGCAACGTGATCGGGATCGACTGCGAGACGATTGACCTGCGCCCGCTCGAGAACGTAACTCACGGCATCGAATTGCTCGAACACAATGGGTCCTTGAGCGGTGCCTTCGGGGGCGAAGTCGTAGGCCTGGATCCACTCGAGGTGCATGCGAAGTAGACGTCGCAGATCATCGTAGGAGATCACGGCGGTCACGTGAGCGGGCAGTGCCTGGGCGCAGAATTCGATGGCTTCGTGGGCGTCGACCACGATCTGGTCGGGCATGATCTCGGTCTTGCCTACGGCCCAGCCGGTGAACGCGAACCCGATCCCCACGATCAACACGCCGGCGACGATGAGCAAGACGATAGCCACGCCTCAACGCTAATTGCTGTGGCTCACAACGCGGTGATCAAGACGGCGAGCAAGCTCGAAACGACGTTTCCCCGCCCACCGAAGTGAGCGGGGAAACCGTCAAAGCCATATCGTTCGGGCAATCCGCCGTCGAGCGTCAGCCGTCTGCGTGAAACTGACGTCGCACGCCCCGAGCGCGTCACCCGGATGGGCGAAGCCCGTTGAGCGACAGCGAAACCAATGTCACAGCCCGATGCGCTGGGCGAGCTGCTCACGGTGGTAGGAGGGGTCACCGAACATGAGCTCGGAGCTCTTGGCCCGCTTGAAGTACAGGTGAGCCGGATGCTCCCAGGTGAAGCCGATGCCGCCGTGAATCTGGATGTTTTCGGCCGCAGCGTGGAAGTACGCCTCGGAGCAATAAGCCTTGGCCAGCGAAGCGACCGACGGGAGTTCGTCGTTGCGCTCGGCGGCGCACCAGAGACCGTAGTAGGCGGCCGACTTGGCCGACTCGACCTCGAGCAGCATGTCGGCGCACTTGTGCTTGATGGCCTGGAACGAACCGATCGGGCGTCCGAACTGCACGCGATCCTTGGCGTATTGGACCGCCATCTCGAGCACGAACTGAGCGCCGCCGACCTGCTCGGCGGCCAGAGCAACCGCGGCGAGATCGAGGGTCTTGACCAGGGTGTCCCAGCCGCCACCATCGGTGCCGATGAGCGTGCCCTGAGCACCGTCGAGTTCGATCTTGGCCTGCTTGCGGGTCTGGTCCATGGTGGACAACGCCGTTGCGGTCACACCGGCATCGGAGGCGTCGACGGCATAGAGGCTGATACCTGCGGCCGACTTGGCGGCGACGATGAGCAGCGAGGCAGTGGCGCCGTCGATCACGAAGCTCTTCGTACCGGTGATCTTGCCCGAAGCGTCGGCGGTGGCGGTGACGGCGGAGGCGTCCCACTTGCCGTTCTCTTCGGTGTAGGCGAGCGTGGCGATGGTTTCACCCGAGGCGATACCGGGGAGGTAGGCAGCCTTGGCGGCGTCGTCACCGGACTCGAGGATGGCGAGGCTGGCGAGGACGCCGGAGAAGAACGGGGCGCACAACAAACGGCGACCCATTTCCTCGAGCACCACGCCGAGTTCGACGAAGGTGTAGCCCTGGCCGCCGAATTCCTCGGGGATGATCAGGCTGGGAAGACCCATCTGATCGGCCAGCTGCTTCCAGACTTTCTCGTCATAGCCGGAGTCGGTCTCCATCATTTCGCGGACCGCAGCCTCGGACGATTTCTCGTCCATGAACTGCCGAACGATCTGTCGGAGCTGTTCTTGTTCTTCTGTGAATGCGAAGTTCATGCGGGGTACTCAAGCACACCACCACGTTTCGTTCCAAATGGGATTGTGTACACATGTGCTACAAGCGAGAGGACTGCGGTAGCGTGTCACGATGATCGAACGCGTCGGGATCCGAGAACTCCGCAATCAGGTCGCGGCGCTGGTTCGCCGAGCTGGCGACGGCGAACGAATGATCGTCACCGTCGACGGGCGACCCGTCGCCCAGCTCGGTCCGCTCGAGCCGCCGGCAGGCCAGGCCACGCTCTGGGACCTGGCCGGCGCCGGGCTGATCGAACCGCCTCGGCGCCACGATCGACCGCCCGCTCCCCCACCAATGCCCGTCCCGGCCGATGTTCGCGCCGATCGATTGCTCGATCAGGTCCGCGGCCGATGAGCACGATCACGACCACGACCGCATCGGCGAGCGTGCTCGTACTCGACACCTCGGCGCTGCTGCGTCGCTACATCGCCGACGCCAACCGGACACTCGTCATCGATGCCATGAACGACGCCGAGGCATGGGCGGCGTCGGCGGTCGCGCGCACCGAACTCCAGCTCGGACTCTTTGCCGCCGCCGTCAGCCCACGCTCACGCGACGAACTCTGGGCGGCGGTACGCAACGACTGGGAAGCCATGTGGGAGATACCGCTCGACCGGCGTTGCCTGGCTCGAGCCACCGAGATCGGAGCCCGCTACGGCATGTCGCTCGTCGATTCGCTGCATCTCGCCGCCGCCGACCGCCTCCCACGACCGGTGCGGTACTGCACGTTCGAACGCCAACAGATTCCCGCCGCCGCCGAACTCGGCTTCGACGTGATCAGCCCCTACGGTTGAGACCCCCCGATGGCCCTCCGAAAAAGTCAAAACCGACCATTGATGGTCGGTTTTGCCCTTTTCGAGTTGCGCTGCAGCCGTGCGTCAGGCACTGGCCATTTCGTCGGCAAGCAGCGAGGCGAAGACCTGCTCGGCCGGATCAGCAACCCGCTCGGGGCGCACGATCATGGCGGAGCGAAGCGAGTTGGTCGCCGCCACGGCGACATCGGTGATGTCGATTCCGGCGACGGCTCGGGTCGAGGTGAACCACGAACCGGCGCTGGCGCTGCGTCGACGATCGGCGCCGAGTGAGCTGTCGGCGGCCACTGCCACGGCGTGAGCGGTTGACGTCTCGACCGAGATCGACGGGGCCTCGGGGGCGTCACGCAAGGCTCGCTCGTAGGCCTCGCGCAGTTCGACGAAGGCATCGGTCGTCTCAGCCCCGAACGCGTCGGGATGAGCCCCTTTGGCGAGGGCTCGAAAAGTGGTCTTGATCTGCTGCTTGGTCGCACTCGGCTCGAGGCCGAGCACGGCAAGGGCCGTGCTTCCATCCATGGAATACCGTCCTCCGTGACGGATTTGCACCCCGACATCCTGCGGGGCGTACTGCTCACACCCTGCAACGTGCGGGGCGTACTGCTCTCGAGTCGAGATCCTTCTCTCCTCACTCGCAGTATCGGAGCGTCACCCCCAGTCGTTAGTCATCCACATCGACGGCAACGGTCGAGCGACGCCCCGTCAGATCAGAGTCTGGGGGCGATGGCGTCGCCGGGGAGGTCGCCATCGGGGTAGAGCGCCCCCTGGAAGCGACGCATGCCGGCCAGCCACCGATCGATGTCGGTGGCCTTGCGGTTGACGTAGGTGGCGACGTCAGCGTGCGGCAGAACCCAGAACTTCTCGTCTCGCATCGCTTCGATGCACTTCTGCGCCACCTCCTCCGAGGTGACCACGCCATCTTGGGCGGCGACACCGGAACCGAGATCATCGGCGCCCATGGCCTCGTTCCCGCGATCGGGGCTATTCACCACGATGTTCGTTGCGACCGCCTGCGGGCACAGCACCGACACCCGGATTCCTTGATGATGGTGGGTGATCGACAGCCATTCGGCGAGCGCAACTGCGGCATGCTTGGTCACCGAGTACGACAGTGAGCCAATCTGAGTCAGCAGGCCGGCAGCCGAAGCGGTGTTGAGCAGGTACCCCTCACCTCGAGCGATCATCGATGGCAGCACGGCACGAGCCGCATAGAGATGCGCCATCACATGGACATCCATCATTTTCTGCATGCGTTCATTGGTGTCTTCGACACCACCAGAGGTGACGAAACCGGCGTTCGAGACGAAGACGTCGATTGGTCCCTGCGCCGATTCGACCGATTCGACCATGGCAACGATGGCCGACTCGTCAGACACGTCGATGGCGAAGGCCGTGCCGCCGACTTCGGCTGCGACTCGCTCGGCGTTCTCCTTGCTCAGATCGGCGACAACGACATGTCGGGCCCCTTCGGCCTGAGCCGCACGAGCGAGTGCCTCCCCGATTCCTGATCCCCCACCAGTGACGACAATGACACGATCGTTGAGCTCCATGACGCCGCACGGTAGAGATGATGGCGTCAGGGCACAAACGCCGAGGCCGCGTGTGCTTCACTTCTCG
>JBBQUN010000219.1:0-8210 GCA_038212405.1 Acidimicrobiales bacterium | reverse complement strand
CGGGCTCGGCGACGTTCGCGGCACCTTCGTTGCCCAAGAAATCAAACCGCAAGCCAAGGTGCTCTGCGGCGACCGCTCGATCCTTGCCGTCGAAGTCGATTACGACGAACTTCGCGGGATCGAGCGGCCCCAACAACAGCTCTTCTGACTCTGCGGTTTGCCAGTGCTCCGCACTGCGGGCTTCGCCCATCCGACTCGAGCCTGCCCAGCGGCCTCCTCCGTCGGCACGCGGACCGCAGGCCTAGTACGCGGTCGGGCGACCAGGGCCGGTGGCGGGAGCGCCGGACATGTTGCTGTTCGGCTGAGCCTTACCCATCAGGTCTTTCACGATGGCACCGAGCTGGGTTGGATCGTCGACCGGTGTGGCGGTTGGACCACGATGCCATGACTCGGCAATGCCGAGGACCTGACCGCTGGCTTCGAACACGCGACCGGTGACCGGGGCCGACTCAGTGCTGCACAGCCAGGTGGCAATCGGGGCGATCCAGCGGGGCGACATGGCCTCGCGAGCTTCGCCGTCGAGCTCGCCCATGCCGAGGTTCTCGGTCATGCGGGTCAGTGCAGCAGGCGCAATGGCGTTGACGGTGACGCCGTAGCGGGCGAGTTCTTGCGCAGCGATGATCGTGAACGAGGCGATTCCGGCCTTGGCCGCGCCATAGTTGGTCTGGCCCGGGTTGCCGTAGATACCCGACACCGACGAGGTGTTGATGATGCGCGCATCGTTGGTTTCCCCGGCCTTGGCTCGTTCGCGCCAATAGGCAGCAGCCCAACGAGCAGGAGCGAATGTGCCCTTCAGATGCACCTTGATGACGGCGTCCCACTCGGCCTCGGTCATGTTGGTGAGCATGCGGTCACGGAGGATGCCGGCGTTGTTGATCACCGCATCGAGTCCACCGAAGTTCTCGACCGCAGTGTTGATGAGGCGCTGCGCCCCTTCCCAATCAGAGACGTCGTCGCCGTTGACAACGGCCTCGCCTCCCATGCCCTTGATCTCCTCGACCACCTCATGCGCAGGCGACTGATCGCCACCCGAACCGTCGACCGAGGCGCCGAGATCATTGACCACCACCTTCGCTCCGTGCTCGGCGAGCATGAGGGCATATTCGCGGCCGATACCGCGTCCGGCGCCGGTGATGATGACGACACGGTCGTCGCACAGTCGATTCATGAGAGATTCCTTCGTTCCTCAGAAGCCACTCCTGGTGGCTGACGGCTCACGGCGAGTTGACTTGCGCCGCGAGATGTTGTGGATCATGTCACAGCACTGGCAGGGGATGAAAAGCTGCCACCTTTCCCGTTACCACAGGTGGCACACTGTTGCCTCGTGTCTCAACGCAAGCGGCTCCTTCTCCTCGCCGGCGGTCTTCCGCTCGGCATCCTCCTGTTCGTCGTCGCGGCCTGGGGTATCGACACTGCGGTCACCGGTGACCGTGTCATTCGTAATGTGAACATCGGCGAGCAGTCGGTTGGCGGTCTCGATGACACTGATCTCGAAGCGGTCAGTGTCGGACTCACGTCCGATCTCTCGCTCCGGCCGGTCGAACTCCGAGTCGGTGATGAATCGATCGCCACGGATGCCTTCGCCCTCGGCGTTCGGGTCGACAGCGCCGAACTCTCGGATCAGGCACTCCAAGCGCGCCGCGGCGGCTTCTTCTTGTTCCGCCCGTTCGAATGGGTTGGCACGTTCTTCAGCGAGGAACAGCTCGACGTTCCCTACGTGATCGACGAAGGCGCAACCCAGCAGTCGGTCAGCCAGCTCGCTTCCACCGCACTCGACGATCCCGTTGAGCCGTACCTGACTCTGGCGAATGACGAGCTCCTCGTCGTACCCGGTGCCGACGGCGCCACCATCGACCCTCAGCTCGTTGTCGACGCGTTGCCAGCCATGCTGGCGACGGGTGAGCCCTACAGCGTGTCGGTCGCTACCGATCCACTCCACCCCGCGCTCGACACCGAGATACTCGACCAGGTCGCCGCCGAAGCAAACAAGGCAACAGCGCAAGACGTGAGTGTCCGCGTGCTGAGTAGCTCAGCCGATGTCAGCTCCGCCCAGCTTCGCTCGTGGGTTGAACTCGACCTCGAAGCCAGCGCGCCCACCTGGCACATCGACGAAGCAACCGCGTTGGCCGAGCTTCGTCAGATGCTTCCCCGACTCGGTTCCGACGATCAGTTGGCCCGCTTCGACATCGTTGACGGGAAGCCGATCATCGTTCCCCCGTCGGAATCGGTCGTGTGCTGCGCCGACGACACACCAGAAACGCTCAAGGCCGCACTCCTCAGCGGCGGCAACCTCGACCAGCCCAACGACGACGAATCCAATGAAGACGGCACGCCGTCGATCCTCATCGAACTCGAAGCGAAGACCGCCAGTGCCGACGAAGGCGTGGCCGATCTCGAGGCCCTCGGCATCATCGAGGAGATCTCTACGTTCACCACCAACCATGACTGCTGTGCCGGGCGAGTCACCAACATCCATCTCATGGCCGACATCGTTCGTGGCGCCGTCATCCCACCCGGCCAATCGTTCAGCCTCAACAACTTCGTAGGGAAACGGACCCTCGAGCGGGGCTTCGTCCCCGCCGGTGCGATCGCCAGCGGCATCCTCGAGGACCAGATCGGAGGCGGCGTCAGCCAGTTCGCCACCACCGCCTTCAACGCTGCCTTCTTCGCCGGGATCGAAGTCCCCGAGTACCAGAGCCACTCGCTCTACTTCAGTCGGTACCCGAGAGGACGCGAGGCGACCGTCTCATGGCCGAAGCCCGACCTGGTGCTGCGCAATCAGACGCCCTACGGGATTCTGATCTGGACCAGCTACACCGATACCTCGATCACCGTGACCATGTATTCGACCAAGCACATCGTCGTCGAGGACATCGGCCGCACCGAAACGGCCCAGCGTTCCTGCACTCGGGTCACCACGACCAGGCAGCGAACCTACGACGACGGCACCACCGATCTCGACACCTTCTTCGGGTTGTACCGGCCGGGTGAGGGGTTCGACTGCAACGGCAACTCCACCGCCCCCACCACGGTGCCGCCCGAGCCCGAAGCCACCGAGACCACCGACACGACCGTGCCCACTGCGCCGACCACGCCAACCTCGCCACCGGTCACCGAACCACCGGCCGAAACCACAACGACCGGTACGCCGTAGCTGAGCGGTGCGTCCTACCCTGCACGATGTGAGCACTGCGTTTACCCAAGACACAGCGTTGATCCCGAGCACCGACCTGTTGATCATCGGCGGTGGCCCAGCGGGAAGCGCAGCGGCAATCGAAGCCGGTCGAGCCGGGCTCGATGTCGTCTTGATCGACAAAGCCACCTTTCCACGCGAGAAGTGTTGCGGCGATGGTCTCACTGCCAGCGCCCTTCGACACCTCGAAGCGCTCGGACTCGATCCGGTGAGCGTGCCGAGCTGGCAGCCCGTCGATGACGTTCGCGTCGTGTCGCCCTCAGGCCGACAAATGCTGTTGCCATTGCCGAAGGGGCAGGGACACTTTTCCGTCGTTGCGCGCCGCAGCGAGCTCGACCATGCCCTCCTCGAATTGGCGAGACGTCACCGTGCACAGGTGTATGAGGGCGTCGAACTGACCGGTCTTCGCCAAGACGACGATGGCGTGATGGCGACGACCTCGCACGGCGAGATTCGGGCCGCAGCGGTGATCGCTGCTGACGGGATGTGGTCACCGGCTCGCAAATACCTGGGCCTTGCACCCGAGGCTTACCGTGGCGAGTGGCATGCCTTCCGCCAATACGTCCGCAACGTCGCTCCTGCGGCCCAGCGCGAACTGATCGTCTGGTTCGATGCCGACCTGCTGCCGGGCTACATCTGGTCGTTCCCGCTCGCCGATGGCTCGGCCAACATCGGTTTCGGCATCCAACGGGGACGCAACCATCGCATCCAGGAAATGAAGAAGTTGTGGCTCGACATTCTCGATCGGCCCCACATTGCCGCCGTTCTCGGCCCCGACGCTGAACCAGAGGGGCCGCACAAGGCCTGGCCCATTCCCGCTCGTCTCGGCGAACTCCCCATCACAGCCGGGCGGGTCTTCTTCGTTGGTGATGCGGTCGCAGCGACCGATCCAATGACGGGCGAGGGCATCGGGCAGGCGATCGAGACTGGTCGTCATGCGGCGCAGCGCATCGCGGCCTACGGGCAGAGCGACGTTGCCTCGGCAGCATCTGACTACGAGCGTGAGCTTCGCTCTGGCATGGTGAAGGACCACCGACTCGCCGCCACGCTGTCGAATCTGTTGGCCAACCACCGGTTGGCGACGTTGAGCGTTGCCATCGCCGATACCAACGATTGGTCTCGTCGCAACTTCGGCCGCTGGTTGTTCGAGGATTACCCTCGGGCGGTGCTCGGCACGCCGAAGCGGTGGGAGCGTAGCCTGTTCACACGACCTGGTGCCTACGCCGATCGGGCCTGAGGCTCGGACCCTTTCGATTCGAGACGCTTTCGATTCAGGACGGCGACCAGACCTACACTCGCTGCGGTGACCGACCTTTCGAACACCGCAACCTCCTCGGGCTGGACCTACGCCGACATCTGGGAGTCCGTCGCCGCCTGTATCCCGGACGCGCCTGCGCTGTTGCACGGCGACCTCGTCCGCACCTGGGCCGAGTTCGATGCCAGGGCCGATGGCCTGGCTCGCTTCCTGCTCGACGCCGGGTGTGCGCACCAGGACAAGGTCGTGTTCTATCTCCACAACCGTCCCGAGTACGCCGAGACCTTCGCTGCATGCTCCAAGGCTGCGCTCGTTCACGTGAACACCAACTATCGCTACGCCGATGACGAACTGGTGTACATCTGGGACAACGCCGACGCGGTCGCCGCGGTGTTCGAAGAGGCGTTCACCGAAACGATCGAACGCATTCGTGACCGTGTCCCGAACATCACCACCTGGCTGTGGGTGGGCGACGACCCCGCCAACTGCCCGTCGTGGGCGACGCCGTACGAAACCGCGGCCAACACGGCGAACGACGGACGGGTACAGGGGCCGTGGGGCCGCAGCGGCGACCAACTCGTGTTGCTCTACACCGGTGGCACCACCGGCATGCCAAAGGGTGTCATGTGGCGAGAGGACGACTTGTTCGGCGTCAACGACAAGTCGAACGGCAATCCGCTGCCAGACGTGCCCGATCTCGACGCCGACGGCTACTCCCCCGCGGTGCGTGCCCGAACCACCAAGCCCGGACCCATCAGTCTGCCCGCCTGCCCGCTCATGCACGGCACCGGCTTGTTCAACGCGCTCAACACGCTCGGCCTCGGCGGCGCCGTCGTCACCCTCGAAGGCATCAAGTTCTCGGTCGAGGAGATGCTCGACGTCATTCAGCGCCACGGCGTGAAGAGCATCTTCATCGTCGGCGATGCCTTCGCCAAGCCGATCCTGGCCGCACTTCGCGCTGAGCCCGACCGCTGGGACATCTCGAGCCTGCGGGTCATCATCTCTTCCGGGGTGATGTTCGCGCAGGATTCCAAGACCGGACTGTCAGCGTTCAACCAGCGCATGGTGATCGTCGACGCCTTCGGTTCATCCGAGGCAATCGGCATGGCCAAGTCGGTCTCATCGGGAACCACCGCCTCGACAACGGCCTCGTTCGAGCTCAGTCCCGATTCGGTCGTGATCACCGACGACGGTCGCATCCTCGAACCAGGCTCAGAGGAAATTGGCAAGGTGGCACTGAGCTCACGCACACCGATCGGCTACTACAAGGACCCAGAGAAGTCCCTGGCCACGTTCCCGACCATCAACGGCCGCCGCTTTTCCATCCCTGGCGACTTTGCCACCGTGGCTGCCGACGGCAGCATCACCCTGCTCGGTCGGGGTTCGGTCTGCATCAACACCGGGGGTGAGAAGGTCTTCCCCGAAGAGGTCGAAGAGGCGCTGAAGCAGTTCCCCTCGATCCATGATGCGATCGCGGTCGGGATCCCCGACGACCGTTTCGGCCAGGCCGTGACTGCGGTGGTGGAACTCGATGGCCTGGCGAGCGGATCCGACTTCGACGAGGCCGCCATCATCGAGCACGTGAAGGCGCATCTCGCCCACTACAAGGCGCCAAAGCGCGTCTTCCTCGTCGACTCCCTCGATCGCGCTGCCAACGGCAAGATCGATTACAAGCGTTGGACCTCCCACGCCGAATCCAGCGTCTGAAGAACGCCACCAACTGGTGTCGAGGTCTTGACCTGCGCTAAGCAGTCGGCCATGACCAAGTGGAATTTCGCCGATATCTGGGAGCACTGCGCCGAGATCCGTGGCGACCAACGAGCACAGACCTTCGGCGACCAGACCACGAGCTGGCGAGACTTCAATCGCCGGGCCAATGGGGTGGCCCAGGCCATGCTCGATGCCGGTGTCAAGAAGCAGGACAAGTCGGCGCAGTACCTCTACAACTCACCGCCCTACATGGAAACGGTGTTCGCCTCGTTCAAGGCATCGCTGGTGCCGGTCAACACCAACTACCGCTATGCCGACAAAGAGCTGCTGTACCTGTGGGACAACTCCGATGCTGCGGTCATCACGTTCCATGGCACATTCGTCGACACGATCGAGCGGATCCGGGACGACCTGCCGAAGGTGAAGTTGTGGCTGTGGGTCGACGATGGCTCGGCACCGTGTCCGGACTGGGCCTCTGACTACGAGTCGGCCGCCAGCGCCGGCACCGATGAGAACGTGTCGGGATCGTGGGGTCGGTCGGGTAGCGATCTGTGGTTCCTCTACACCGGTGGCACCACCGGGATGCCCAAGGGCGTCATGTGGGACCAGAACACGCTGATCGAAGCCACTACCCGAACCCATCCCTTCCCGCTCGGCCCCGATGCCGACATCGAGGGCTGGAAGGAAGTTGCTCGTCAGATCGGGCCGATGGCGCCCGTCATGATCCCCGGTGCACCCCTGATGCACGGCACCGGACACATCAGTGCCATGAACACCCTGACCGCTGGCGGCTGTTTGGTCACCTTGCCCAATCGCCATCTCGACCCGGCCCTCATGCTCGACACGATCGAGCGCGAGAAGGTCACCGCCGTCGTCATCGTCGGCGATGCGTTCGCTCGCCCGATCGTCGACACGCTCGACGCCGAACCCGATCGCTGGGACCTCTCCTCGGTCACCGGCATGGTGTCGAGCGGTGTCATGTGGAGTCAGCCGATCAAGGAGCGTCTGCTCGACTACATACCCGACATGATCATCTTCGATTCGCTCGGATCATCCGAAGCGCTTGGCATGGGCGCCAGCTATTCCAGCAAGGATTCCATCAAGACCACCGCAAAGTTCGATCTCGGTGAGAACGGCGTGGTGATTCGCGAAGACGGCGAACTGGTTCAGGCGGGTTCGGGCGAGATCGGGCGCTTGGGTGTGAAGGGCCTCATGCCCGTCGGCTACTACAAGGACGAGGTCAAGACCCAGGCCACGTTCCCCACCATCAACGGCACCCGCTATTCGCTGCCGGGCGACTGGGCCACCATCGAAGACGACGGCACGATCACCCTGCTCGGTCGGGGCTCACAGTGCATCAACACCGGCGGCGAGAAGGTCTTCCCCGAGGAGGTCGAAGAGGCGTTGAAGATGCATCCCCGCATCGTCGATGCCATTGCGGTTGGTGTGCCCGACGATCGTTTCGGGTCGGTCATCACTGCCGTGGTCGAACCCACAGTCGGCCCACCGCTCGACGAGGCCGAGATCATTGCGCACGTCAAGAGCCAGTTGGCGGCCTACAAGGCGCCACGCAAGATCTTCACCGTCGACTCGCTCACTCGGGCCCCCAACGGCAAGATCGATTACAAGAAGTGGACCGGTTTCGCCGCCGAACAATCCGGGGTCAGCTGAAACCGACGTTGGCGGTCGTGAGCACCACGCCGCCAACGAGCGCAGCGGCATCGTCGATCACGTAACGCTCATTGGTCACGAGGTCGATGATCACGAGGTTTCCTTCGTCGTACAGCGCCAGCCATCGGCCATCGGGTGACATTGGTGGTGATTGCTGTTCGAAGTTCAGATGGTCAGCACTATCGAGCAGCATTTGTTTTCCTGTCACCACATTGAACAGGGCCTGGACTTCACGGGTATTGCCAAGCCCGCCCAACTCGATGAGTTGCAGCCAGTCGGTCCCGCCAACGAAGACCGCATCGGTGAAGGGGATCGTTGGGAGGGGGAGTTCGATTGGCGTCCACGTTGCTCGATCGAACCATCGTCGCTCACAGCTCAGCC
>JBBQUN010000218.1:0-8256 GCA_038212405.1 Acidimicrobiales bacterium | reverse complement strand
GCGGAGCATGGTGGTCGAGTCACTGTCTTCGCTCGACGACCGCTCACTCGCGTTGGCCCAGGAAACGGCGAGCGATCCCGGGATCGTTGGATTCGCGGCCGCTGCGCAACCATCCATTCGGCCCCGAACCGACTGGGCCGTTGCCGGTTGGGCGACGCAGAACAACGGCTGCGAGAACGGCCCGTCCTATTCCGACAGCACGAGGGCGGTCGTTGTTCATCACACGGTGAACGCCAACAATTACGGTGCCGACCAGTCTGACGACTTGCTGCGGGGCATCTACCGATATCACACCGGTACGCAGGGCTGGTGCGACATCGCGTACAACTTCATCGTCGATCGTTTCGGCGTCATCTGGGAAGCTCGCAGCGGCGGTACCGACCAGCCGGTGATCGGCGGGCACACCCGAGGTTTCAACACCTGGACGACTGGCATCGCCCTACTCGGGCAGCATCAGAGCGGTGGCAGCCCTGCTGCGGTCAACGTGCCGGCAGCGGCGGCGGCTTCGGTCGAACGGCTTGCCGCGTGGAAGCTCGGTCTCTACGGTGTCGACCCGCTCGGACGAGCGTGGTTGCAGAACCGTTCAACGGGTTCGGGCATGAAGTTCGCTACCGGACAATGGGTCGAGGTGCCGACCGTCCTGGGGCATCGAGACCTGGGTGAGACGTCGTGCCCCGGGTCCTTGGCCTACCCCTTGGTCGCCAGCTTCCGAAACGCACTCGGCATTGCCGGCCAGCAGATCGGCACCGCTCCGTATGTGTTCCCCGCGTGGCAAGGCGCCGAATCGGGGGTCTCGGTCGTCGTCGTCGACACGGCGGGCGGGGTCCGACCGGCCGTGGGTGCCAACGTTGCCAACCCGGCGCCGACCATTGGAAGCGGGGCCATCGCCATAGCCGGCATCGGTGACGCCGGCTACGTGCTCACCTCGAGCGGAACACTTCGGCCTTACGGCGGCGCTCCGGCCGTGAGCGGCTCCCCAGCAGGCGGCGCCGCAGTGGTCGACTTGGCCGCCGCCGCAGGTGGCGGTGGCTGGGTGCTGACCAACAACGCTGACCTTGCCAACTTCGGCGGAGCACCGGCACGCTCGGCCAGCGCAAAACCGGCTGGCGGCACCGCCCGGGCGATGGCGCTCGATCCCAACGGCAATGGCTACGTGCTTGGCGCCAACGGAAGCTTGTCGCCCGTTGGATCAGCTCCGGCCGTTGCCTCACCATCGCTCAGCAATGCCATCGGGGTGGCGCTTCGGCCCGACGGCATCAGCGGCTGGGTGCTCGGCGCCGACATGTCGGTCGACGCATTCGGTGGTGCGCCGAACCTCAGTGTGAAGAGCGGAACGCGGTCGTCGGCTCGATCGATCATGGCGTCGGCAACGGGATATGGCGGCTACGTTCTCGACGCCGAAGGGCGACTCCTCGCCTTTGGCGATGTGCCGTACGCCGGTCCTGTTTCGACCACCGTTGGCCATCCGATCGCGGTTGACGCCTACGCCGTTGGCTACAAGCTCCGACCGGATCTCGGTACGAGTACCGACGCCAAACTCGCCCTCGCGCTGTACCGCACCTTCGTCGGCGACACGTTGGCCGGCGCTCAGCTCGATCATTGGACCAGGCTCGTCGACGACGACGGTGTTGCCGATGTTGCGGCGGCACTCGCCAATTCCGATTTCTGGGCCGGTGCTGTTGTCAACGACATCTACGCCTCTGCCCTCGGCCGAGCCCCCGACGCCGCCGGCAGGGCCTACTGGGTCGAGCAGCTCCGCCAAGGTATGAAGGTGCAGGAACTGGGCACGTACTTCTACGGATCGAGCGAGTATTTCGCGGCCGCAGGCTCGGCTGGGAACTATGTCGACGCGCTGTATCGAGAATTGTTGCGCCGCGATCCTGACGCAGGAGGGCGGGCGTTCTGGGTGGATCAGATAGGCCGTGGTGTGCGACCGGCGCTGGTATCGGCTGGCTTCTATGCGTCGCTCGAGTCTCGACGCGACCGAGTGTCGACCTTGTTCGAGCAGGTGCTCGGGCGCGGTCCCGACCCGGCCGGACTCGAGTTCTGGGCGCAGTGGCTGGTGACCGGCGATGACATCGATCTCGCTGCCACCTTGGCGGGCTCCGAGGAATACATCAACCGGGCGACGAGGTAGGACCATTATCGTGTCGAGTATGTCTGTCTCTGGTTCTGTTCGTCGAGCGGCCAGCCTTGGTGTTGCGTTGCTCGCCGTGCTGTCGGCGGTGCTGTCGCCATCGCCACTGGTCGTGGCTTCGGCGGGCGCAGCTGACACACCGGGAGAAATCGAGTTCACCGGTCGGGGCTGGGGCCACGGTCGCGGAATGGGTCAGTATGGGGCGCTCGGCTATGCCAGGCAGGGTTGGACCTCGGCGCAGATCCTCGACCATTACTACGGAGGGACGACCGCCGGTCCGATCCCGGCTGGCGCGGCGGTCGATCCGGCGGCGGTACGAGTCGACCTCGTTGCGCAGCGCAACCGGGCGCTGTACGTCTTCGTTCCCGAAGGGTCGCTCACGTTGAGCGATGCCGCCGGTAGCCCGATCGCCATCCCCGAGACGCGGACGCTGCTGATTTCGTCGAACGGCGCCGGTGGCTTCGCCTACCAGGTCGGCGCCTCGTGCGCCGGTCCTTGGACCGACGCTGTCGATCTCGGGGTGGGAACCAGTTTCACCGTCGGTGACACCAACCCTGTCGACTCGGCAGCCGGTCTTCTGGCCATCTGCGATGGTGCCAACTGGACCTCCTACAGCGGGACACTTCGCATCCTCGATCGAGGGGTGGCCACCGGCAATCGCTTGACCGGATTGGCGACCGTCAATGTGACCACGCTCCAGGAATACCTCCGTGGCGTGGTGCCAAGAGAAGTCCCCGCCTCGTGGGACGCAGGAGCGCTCGAGGCACAAGCGGTCGCTGCCCGCTCCTACGCCATGGCCGGCGACACCCGGCAGAACCCTTACGCCGATACCTGCGACACCACAACGTGCCAGGTCTATGCCGGCCGGTACCGCAACGGGGTGGCGTCCACCGCCGCATCGACTGACGCTGCGGTGGCGGCGACCGACAACCTGGTGCGGATCACCGCCAGTGGAACCGTTGCTCGAACCGAATTCTCTTCGAGTACCGGTGGCTACACCTCGGGCGTTGGCTTCCCTGCGGTGATCGACTCTGGCGACTCGATCGCGGCGAATCCCAACGCAACGTGGTCGGTTCGATTGTCGACGGCTTCGATCGAGGCTCGCTACGGTCTCGGCCGTTTGCTGTCCATGCAGGTCACCCAGCGAAACGGACTCGACCCCCATGGCGACGGCGGTCGTGTGTTGATGGTCAACGCCACCTTCGAGAACGGTGTGCGTTCGATCAGCGGTCAGGACGTGCGTTCCGCGTTCGACTTCCAGCTGAAGTCCGATTGGTTCACGCCAGGCCAGGTGTTCCGGTCTGATCTGATCGGCACCCCAACGGCGAACTTCATCGAGGGCGCGTACGAGGTCTACATCGGTCAACCACCGACCCAGACCGAACTCGCCACCTGGTACGACCGCATCCAGCGAACGGGTGACCGTAGCGCGCTCACCTCTGCTCTTTCGAAGACCCCACAGTTCGCGGGCACCATGGTCAACGAGCTGTACGCCACCTCGCTCGGCCGTACGCCCGACGTTGGTGGCAGTGCGTACTGGCTCGACGTGATGGTCGGCAAGGGCACGCCGTACGCCGAGCTCGGCATCTATTTCTATGGTTCAGCCGAGTACTACCAGCGCAGCGGCTCCTCCGATGAGGGGTTCATCAGGGCGCTGTATCGAGACCTGTTGCATCGCGATCCCGAGCCGGATGGTTTGGCGTATTGGATGGGTGAGCTGGCCAAGCCACGAGTGGGAACCACCGACATCGCTGCCGGTTTCTACGTGTCACTCGAATCGCGGCGTGACCGCGCCGACTGGTTGTACCAACGGGTGCTCGGACGCGCTGCCGATCCAGGAGGTCGAGACGCGGCGGCCAATCGCATCGCGGTCGCCGATGACCTCGTCGTTGCCGCCGAACTCGGCAATTCCGTTGAGTTCTACCAATCGACCCAGCGATAGCCCGACGGGGAGCGAGGAGCGCTCTCGCTCGTCGATCCAGGCGCTACTGTCGCAGCCGGAGGTTAGTGAGATGCCAAAGCACGTCGTAGACCGGATCCCCTCGCGGTTCCTTCCCCTGGCTGCCCTGGTCGCCGGTCGGCCCGATGCCGCAGTCGTGCATCTTGCCAGCGCCGACGTTGACCGTCCCGACATGAGTCGAATCGAAGCCGAAGTCACGGCGTTGCGAGCCGAGGTCGCACAATTGCGTGAAGAGCTGTCGGTCGCCCTCGAATTCGTTGAGCGGCTCAGTTCGGCTGCGGTCGCGGATCCTTCGTGACAGCGGTGAGTCCTCCGCTCACGATCACCACGATTCGACTTGCGGCCGATCAGCTCGCGGCCGATCAGCTCGACCAGACTATTCGACAGTGGAGTGAGGGGCCGACGATCATCGACATCGAGCCAGGCGCTCCCGTGCGTGCGATGACCACCATCCTTCGTCACTGCGATGGTGCGGCGGCGGTCGTCGCGAGCGGCGATCTCGCGACATTGCTACGCCGCGGCGGGCACCGAGGACCGATCGTTGGCTCCCACGCCGAGGCCGTGGCGATCGCCCAATCGTGGACTCCCGATCGCACACCGATCATTGCCGACAACCGCCTCTCCACCGGGGCCGATCAGCGTCGGTGGACCAACCACGATTCGAAGCCTTGGCCGATCGAGGAGGTCCGGCGCCGACTCGAGGCGACGTTGCCCGTGGTCCCTGCGAGTTGGGATGACTACATCGCCGCTCACGGAAAGCGCTTCGAGCGCACCATGGCGCTCGTGCCGAGCGCACCGCCAGGTGGTCGAGCACTTGATGCATCAGCGTTCCCGCTGAGCGTGCACTTGTTGGGCCAACTCGGCTACTGGGTCGCGGGCACGTTGTTCGCCGAGCAGGGCGAGGCAACGGCTGCACCTGCCGGCGGCATCTGGATCGATGCCAACATGGATGCCGAGGTGTGGTTCGACGCCGAACGCCATCGGCTGCCCTGCGATGACTCGATGTTCGATCTGGTGCTTGCCGGCGAGATCATCGAGCACATGCCGGCCGATCCGTCGCAGATGCTCGTGGAGTTCAATCGGGTGTTGCGATATGGCGGACTCCTGGTGCTCACCACGCCCAACATCATCAGCCGCCACTCGATCGCGCAAGCGCTGAATGGTTTGCACCCCTTCAACTATCCACTGTTCGATCGCACCGGTTCGATGGACCGTCATCATCAGGAGTTCACACCGAAGATGCTCGAATCCATGGTGCGGCGCGCCGGGTTCCACATCGAACTCCTGACCAGTGAAGACGTGTGGTTCCCTGATGAACCAAACGTCACCGATCTGATCAACGATGGCGGCTTCTCTGGCGACCTGCGCGGCGACAGTCTCTTCGTTGTCGCCCGAAAGGTGTCGGCCGTGGTCGACCGAACTCCGGTGGGGGTCTACACCGGTGACGAACCGTCGTGGGATCTCAGCTATCGGGTGCATCCTCGTCGGGGGGTGCCCCGGTGAACGCTCCAGTGGGGCTCGAACGAAGGGGACGGATCGGACTGGTGCCACCCCGTTTCGGATCAGATGTGATCGGTGGCGCCGAAGCCGTCGTTGCCGACATCGGACGCGGTCTGGTCGAACGGGGATGGGAGGTCGACATCCTCACGACCTGCGCTCGCGATCATTTCACCTGGGCCAATGAGTATCCGGCGGGGGAGTCGATCGTCGACGGCATGACCGTGCGGCGATTCCCGACCCAAACCGATACCAAGGGGCGCCATCGCAAGCTCATCGGCGATCTGATCCTCGGTGGCTCGCCGGTATCCCTGGTCGACCAGCAGCTGTGGATCAACGACAGCCTTCGAGTCAGCGATCTGTGGCACTTCGTCGCCGAGCATGCCGATGAGTACCGGCTCCTGGTCTTCGCGCCGTACATGTTCTGGACCACCTTTGCCGTTGGTCAGATTGCCCCCGAGCGCACGGTGCTCATGCCCTGTCTCCACGATGAGGCACCGGCCAGGCTCGAGATCTTTCGGCCGCTGTTCGGCGAATCCCGAGGGCTGTGGTTCCTGACCAAACCCGAGCAGCAGCTGGCTGAGGAGTTGTTCGATCTGCCACAGCGCGTGGCGGAAATCGGCGCCGGTGTCGCCGTTCCCGATTCCTATGACCCGGTGGGCTTCCGCTCGGCGCATGGGCTCACCAATGACTTCTTCTACTATGCGGGCCGCCGTGAGTGGGGCAAGGGATGGAGCGACCTTCTTTCTGCGTTCGAGCGCTACGCGTTGGCGGGTGGTCGCCTCGACCTCGTGACCTCGGGTGTTGGTGACCCCGAGGTCCCCCCGACGATCGCCGGCCGAGTCCATGACCTCGGCTTGCTCAGCGTCGAAGACCGCAACAGCGCCATGGCCGCGGCACGGTGCTATGTGCAGCCGTCGGCACTGGAATCGTTCTCGCTGACGGTTCTCGAAGCATGGTTGGCAGGAACGCCGGTCATCTGCAACGGTGCCAGCGAGGTCGTTGCCTGGCACGTCGAGCGCAGCGGGGCCGGCGTCCGCTATCACTCGGGCGAGGAACTCGTTGGCTATCTCGACATTTTCGGCAGCAACGCTCCAATGGCGGAGGAACTGGCGGCCAGCGGACGCCAGTACGTACTCGACCACTACCAGTGGACCGATGTGCTCGACCGGATCGAGTCCACGATCGCGGATTGGACCCAAGCGCCATGACCAGCGCCGCACCCGCCACCCTGATGATCACGCCCTACCCGCCCTACCGAGACGGCATTGCCATCTATGCGGCACAAGAGGTCATCGCTCGGCGTCGGGCGGGCGAAAATGTGCAGGTCCTCTCTCCCGTGCCGAGTGCGGCACATCAGCATCTCGTGCTCGGTGGCCCGAAGGGCTGGGGCCGTTTGTTGCCCCGGTTGGCGGCCTTCGACCGGGTCATCATCCAGCTCTACCCTGAACTGCTCCACGGGGCGTGCCGCAACCCGATCGAGCGAGTGGCGGCCTGGGTGGCGTTGGAAGCAGTCGTCCGGCGACGGCCTACCGAGCTGCGGGTGCACGAAGTCGACTACGGACCTGCTCGGCGCAATCCCGCAGAGCGCGCCGCCGGGGCACGAGCATTGCGGGCAGCCGAAACGATCGCGGTCCATACGCCAGCGGAGCGCACGACGCTTTGTGAGACGTTCGGGCTCGACGAGCACGAGGTGTCGTTGTTCGATCACGGCACGTACTTCGCTGCTCGGAGCGATCTGAACAAAGAGCAAGCCAGGGCCGAACTCGGCATCGACCCGGCCGGCTACGTCTTCCTCACCATTGGCTTCCTCCAGGCGCACAAGGGTTTCGATCGAGCGGTTCGAGCCTTCGCCGAATCCGGGGTGGCGAGCACTGATGGCGCCGGCGCCGAGTTGCATGTGGTTGGGTCGGTACGAGTCGATGTGCCGGAGTTCGTCGCCTACGCCGCGTCGTTGAGGCGTCAGATCGATGCGGTCCCCGGCGCCCACTTCCATGAGCGATACGTCAGTGATGATGCCTTCGACCGTTGGATCATCGCCGCCGACCTCGTGGTCTTGCCGTACCGTGAGATCTTCTCGTCCGGCGTGATCGAGCGAGCGAATCTGCTTGGGCGTCCGGTGCTGGCATCGCGGGTCGGCGGCCTGTCGGAACAGATCCAAGCGGGCTCGGAGCTCTTCGACAATGACGACGAACTGCGCGAGATGATGGCCGAGCGGGCGGGAGGGGCAGTGGAACGAGTAACGGTGCGACCGGTCGAGGCGACCACGACGGCGATCGAGGCCGCCGTTCGCGCGTCGCTTCCGACCTCGTCGTCCTCCGTTCTGGACCTCGGCGAGCGATTGACCCTCCCGCCTCCCTATTCCCACCGGCCACTCGTTGGCCGATTCAAGCAGGCGGTGCGGATCGTCACCGGGTGGCAACTGCATCCGATCGTCGATCGGATCAACCGACTCGAGTCGCAGTTGGAACAGGTGCTGAGTGAGCGAGAGGCTGCCTCATCGCGAGACGAGCATGCCGATGGTGTCGTCGAGTGATCGGCGTCCACGGGCGCTGCTGAGCGCCGCCTGTTGCCGCTCGAGGGTGTGGCTCCGGGTTTGGCGGATGGCGTCGATCTGATCAGCGAACGCACTCGGCTTGTCAGGAGCGCAGAGGATCTCGTC
>JBBQUN010000217.1:0-8277 GCA_038212405.1 Acidimicrobiales bacterium | reverse complement strand
TCTGGAGCTGAGGCCGTTCGTTGCCAATGGTCGAGTTGTCACCGTGACCAGGAAGAATGATGGTGTCGGCGGAGTAGGTGAGCAGGCGCTGGTCGATTGCTTGGATGATCTCGCCAAAGCGGGTGGCATCGCCTTCGGTATTGCCGGGCCCGCCTGGGAACAGGGTGTCACCGGTGAAGAGCAGCGGCTTGTCGACGAGCTTGAAACAGATCGATCCGGGGGTGTGGCCGGGTGTGGTGACGGTGTGGAGCCGGGCTCGTCCGACCTCGATCATGGTGTCGTCTTCGAGGAGATAGTCGTAGCTGGGGAGCATTGCGGCGTCGGCGGCGGTGACGCCGACCTCGAAGCCGGCATCTCGAATGGCAGGCACGGCCTGGATGTGGTCCCAATGGCCGTGGGTTTCGAGGATGGTCCGCACGCCGAGCTCACGAGCCAATTCGAGCAGCATCTCGTGCTCGTTGGCTGCGTCGATCAGCACGGCGTCGCCGGTGTGGCGACAGCGGACGACGAACACGTTGTTGTCATAGGGGCCGACGACGACCTTGTGGACCTCGACGTCGGTGTCGTTCCAGTGGAGGGTCTGGGTGAGGTCGATCATGACGGCCACATCACGGTATTGATGGCGCGGATCTCGACCGATGCGAACAGTCCGGCGAGGGCGTAGGGATCGCTGGCCGTGATCGCGTCGACCGCGGCCTTGGTCGGTGCTTCGTAGATCACCATCGACCCGCACATGTCACCGTCGTCGTCGAGGAGCGGCCCGCCAACCAGTGTCTCGAACTGGGCCAGGTGGGCCAGATGAGCTTCCCGAGTGCTCTTGCGGAGCTCGAGGCTGTCGGGTTTGTCAAGGGCGAAGACGACGTAGCGCATGTCCAGACAGTAGCGAACGTTGCGTCCAGGGGGTGATTCAACCCTGCTTCGGCGGGAAACCTTCCACTGTTGGCGCCCGGTGCGGTCTCCTACGGTGGCCACCCAGCGGGTCGATGCCGCGAGAGGAAGTTCGATCGAGATGGGTGGGAATGAGATGGGTGTGAGCGAGATGGGTGTGAGCGAGATGGGTCCTGGCAAGATGAGTCCTGGAGAGAATGAGCTTGGGGAGCGGGCTCAGCTCACCTCAGGTTCGAGCGGGCGGATCTGGGCGCCGCCGATGCCGAGTGCGTCACCCACTCGATCACCCCGCTGGGATACCTCCATCGTGGTCTCTGCGCTGATCGTCGCCGCAGCGGTTGGCTACGGCGCTTGGTTGACGGCGCTGTCCATCATGGAAGGCGACGTTGCCGGATCCCTGTTGCGGTTCTGTGCCTCGGCACTGATTGGTGCGTATTACTTGGTGCTGTATCGCACGGCACAACGCCAACAGTCCCGCCGATATTGACCTCGTTCCGTGTGAGCGAGTCTGCGCCCCGAGGAATCAACCTCGTGCCTGCCAACACTGCGGCGGTACTTGCGCGCTACCATCACGAACCGGGTGGTCGCTGGGATTCCCTCCCCCAGTGACCACCCTCTTTCGCGCCCCGGTGTGCAATCAGGGGTGCGATCAGGTGTGCGGTCCGGTGGCGCGCACGTTGGCGTGCTGTGCGAAGCGATGTGTCCGTAGCGAGGGATGGCTGGTAGAGCCGCCGTCTTGATCGAATCATGGTCGCCGACCAGACTCCGGCGGTGACCTTCTCAACGCTTCTGATCGCCAACCGTGGAGAGATTGCCTGCCGCATCATGCGAGCCGCGGGCGAACTCGGTATCGAGACCGTCGCGGTGCATTCGACCGACGACGCCGAGTCGCTCCACCGCCACAAAGCCGATCGAGCGGTTGCCCTGGCCGGCCGAGGCAGCGCTGCCTACCTCGACATCGAGGCGATCATTGCCGTTGCGGTTGCCGAAGGGGTCGACGCGATTCACCCCGGCTACGGCTTCCTCAGTGAGAACGCCGAGTTCGCTCAGGCGTGCGAGGCGGCGGGCATCACGTTCGTCGGGCCCAGCGCCGAGGTCTTGGCATCCTTCGGCGACAAGTCCGCCGCTCGGCTGCTTGCGGTTGCCTGTGGCGTTCCGGTGCTCGACGGAACGGCGCCCCTGGCCGATGCCGCCGAAGCCGAGGCTTTTCTCGATCGTCTTGGCGAGGGTGCCTCGATCCTGCTCAAGGCTGTTGGCGGGGGCGGAGGTCGAGGGCTGCGCGTCGTCAACGATCGTTCCTCGATCGCAGACTCGTTGGAGCGTTGTCGATCCGAGGCCGGGTCGGCGTTTGGTCGAGCCGACGTCTTCGCCGAACAGTTGGTGAGCAACGCCCGCCATATCGAGGTGCAAATCGTCGCCGATCATCAGGGAAGCGTGACGCACTTGGGCGAACGCGAGTGCACGCTCCAGCGTCAGCATCAAAAGCTCATCGAAATGGCACCGGCGCCCGGTCTCGACCCTGCGATTCGAGAGGCGCTGTGCGCGGCCGCGGTCACGATGGCCGAACGCGTTGGCTATCGCAGCCTCGGTACCTTCGAGTTCCTCGTCGATGCCGACACCGGTGCGTGGTATTTCATCGAGGCCAATCCTCGGCTTCAGGTCGAGCACACCGTCACCGAAGAGGTGACCGGGATCGACCTGGTCCAGACCCAGCTGGAAATGGCCGCTGGAGCCTCGCTCGAGCAGGTGGGTCTTGCTCATCCGATTGCCCCGCGTGGACAGGCGATCCAGGTGCGGATCAACACCGAGACCATGCAGGCCGATGGCACCTCGAAGCCAACGGGTGGCACACTCAGCGCGTTTGCCATTCCATCGGGCCTCGGCGTGCGCACCGAGACGTACGGCTACGCCGGCTACACCACCTCACCTGCGTTCGACTCGCTCCTGGCCAAGGTGATCGTGCACCATCCAATGGGTCTGGATGCCGCACTCCGCCGTGTCGATCGAGCGCTCGGTGAGTTCACGATCGAGGGAATCAAGACCAACCTCGACTTCTGTCGAGCGCTCGTGCAGCGCAGTGATGTGGCCGCCAACGCCATCTCGACTCGGCTGATCGATGCCATTGCGCCCGAGGTCATCGCTGCCGCCGACGAGCTGGCGGCTCAGCGGACCGGAACGGCTGCCGGGCAGGGCTCGGCCAGCGCGACCACATCCGGGCACGCCGGTCGCACCATGGCCAGCTCCGACCCACTCGCTGTGCTCGATCTTGGCCGAACCGCTCGAGCCGAGGAGGCGAAGGCACCAGTCACCGCTGAGCTCGCCGAAGG
Source organism: Acidimicrobiales bacterium (assembly GCA_038212405.1). Taxonomy (GTDB): domain Bacteria; phylum Actinomycetota; class Acidimicrobiia; order Acidimicrobiales; family SZUA-35; genus JBBQUN01. Next base: position 5,062 of record JBBQUN010000217.1, on the reverse strand, counting down.
CGATCACGCCATTCGGGCGCCGCTCCAGGGAACCATCGTGTCGATCGCGGTCGAGGCGGGCGCCGAGGTCACGGTAGGTGCGCCGCTCATCGTGATGGAAGCCATGAAGATGGAGCACGTGATCACGGCCGACGTTTCTGGCGTCGTCACGCTGATCAACGTGAGCGTCGGTGATGCCATCTTCGAAGGTCACCAACTGGTTGGTGTCACCGAGGGCGAGGTCGCTGCGACCGAAGCGGCGGCAAGCAACGTGATCGATCTCGATCATGTTCGTCCCGATCTCGCTGAGGTCATCGAACGCCACGAGATCGGACTCGATGCCCGGCGCAGCGAGGCGGTGACCAAGCGTCACGAGCGAGGTGGGCGAACGGCGCGGGAGAACCTTGCCGACCTGGTCGACCCCGACACCTTCGTCGAGTACGGAGCGCTCGTGCTTGCGGCCCAACGCAAGCGACGCTCGGTCGCGGAACTCATCGAGAAGACCCCGGGCGACGGGCTCGTCGGTGGTCTGGCCCGTATCAACGGCGATCAGTTCCCGGGGCAAGAAGCGCAGTGCGCGGTGGCCTCGTATGACTACATGGTCCTTGCCGGCACGCAGGGCAACATGAATCACGCCAAAAAGGACCGACTCTTCGAGACGGCCAAGCGCCTGAGGTTGCCGGTCGTGCTGTTCACCGAGGGCGGTGGAGGTCGGCCCGGCGATACCGATGGCACCGGCGTTGCCGGTCTCGACTGTCTGGCGTTCGGGCTCTGGGCCGAGCTCTCGGGACTCGTCCCAACCATTGCCATCAACCGGGGCTACTGTTTTGCCGGCAATGCCGCCCTGCTCGGATGCTCCGATGTGGTCATTGCCACCCGGGATTCGAACATCGGAATGGGTGGCCCCGCCATGATCGAAGGCGGTGGACTCGGGGTGTACCACCCCAGCGAAATCGGTCCGTCCGATGTGCAGGCCAAGAACGGCGTCATCGACATCCTCGTCGAGGACGAAGCCGAAGCAGTTGGGGTCGCCAAGCAGTATCTGTCGTATTTCCAGGGATCGGTCGAAGAATGGTCGTGTGTCGACCAGCGCGAGCTTCGCCACATCATTCCCGAGAATCGTTTGCGGATCTATGACGTCCGGGAGGTCATCGAAAAGATGTTCGACTCCGGTTCGGTGCTCGAACTGCGCCAGGATTTCGGCATCGGCATGATCACCTCGCTCGCCCGTATCGAGGGCAAGCCGGTTGGCGTGATCGCCAACAACCCGACCCATCTGGCTGGGGCGATCGATCCCAACGGCGCCGACAAGGCGTCACGATTCATGCAACTCTGCGACGCTCACGACATCCCGATCGTGTTCCTGTGCGACACGCCCGGCATCATGGTCGGCCCCGAAGTCGAGAAGGCGGCGCTGGTTCGCCACGCGGCTCGCATGTTCGTGACCGGCGCCAGCCTGACCGTGCCGTTCACCACGATCGTGCTGCGCAAGGGCTACGGCCTGGGCGCACAAGCCATGGCCGGCGGCGGGTTCAAGTTCCCGATCATGACGGTCGGTTGGCCGACCTCGGAGTTTGGCGGCATGGGCCTCGAAGGTGCGGTCAAGCTGGGCTACCGCAATGAGCTGGCAGCCATCGAAGATGCGGCTGAGCGCGCCGCGGCCTACCAGACTCGGGTTGATCGCATGTACGAGGTCGGCAAGGGCGTGAGCATGGCTGACCACCACGAGATCGACGATGTCATCGACCCGGCCGATTCTCGTCGCATCATTGCCGCCACCCTCACCGCAGCCGGCACCCCCGCCAAGCGCACCGGCAAGAAGCGCCCGATGATCGACACGTGGTAGCCAGCCGGCGAACGAGATGACCGGCCGCTGGTGGCGGGTCAGGTGAGCGTGAACTCGAGGTGTTGCACCCTCGGTGGCGACTCGGCGCTCAGCGTGAAAATGATCGTGAGCCGACTGGCCTCGCTGGTCGACGTCGAGGCAGCATGCGTCACCGCCTCGGTGGTGAAGCGGCCGGCAGCACCAGACTCGATCGTCAGGGGGCCGAAACACAGTCCCTCCGACGTTGCGTGCCCGAGCAGCGGTTCGAGCCGTTTGGACAGCCATGCCGCGCGCCGGTCGAAGGACTCGTCGAGGTCGAAGTTGATGGCCCACCCCGACGCTTTGGGATCGGCGAACCAATCCGGCGCCTCACCGGCGAGCGCTGGAGCGAGGACAGCGACGAGGAAGTCGTAGGCCCCAGCGACGGCGGGCGAGTCGACCGCAGGCGGAGGCAGGCGATCGACGCCGCCGAGTGCCGGAAGACGTTCGGCGATGGCCGTCGTGAGCGCAGCCATCGGGGCATAGGTGAGGTTGGAAAGGGCAACGATGCCAATGCCATGGTCGACCAGCCAGCGCATGTTGGAGCCGAAGCCCGGTAGTCCGCCGCTGTGGGCAACGACGGTGCCGAGCGTTGCGTGATGGACGACCTGCACCCCCATGCCGTAGCCACTGGCGACACCGGGCATCCCGAGCGAGCGGTGGATCTGCTGTAGCTCTCGGCGCGAGGAGCGGCGAAGCGGCTCATCATCGGCATCGTTTCGGGCGGGAAAGGCATCCAGCATGAACCGCACCCAACGTTGGAGATCGTCGATCGTGCTCCAAAGCCCACCCATCGGGGCAACACCACCGTCGCCCAACGGCGCCAGTTCGCGCTGCCAGATGCCGTCGGCGTCGTTGGTGCCATCGATCGATGGCACCCAGCGGTACCCGGTCGCGACGCGTTCACCCGAGGGCGGATCCCATACCGTGTCGTGCATGCCCAAGGGTTGGAGAAATCGCTTCGTCACGTGGTCGCGGACCGGCTCACCGGTCACTTCCTCGATGACGCGGCCAACCATGGCGAAGCCGTAATTCGAGTACTGAAAGGCGGTCGATGCGGGGTGGGCGGCATGGGCACCTCGTTCGAAGAGGTCGTCCATGGTCGCTCGGTCGGCATCGAGCAAGCGGTCAGCCCATGGGTCGTCGGTGGCGAACCCCGCCGACATCGTGAGCAGCATGCGTAGCGTGATCGCCGGGGCGTCGGCCGTGGAGCCGCTGACGCGTTCGAGGCTTGTCGCCAATTCGGCGACTGGGACATCGAGGCCGAGCACACCGTCGTCACGTAGGGCGAGAACTGCGGCAGAGGTGAAACTCTTGGTCATCGACGCGATCCGAAAAAGCGAGTCGCGAGACGGCGCGATTGCCTCGTTGGCTCTCGCCACATCGAGGTCGGGTTCGAGCTCGAGATCGAGGGCGCCACTGGCAATCGTGGGGAGCTGACCGACACGGTCGAACAGTGAGACGACGACGCCGGGAAGGTGATGGTCGCGAACCCATTGGTCGACCAGTTCGGTGACCGCTGCCGTCGTGCGGTCATCGAATGAGATCACTCCCGACATGCTCAGCGTTCGCCGCTGCTCAGGAACGTGTTGATGGCGGCGAAGGCAGTGCGGTCCTGCAACATGAAGAGGTGACCGCCCTCGAACACTCGAAGCACCGCGTCGGGTATCTCGTTGGCCAGCTTCTCGGAGTTGGCCATCGGGGCGATGTGGTCGTACCGGCCTGCGCACACCAGCGTGGGATTGGTGATGCGCGAGAGCACGTGGTTGGTGTCGTGGCTCGATCGGGCCTCGAGCTGTCGGCGAGCACCCGCGGCGGCCTGCCCGGTGGCAGGGGAGGCAGCACGGGCAACCATGGCATCGAAGACCGATCGGGCGATGTCGGGAAGGGGCTGCTCGGCCTCGGGGTCATAACGCTCGTCGGTCAATCGCATGCGACGGTCGAGGAGTTCCTCGGCGGGTGCGCCGGTCAAGGTGTGGAGCGGGAATGAGGCGAAGTCGCCTCCGGGAGAGGTGCAGTTCAGGACCAGTCGCTCAATGAGCTCAGGATGGCGTTCAGCGAGGTTGAGCGCCACCATGCCGCCGAAACTGGTGCCGACGACGTGGCACGTCGACCAGCCGAGCTCTGCCACCAATCCCGCGGCGTCGTCGGCGTACTGTGCCATCGTGTACGGGCCGTCGGGTATGTCCGTCTGGCCGAGTCCTCGCTGGTCGAAATGGCAGACGTTGCCAACCTTGTTCACCGGGTTGCGATCGGGGAACGACGTTCGCAGATCATTGCCAGTGCCGCTGATCATGAGCACGTTCGGCGCGTCGGGATCGCCATGGAGCTCGTAGTACATCGCAAGGTCACCGATATCGAGAAAAGGCATAACGACGGTTTAGCACTGTCGGCTCGGGGTCTTTCTGGTCGGGGTCTTTCTGGTCGGGGTCTTTCTGGTCGGGGTCTTTCTGGTCGGGGTCTTTCTGGTCGGGGTCTTTCTGGTCGGGGTTCTTTGGTGCTGGGACGTTTCGCCGACGCCGAAGACGAAGATGGCAACAGCGATCAGGGCGCCCGCGCCGAGGGCGGCTGATGCAACACCAAGGCCGAAGCCGTCGGCGAGCACCCCGACCACGATCGGACCGAGGATCTTGCCGAGGTCACGGATGGCGCCGAGGGTGCCCAGGAACTGACTTGTTGCGTGGGCAGGAGCGATGTCGCTGGAAAGGGTGAGCATCGTGCCCGACCCAAAACTGTTGCCGACGCCGATGAGCGCTGCGGCCCCGGCAACCCCGGCGTACGAGTCGACGGTTGCGAGCCAGACGAGGCCGATGCCGACCAAGGTGAAGGCAGGAACGACGGCGGCCAGCCGGCCGAAGCGGTCCATGACGTACCCGGCGATGGGGAACAGCAGGAAGTCGGTGAAGGTGCCGATGCCGACCAGGAGTCCGATGTCACCAGCGTCGAGCCCGAGGCCTTCGCCAATCAGCGGAATCACGATTTGGCGGCCCTGGCGGGCGGCGATGACGAGAATCTGCGCGCTTCCCATTGGCACGAGCGTTCGCCAGTGTTGATTCAGCGTCTCGACGATGGTTGGTGCTATCGAATTCGTTTCCTGGTGGATGGTGGCGTTGTGGTCGGTGGCGTTGTGGTCGGTGGCGTTGTGGTCGGTGGCGTTGTGGTCGGTGGCGTTGTGGTCGGTGGCGTTGTGGTCGGTGGCGTTGTGGTCGGTGGCGTTGT
>JBBQUN010000216.1:0-8300 GCA_038212405.1 Acidimicrobiales bacterium | reverse complement strand
CGGCGGGGGACAGGTTCTCGAGTTCCTCGGCTGTCCAGCGCTTCCGGTTGTTCATCTCGGTCATGGTAGTGGTTCCGGCGGAGCCGTCATGGCCGCCGGGCAAGGAGCTTGCGACAGAACAGTCTCACTGAGCGATGGAGCTTTCACTCTGACCCATCTCGAGGTGCCAGAGCATGCCCCTCGGCTCGGCCAGCACGAGTGACGTAGATGTGGTTGTGTCGATCCGACTCAGTCGAACGAATGGCCCAGCGCGAGCAGTGTGCGGAGCCGCCTGAGAGTGCTGACGCTGCGCGTGTCGATCGCGATGTAGTCGATGATCGTCCAGTCGATCTTGTCGGCCAATAGCTGGATCATCTCGATGCGAGTGGACTCGGTGATGATCCAGTCCGGCCGGTTTCGGCAGAGGTCGAGTGCTGTCTGCTCAACGCTGGTCGCCCAGCCGGTTCCGAGGTCGGTGTCGACTCGTGCGAGGTCGAGTTTGGTGACGTCGCGTTTGACGAAGCGGATCTCGCCGATGATCGATGGTCGGCTGCGGAGCTGTTTCGGTACTGCGATCCAGACTGCGCCGAGCGCACTGGGATAGCAGCGACGGGCTCGTGCTGCAGACGGTCCGACGAGGGCAACGTTGTCTGGACCGTAGAGGGCAGCTGCAATCCCGAGGCCGGCCCCTTCGATCGTGGGTCGCCATGCGGTGCTTGGTTCCCGTTGATCGTCGGGGACGAGCGCGTAGTAGCCCTTGGTGAGGGGCAGCACGGTGCCGTTTTCGGCAAGTCGTTGGCGTTCGGCGTCTGGGCGCTCAAGGTCGAACATCCCTGGCCGGCACACCTTGATCTGACGGCGGGCGAGCGCCTCGATGACTTTGGGCACGACAAATGACTGTACGCCACAACGCGGTTATGGGACCGTGTTGTGGCGTACAACTGATCTCAGTCGACGACGCAACGGTTGGACTCGAGAGTCCAGCCATCTCGCTGACGAGCTCACGCTGTCACACTACGTCACGGTGTTACGCGAACCCGGTCATGAGTGTTCGCAGCCCGCATCGAAACGGCACCGACTCCGCATTTGCGATCACGGCGTTGAAGAGATCGAGGCTGGTATCGCTAGGACGTCAGCTGGCTGACGGCTTCGGCGACAGCTCGATCGAACTCGACCGCGTCGGTTGCCAGGGCCACCTTGTCGAGTGTGCGGCTGAGCAACAGGTCGAACTCGATTCCGGAAGCGAAGGCATTGGAGTTGGTTCCCGTCGACTCAGTTGCGAGGTTGTCGCGATTCGTTCTGAGATTGGCGGTACGTCCTTGGCACGAGCATTCGGGGCAGGCTCGGTTTCTTCTGGGCTCGTGTTGCCAGGACTGGTCAGCCAGGCGAAGGCGCCAATGAGTAGGGCGATGGCCAACACAACGGCCGGGGTGGGTTTCGCGCCGTTGCGAACGACCTCGTTGGTCAACCAGACGGCGGAATCATCGAGCAGGTCAATCGAGTGGGTCATATGGCGATGCTCCGCCTGACCGATGAGCGGACGCGACCAGGATGGGTTAGCGCAGGGTGAGCGGCGAACTCAGCTGCCGGGCCCCTGCAACTTGGTACTAAAGGAAGACCCTCGGACCCGCGCCAGACGGTGCACTACTCTCACCGTGGGGGTGCTATGGCAGTTGTACGACTCTTGGGTCCGGTCGACGTGATGTGCGGTGATGGCGTTGGCTACGCGCCTGGTTCACCAACGCGGAGCACGATTCTGTCGCTCATGGCGCTCGCTCCTCGGCAGAGTGTCTCCTTCGATCGGCTTCTCGACGAGGTGTGGAATGGTCAGCCCCCGTCGTCGGGACGACGCGCGCTGCGTTTCCATGTCTCGAGACTGCGGGCGGAGATCCCGATCTCGGATCTCATCCAAACGGTGCACGGCGGCTACCTACTTGATGCCGACGTCGATGCTGCACAGGTGGATGCTGCTGTCCATCACATCGACATACACGGCACCCTCGATCTCGACGAGTTGAGCGGACTGCTCGATCGGTGGCGCGGTGAACCCTTCACGGGGGCGTTGTCCTGCGACAGGCTCGAACGCGAACGAGACCGACTCGCGCTGATCCACCTCACGCTCATCGAGCGACATTTCCGGGCCCGACTCGAGACGACCGATCCTGCACTGCTCATTCCTGAGCTCCGTCATCTCTGTCATTCACACCCACTTCGTGAGCATCTTTGGTCGACCCTCATCTCGGCTTTTGACCGCTCGGGACAACAGGGTGAGGCACTGCGGGCCTACGAGGATCTCCGAGTCAATCTTCGCGATCAACTTGGGCTCGAACCCTCGCCGACCTCCAAGAGCTGGCGCGGCGCGTCGTCGAGGCGAATCCCTCTGATGCCGCGCCCGTTCCTTCGGTTGCACGCCCGCATCGGATCAATCCGCTGCCCCTCATCGGTCGCGAAGCTGAGCTGCGCCGGATCAATGGAGCACTCACCAAACACCAACTCGTCACGCTCACTGGCATCGGCGGCGTGGGCAAGACATCGCTGGCCCGCGAGATCGTCAAAGGCCGATCTGGACGAAACCCGGAGGTGTCATTCGTCGAGCTTGCCTCGCTTGGTGTCGGAAGCAACGTGATGAGCGCGGTCGCCCGGGCGGTCGGCCTCACCCAGAACCCGCCAACGGCAACCGATCTCGGCGCAGTATTGAGCCGGCGAGGCGAGCTCCTCCTCGTCCTCGACAATTGCGAACACCTCGTTGAGCCAGTTGTCGAGATCGTCGATGCGCTGCTCGCCATCCCCACCATCACGATCCTGACGACGTCGCGGCTCCCTCTTGATCTCCAAGGAGAACACATCATCCGAATCGGGCCGCTCGAAACCACTGAGCTCGCTACGGAACTCTTCGCCCGCGAGGCGAATCGACGAAACAGCCGATTTGCGATTGATGAGCACCGGAAGGATGTCATTCAGCAGATCTGCGAACGGGTCGATCGCCTTCCGCTCGCCATCGAGTTGGCTGCTGCCCGGACCACATCGATCGATCTCGACGACCTTCTCGGTCGGTTGCAGACGGTGCTCAGTACCCAACGGCGTCGGACGAACGATGACCGACACGGCACGATGAGCGCAGCCATCGACTGGTCGGTCGATCTTCTCGAGCCGGACGCAGTTGCGGCTCTCGGCGCCTGTGCTGTCTTTGCCGGGACGTTCGATCTGGCCGCAGCGGAGCCGTTCTGGGTCCAGTTGTCGGTGAACCGATCTTCGGAATCCTCGATGAGCTTGTCGCCCACTCGCTCATCGAACCGGTCGAAAGCGCCGCGGGACTTCGATATCGGCTTCTGGAACCCGTGCGCCAGCGGGCCTTCGAACGACATCTTGTGGACGAAGATGCTGCTCGGGATCGTCACCTCGACTACTACCTCGACACGCTCGAGGAGCGCTACCGACTGTTCGGGACGACGAGCTCCGAGCCGCTCAATCGCTTCGTTGCGCTGGATCTCGACAACCTGCAAACTGTTCACCGTTGGGCCCTCGAGTCCAACCGGCTCGACGACGATCTGCGCCTGTACCGGCCGCTTCACTTCTTCGTCAACTGGCATGAGGCCAACGCACCTGTCGAATGGGCACGGGAAACGCTGGAGACAAGCGGAATCGACGCTTGCGAACGCCGGTGGGATGCATTGCTTGTCGCAGATGGTAGCCACTGGGACGTAAGGACCGAACCGATGATCGATACCGCCGAGAGGTTATACAGCTTCGCAGCGCGCGCCGATGGCGATGCCCCGCACCGCGAGGCGGCCTTCCTCGCAGCGGTGTGGTTGGACTCTCTCGGTGGGAATCGAAAACGCGCCGCGCAAATGTGGGAGCTGGTGGACCTCCGCGATCCCAACACTCGATTCCTGTATTGGTTCATCGGACCGTTCGCTCGGGCAATCAGCTCCGATGATGTCGCCGACACGGCGAGGCAAATGCTCGACGAGGGCTTGGCCTGGGCCCGATCGATCGGATCGCTCAACTTCGAGGCCGGTCTCCTGCAAACCAAGGGTGAATTCGAGATCATCTTCGGTGACCCGCAACTTGGATACGAGATTGCCCTCAGAGCAGAACGACTCGCTGCGGCAGTTGGGATGAGCTTTGCCGAAGCTGAAGCCGTTCGGGGCCAGGCCATTGCGGCGCTCCTGGGTGCGTCGACCACCGAGTCGGCGTCTGAACAGTTCAAGCGAATACTCCAAACGGCTTCGACCCGGCACATCGGCTCCCGGGCGATCTTTGCATTGAACGCTGCCGCTCATCTCCTTGCGCGCCGGGGGGAGTACGAAGCCGCTGCACTCGCTGCGCACCATGTCGACGAGTCCTACCCGCTCCCGCTGGAGGACATCAACCGTGTTCCGAAGAGGTTCTTCGAGGACGCCTCGCACCGTGTTGAGCAAGGGCTCGGGCTCTTCGAGATCGTGCAGATCGCGGTAGCAGCCCTCGACCGAATCATCGCAAATGACCAAGAGGCAATGGCGAACAACTGACTTCGGCCTTTCGTCAGGTGCAGTGGCAGCGCTCGTCGACATGGCATAGGGCGCCTCGCCCTCCGGGTAGCTGCACCGACTCCTGCACGGTGCAGTCGTCGCCGGCTGCACCGTTGCGCGAATCGTGTCGCTGGCCGTCGCGTTGGCGGTCGTCGGATCGCCTTCCGTCCCTGTGCATCACTCAGCATCAGGAGGCCCACTTGTCTACGACCGAACACTTCCTCACGATTCCCGAGGCGGCGGAGCGGCTGCGGATTTCCCGCAACGCCGCCTACATCGCCGCCCGCCGCTATCGCCAGACATCGGGCCGAGAAGGACTGCCGAACATTGCGATCGGTGGTTCCTACCGCGTGCCCACCGCAGCGCTCGAACACATGGCCGACATCGACCTGTCGCCACTCGCTTCCTAGCGCTCGACAGCCGGCCCTCTCGCCCGGCCCGGCTGCACCGGCCCACCCATCGTGATCGTCCACACCAATGCACCAGGGGTGCACGGCTGGCGGTGGCAGCATGATCTCGATCGGCAAAGTGCGTGACGCTGCGTACTACCTGAGCGAAGTCGAGTCCGACGACAGCGCCGGCTACTACCTCGACGCTGCGTCACCGAGCCGTTGGCTCGGCCGTCTGGCCGAAGCCCACGGCCTGAGCGGCCCTGTCGACGCAGGAACGTTCCGTCGGATCCTCAACGGGCAACGACCCGACGGCGGCGAACTCACCGAACATGCGACCTCCACACGAGCGCTCGACATCACGTTGAGCGTGCCGAAGTCGGTTTCGCTGTTGTGGGCGCTCGGTGACCCGCGGGCGCAGCTCCATGTGTTGGAGGCGCTCGATGCCACGGAGGCAGCCGTGGTCGAGTTCCTCGAACGTGAAGCGACCAAGGTCCGCCGCGGCCATGGCGGGGTCGACGTTCAGCAGGCGAGCGGGCTGATCGTTGCGGCGTTCGATCATCGGGCCAGTCGGCTCGGCGACCCGAACCTGCACAGGCATCTCGTCATCGCCAACGCCACCGTCGGGCCCGACGGACGCACCACAGCCCTCGACACCCGACAGCTCTACCGGGTCCGCTACACGGCCGAGGCCGTGTTCCAGGCGGTGCTGCGTCACGAACTGGTGGCACGAGTCGGCGTAGGTTTCGGGCCGGTCGACCGTCATGGTGCGGCCGAGATCGTAGGCGTGCCTGCCCGAGTGATTCGTGCGTTCAGTCGTCGACGCCGAGAGATCGAGAACGAGATGCTGTGGCGCAACGCCACCACCGGGCACGGCGCACGAATCGCGGCCTTGGCGACTCGCACCCCGAAGAGCGAACTGCCGAGTGACCAACTGCTCGAACACCGCTGGCGATCAGAGGCGCGAGATCTCGGGTTCGACATCGGGCAGATCCCACGCATCGACAGAGGTCCTCAGCTGACTGTGAGCGACGCCGAGCTGGCCGCCGATGTGACATCGCACGACGCCACGTTCACCCGCTGGGACGCGCTTCGAGCGACGTGCCGTCTGTCCACTGACGGCGCGGCTCTCCACCAGTTGCTCGGTCGCGCCGACGCCTTCCTCGAGTCGAGTGACGCCGTTCCTCTCGCTGCCGGGCGGTTCACCATGCCCGAGATCCTCGACAGGCGCGTCGGGTCTTCCACATCGGAGAGGACCGGAGAGAGCTGGTCGAGCGCGGCGAGCACCAGGTTGACGTTGTCGCGCAGCGTCGTCGGCGGGATCCCGCGGATCCGGGCCAGGCCGCGCAGCGACACGCCCTCGCGCAGGTGCGCCAGAGCGAGCTGGACCCGCTCGATGAGCGGCATGCCCTTCGGGCCACGCCGAGGCGGTGGCGGCAGCAACGGCGAGATCTGGCCAATCAGGTGATCCCGGCCCTGGGCCGAAGAGCGTAGCTTCGCTTGTGCAGGGTCGAGGGCGGGTCGGCTCAGCGGATCACGGATGGGTCGGACGCGGCCCCTCCGTGCCCGGCGTGGACCGCCGTCACCGGATGGCGTCGGAGTCCAACGAGCAGGGCGCCCTTCCGGGATCGTCGTTGGCACGGCGTTCCGGTGTCGCAGTAGGCTCGCCGCGTGCCGAGCCGTTCGTTGCATGCGCCCGAGGACCAGTCGGTCACCTTCGTCGAGCTGTTCTTCGACCTGGTGTTCGTGTTCGCCGTCACCCAGATCACCGTGTCGACGGCGCAGGACCTCACGTGGGGCGGGGTGGCGCGGTCGCTGCTGTTGTTCTGGTTGATCTGGTGGGCGTGGACGCAGTTCACCTGGACGTTGAACCCCGCCGACACGCTACATCGGACGGTGCGGGTGATCACGCTGATGGCGACGGCGGCGGCGTTCGTGATGGCGGCCTCGGTGGCCCAGGCGTTCGGCGACGATCCGATGTGGTTCGCCGTGCCGTACGTGGTGGTACGGGTGCTGGGCCTGTGGTTGCAGGTGCAGGTTGACCGGGAACGGGGGGTCGACGACGGGGGGATGATCCTGCGTTGGGCGACGGGGTCGAGCGTCGGGCTCGTGCTCGTGCTGATCGGTGCGTTGACCGATCCGCCGGTGCGGAATTGGATCTGGTGTGCGGTGATCGTCGCAGACCTCGTGGCCACGACGGCCGCCGGGAGGGGCAAGACGTGGGACCTGACGTCTGGCCACATGTCGGAGCGTCATGGGCTGATCGTGATCATCGCGCTGGGGGAGTCGTTGATCGTGGCCGGGTCGGCGGTGGCGGGCGAGGAACGCACGGCGTCGGTGGTGTTGACGGCACTCGCCGCGTTGACGTTGATGATCCTGCTGTGGTGGACGTACTTCGACTGGTTCAAGGAGGCGCTCGAGCACGGGCTCGCGGCGGCGCCCCAGGCCGAACTGGGGCGGCTGACCCGCGACGCCTTCAGCCTGGCGCACTACCCTTTGGTGATGGGCATCGTGTTCATCGCGGTGGCGGTCGAGGAGATCATGGTGCACCCCGACGATCCGGTGCCGCGCAAGGTGTTGCTGTCGCTCGGCGGTGGGTTGTTGCTGCTGCTCGCGTCGACCGTGGCCGCGTACTGGCGCACGAACAGGGTTCTGCTCGTGCGACGCCTGACGATCGCGGTGGTGACGGCCCTGGTGGTGATGGTGCTACCCGATACCGAGCCATCGATCGCGCTCGCCGTGGCGGCGTTTGGTGTGCTGGTGCTCGTTGTGGTCGAGGGCGACCCGTCGTCGACAGCCCGCGCAGAGCATCGAGCGCCCGCGCTCGGGGGCGGCTGAGAGCGCCCTCGCCAAACCCGCCGCCAGGCCGTGTCGGTCGGGACGGAGCCGCGACTGGTTCGGGAGCGGCCTGACAATCCGTTCACGAAGCCGATCCGTTGGATCGAGCTCGACCAGATCGCGATAGTGGACGAAGCACGTGGCGGCGGCGCTGGTCGACTCCTTGCGTCGGTTGTGATCGACTGGGCTCAGGCTCTTGGCGTCGAGCTGCTCGAGCTTTCGGTCTGGGATTTCAACGAGGGGGCGCGAGCCTTCTTCGGTGCAATGGGTGCTCAGCCGTTATGGCATCGCCAGCAGGTGAAAGTCGAAGCGATGTAACGCCAAGTCTCGGTCGCTACTACCGTTCCTCGAAGTACCGGTCGACCGCGCTGCCGAAGTGCCGTTCGGGGGGCACTCGATAACTCGCCGCCGGAGAGCATCGCGACGGTCGAGCGTCCGCACGGGTTAGACATCCCAGGGCCGTAACTTGTCAAGCAGCAATCGGGTTGTCTTGTGGTTGTCGGTGTGCCCAGGCGGTGTGTTCGTCGTAGTGGGTTCGGGTTTTGAGGCAGCCGTGGAGGTAGCCGACGAGCCGGTTCCCGAG
>JBBQUN010000215.1:0-8319 GCA_038212405.1 Acidimicrobiales bacterium | reverse complement strand
TGTCTCGGTTTGCTCGACAGCATCGCTCACACCGGGTCTATCGGCATGAACCTCCGTCGATCGGAGCGGCGGCTCCTGGGTAAATCCACCCCTACGCCGATTGGCGTGGCTATTGCACCGTGATGGCGAGCACTTCGCTGGCGGGGACCCGAGTCACCACACCCCGAGCAGAAATGTCGACGCCGTGCACCCCAGCGGCGAGGATGGTCCCGACATGATTCGTGGTCGAGGTCTGGACCATCGAGTGGCGGCCGAGCAGACGAACGGGGTCAATGGGGGACTGCATGGTGGACATCTTCCTCTCGTCGCGCACCGTTGAGCGACTGAGAAGGTCAACGGTACGAACGATCAGCGACTTGACAAGGTCGACGGGAACAATCGCCCAAGAAGGGTCACGCGGCCTACGAGTCTGATTTGGCCAATCGAGGCCCTTGTTGGATGGGGCTGAGGTTTCGTCGATCAGGCTTGTTCTGGCAGCCGGCCAACGATGCGGTCGACCGCGATCACGATCACCACTCGGTCATCACGCACCTTTGGCGGCCGATACCGAGCGCCGTAGCGATTGACGGCTTCCGATACCTCGGCTGGTTCATTCGAGAGCGCCGCCGTGCCGTAGAAGGTGAGCCAGTTGCCACCATCGATATGGCAGACCGCAACCTGGCTGCCCGGTCGAGCAGCGATGGCTTTCGCTTTGTATGACGCCGCCCAGGTGATCACTCGACCAAGCTGGCGGTCAGGGTCATAGGTGAACCCGACCGGGGTGACCTGGGGTGAACCGTCGCCACGCAACACCGTGAGCGTCGCCAAGTGGCGGTCGGCCATGAACGCTTCGAGCGCAGAACCGGGAACGGCGGGGTCGAATGAGATGGCCACGAGGCGACCCTAATGGGGGAAGAGAATCGAGGTCGAGTCAGCACGTGGTGGGGAACTCGGGTGCGGCCCCAGTGAGCGGGCGGGGCGGATCAGCGGGCAAAAGGCTGGCGACACCAACCGCGACGACCGACATCGTCAGCGCCAGCACGAAGACGAGCGTGAACGAGCCGGAGAGGTCAGCGACAAGCCCACCGATCTGAGGTGAGATCGCTTGTGCGCCGCCGAACGCAAGGGTGGCGGCGGCATAGGCCTGTCCGTAGCGCTCCGGTGTTGTCGTGTCGACGATGTACGCGGCGATCGTTGATGGGACACCGGCGAACATCAGACCAACGACGAGGGAGGCAACAGCGACGATGCTGCGTTGCCCGGTGAGGATCGCGCCAATGGCCATCGCGAAGATGGCGAAACATGCCATCAACGTCGTCCGACGACCGAACCGATCAGAAGCCGGGCCGAGCAGCAACCCCCCAAATGCGGCGCCCAGCCCGATCAGCGAGAACATCGTCGATGCCCGCGCTTCGCTGAACCCGGCATCATCTTCGAGCCGAGCCACCAGGTAGCCGACAACAAGGAGATAGAAGAAGCCGTAGCAGGCATAGGCACCGGTCAATGCCTTCCAACCGGGGATGGTCGAGAGTGCTCCGAAGCCGCCGAAGCCGCCCGAGGTGCCGGTGGTCGACTCACCCGATCGGAACACGATCGACCCCACGGCCAAGACGCACAGTCCGAACGCGGCCTCCACTCGGTAGACCATGCGCCAGCCGTCGGCCCCGTACTGATTGCCCATCACGTTTGCCAGCCAACCCGCAGCGACGATGCCCAGACCAATGCCCGAGCCAACGAGTCCGACGCCCAGGCCGCGTCGCTTCTCCGAGAGCGCCATTGCGGCAACTCGGGGCGAGGGGATCCAGATCATTGCGCCGCCAAGTCCCATCACGAAGAGCGTGAGGCCGAGCACCCAAGCGTTTGGCGCGATCGAGGCAACGAACAGCCCGGTGGTCGAAAGGGTCAAGCCGATCCGGATCAGATCGACCTGTCGGATTCGTGAAGAAACCGCCGATACCGCGAAGGTGCCGAGGAGGTAGGCAGCAACGTTCAGCGTGCCGAGCGCACCGGCAATGGCGTTCGACCCGTCGAGGAGATCGGATCGAACATCGGGAAGTACGACGCCGTAGGTGAACCGGCCGAACGATTGTGCTGTGGCTGCGCTGGCCATGACCAGGGCGACGATCACCCACGCTGCTTGCAGCGCTGCGCTATTCGCTGTTGTTGGCTCGCTCACCTCGGTTGATCGCTGACGCTGCTGTTCGATCCGGCCAGGCGGCGCACTGCGTCGGAGGCGGCGATGGCATGCTCGGCGTCGTAGCGATCATGGTTGTGCTCGATCGTTGCGAGGTCGTAGCGATAGTTGACCATCATCCCGAGACTTCGATCCCAGCCGATACTCGTTGGGTTGCCCAGCCAGTTGAGACGCTCGACGATGGCGCCGTTCGAAAGATGGAAATTCGCCACCGGATCCGAGGCCGAACCGGACGGTCGCTTCGACTCGAGCAGGTAACGGGCAGTCATCTCGAGCAGCGTGTCACGCCACGGCTCGATTGACCCCATTCGATTGGCGGGCGAATGGGCCTCGAGTTGCTCGATCAGGTCGGGCTCGTTGATCTCGAGCCATCGCCGGAGACCAGGAATGGGCGACAGGGTGGCAAAGGTCTCGATGTTCGCCAGTTCGGTCTTGAGCAGGGTCGCGACTCGTTTGATCAACAGGTCGCCGAGCGAGACACCGGCGAGGCCGGGGTGGCAATTCGAGATCGAGTAGAAGATGGCCGTGTTCGCCTTGGTCTCCTCAGCCCGTTCGGTCCCCGGGTCGAGCAGGTCGGTGATGCTGGAAGCGAGACCGTGGGTCAAGGCAACCTCGACGAAGATCAGCGGTTCACCGGGCAGTGAGTGATGTTGGAACGCATAGCAGCGTCGGCCGGGCCCGAGCCGACGCTTCAAGTCGTCCCATGACTCGATCGTGTGGACGGCTTCGTACTCGATCAGTTTCTCGAGGAGGCTGGCAGGCGAACCCCATTCGAGGACCTCGAGTTCGAGTGTTGTCAGGCCGAAGTAGTCGTTGAGGAGCGAGCGAAGTTCTTCGTCGAGCTGGCGAAGTGCCGGGCGCTCGTTGCGAATCTCGAGCAACGCCTCTCGAAGTTCGATGGTGAAGGCAAGCCCGCCGGTGAGCCCGAGAATGCGGCGGAGGAGCGCCGCTCGGCGCGGACGAAGCGCCGCTCGTAGGCGTTCCTCGGCGTCGTGTCGCTGCTGGGGGGTTGCTGCGGCGACGGTCGCCATGGCGACATCGACCTCGCTGGGATCATGAGCGTAGTCATCGGCGAGAAGATCGAAAAAGCGCCGCTGGCCTTCGGGATCGAGTTCGAGGAATGCCGCGGCGACATCACTCGCACGGCGACGGGCAGCAACTTCGCCGCCTCTGCCCGCAATGCTGTTGTCGATCCATGTTCGCAGGAGCGACAGGTCCCGAGGGTCAGCGAGGTCGGTGCCGGCGAGTCTGAGGGTGGTGTCGTTCGCAGGACGTCGGCGTCGGAGGACGTCGAGAAGACGGTCGAACTGGCGGCCTGCCACCGGTGCCCTGGCTCAGCCGGCGGCAGGAGTGCCGCTGTACGGCATGGGATCACCGGGGGCGGGGATCATCGGACGGCTCCACGACAGCTCGCCCGACAGCAGCTCGGCAAGGCCGCGCCACAACTCTGGGTCCCAACCATTGGCGACTCGGACCGTGAGATCGTTGCGCACGTGGACCAGGGACGGGAGTCGTTCGATGCCGAGTGCTTTGATTGCGGAGCGATCGGGGTCGGCGAAGGTGATGAATTCTTCGGCCAGGGGGCCCATGAACTGACGACAGCCTTGATCGTCGGTGGCGACCAGCCAGCCAACGCGAATGTCGGCAGGGGTGTAGTGGCGCAGGAACGTCGAGGCCGTCTCGAGGATCCAGGCGCTCTCATGGGTGTAGGGATCGAGTGCCACCACGAGCAGGGGATATGAGGTGAGCCAGTCCCGAAGCGGGTAGCCCTTTCCTTGGATCGAATCGAGTTCGACCTCGCTTAGTGATGTTGTCACAGAACCATCAGCCACGGCGTGCGAGGCTAGCGCAGGATCGGCCGGACTCCGAACTTTGCTGCAACGTTCGGTCAGGACCTGGACTTGATCCGTGGCTACGATCGGCTTGTGCACCCCATCGAACAGCTGCGTTACGTCGCCAGAGCCAGTGGCGCTGACGCGTCGCTCCTGGTGCAAGAATCCGCCTCAGCGCTGGGATTTTTCGCCAACGAACCTGCCGGGCTCTTGACCGCAGCACGTCGACTACTGAGTCGGCAACCAGGCATCGGACCGCTGTGGGACCTCGCAGCACGAATGGCAACCGCCACCGACCCGCGAATGACCGCTCGAGACGTGATCATCGCTCACCGCGATGATCCAACACCACGCGAAGTGGCTGCGGCGATACCAGACGGGGCTCGGGTCGTCATCGCCGGGTGGCCCGATCAGGCCGTCTCGGGGCTGCTGCGGCGAGGCGACATCGAAGTGCTGGTCATCGACATCGACGGTCAAGCCCGATCGGTGGTCAACCGATTCGATCGAGCTGACGTGTTGGCCGAATCGGTTGATCCAGAGCGCATCGCCGGGGCCGTTGGTGCGAGTGACCTCGTCATCATCGAAGCGGCAGCTCTCGGCGACGCCGCCGCACTCGTCGAGGTCGGTTCGTTGACGGCCGCCGCGGTCGCTCGGGCGACCAAAACCCCGGTGTGGCTGGTCAGCGGTCGAGGGCGACATCTCCCCGAGGCCTATTTCCGCAGCATCGTCGAGCGCACCGATGACCCCGATCTGCCTGCGTGGCTTTCGCCAACAGAGGTCATCGGTCTTGGCTTGGTCGATCGGGTGATCACCGAAGCCGGAATCCATCTGGTTGCCGAGATGCCGCCCAGCCCGACGCCCCTCGCCTCGGAGTTGCTCCGACCGGTCAAGTGACACCTCATCGTGCGCTGAGCGATGCTGACACCAACCTCCACGTCGAATAGAGCGAACCTCACTGCTCTGGCATGATTCGCTGCATGACTGCAACCGTGTCGAGCCCGTTCTACTCCGAGGACCATGCGGCCTACCGAGAGGTGGTGCGACAGTTCACCAACAAAGAGATCACGCCCAACGTCCACGAGTGGGATCTGGCGGGCGAAGTGCCTCGCGAGCTCTACAACAAGGCGGGCGCGATCGGGATCTTCGGCGACGGCTTCGACGCCGAATACGGGGGTCACGGTCAGCGTGATGCGCTGATGCGCCTCGTGTTGATGGAGGAGCTGTGCACGGCAGGCTCGGGTGGCGTTGTTGCAGCGCTGTTCTCCAATTACATCGGGCTCCCACCAATCCAGAAGTTCGGTAGTGATGAGGTCAAGGCCGAGGTGATCACACCCTGTCAGGCGGGCGAGAAGATCGCTGCTCTCGCCATCACCGAGCCATCCGGCGGCTCCGACGTTGCCCGCATCAAGACCACCGCTCGTCGTGACGGCGACGATTTCATCATCAACGGCTCGAAGACCTTCATCACGTCCGGCATGCGGGCCGACTACTTCACCACCGCCGTGCGCACCGGCGTCGATGGGCCGGCCGGGATCTCCCTCATCGTGATTCCCGGTGACTCTCCGGGGCTCGAGCGCACCAAACTCGACAAGATGGGATGGCTCGCCTCCGACACTGCCACCCTGTATTTCGACGATGTTCGGGTGCCGCAGCGGTACCTGCTCGGCGAGGAGAACACCGGCTTTTCCTCCATCGTCAACAATTTCAACGCCGAGCGAATCGACCTGGCCACCCAGTCGATTGCCTTCGCTCGCTGCTGTTACAACGAAGCGCTCGCCTGGGCCCACGAGCGCGAAACCTTCGGCAAGTCCCTCTCCCAGCATCAGGTGATCCGCCACAAGCTCGTCGAGATGGATCGCACGATCAACGCCACCCACGCGTGGATCGAGCTGCTCTCATGGCGGCTCAACCAGGGCGACGACCCCGTTGCCGAGATCGCCGAAGCCAAGGTGGCCGCGACTCTGGGCTTCGAGTTCTGCGCTCGAGAAGCGGCCCAAATCCTCGGGGGTGCGAGTTATCTACGGGGCGACACTGTGGAGCGTCTCTACCGAGAAGTCCGAGTCCAAGCCATCGGCGGCGGCTCCGAAGAAATCATGCGAGACCTCGCCTCCCGCCAACTCGGCATCTGACAACTGGCGAGCCAAACAGCCAAACCCCCAAACTGGCGTGGCCGCCAGCCACCAGAGGCTGTTTGGCTCGCCGGTTCGACCGGTTGGCTATTTGGCTCGCCGCTTTTGTCGGGCTACAGGGCGGTGGTGCTCGCGACGAGGTACCTCAGCTGGAGTAGAGGTCGAAGAACTCGGCGAAGGCGACGTTCTGGCCGCCGTTGACCGATGAGGGCACGATGATCGGTGTGGTGACCCCAGCGTCGAACCAGGCCTCGATCTCGTCTCGCACACGACCGGCGGGGCCCGACAGGGTGCAGTCATCGAGCCAACGGTCGGTCATCGCCGCCGTGAGCGCATCGCTGTCGTCGTTGGCCATGGCAACCTCGGCCGCCGCCATCTCTTCCTCGTAGCCAGCGGCCTTCCAATAGTTGCGGTAGTTCGGCAGGGCCACGTAGCTCCGCAGCGTCTTGCGGTTGCGGGCTCGGCAGGCGTCGATGTCGTCGTCGATCACGGTTGGGATCATGTTGCCGACGTAGAACGGTGTGGTGTCGGGGTCGGTGGGGGAGCGGCGCTCCTCGGGGATCAGCGACAGCGAGTGCGCCATGGCGGAGCGTGAGGCGTTGGCCCAGACGGCACCGTCGCCGACCTCGACCGACAATTGGACCATCTTGTCGCGCAGCGTGGCCAGGGTGATCGGTGGCAGGCCGCCCTGCCCCTCGCCAACCTTGCGCATGGTCTCGACGTACTCCCGCATGTCCGACAGGGGTTTGCCGGTGGCGACTCGGAGGCGATCGATGACCGGACCGTGGGTCACGCCGACGCCCATGTGGAAGCGGCCGCCCGAAACTTCGTGCAGATACGCGGCGCTCGTAGCCAGCGCCACCGGATGCTGAAGGTAGATCGGCTGGATCGAGGTACCGAAGTGGAGCCGTTCGGTGACGTGGGCGATGCTCAGGCAGAGGCCCATCGCATCGCCGAAGCTTGGACAGTAGATACCGGAGAAGCCCCGCTTCTCGATGTCTTTCACGAGTTCGATGGTGGACAGGCGGCGGCCGGGGACGGCAGCCAAGGACACGGCAGGCATTCGAGTGGTCATGGCGCCTAGTCTCCATGCCATGGGAGAAATGGTCGAATTCGCAAGTAATGGCAGCACCGCAACCGGGTACCTCGCACGGCCCGAAGGAGGTACAGGACCGGGCTTGGTCGTGATCCAGGAGTGGTGGGGTCTCAACGATCACATCAAGGACGTGACCGACCGATTTGCGGCCGAGGGCTTCGTCGCCCTTGCCCCCGATCTCTACCACGGGAAGGTCATCGACGAGCCCGACGAGGCAGGCAAGGAGATGATGGCACTCGAACTCGCACGAGCTGCCAACGATCTGTCGGGCGCCATCGAACTGGTCCGGGCCGAGTCCGGGAATGACTCGATCGGTGTCACCGGGTTCTGCATGGGCGGAGGCCTCACCCTCACGCTGGCCTGTCAGCGCCCTGACGCCGTTGCGGTAGCCGTGCCGTGGTATGGCGTCATTCCGTGGGAGAACGCCCAGCCAGACTGGTCAGCGCTCGAGGGCAAGGTCGTTGCCCACATCGCCGAGAACGACGGCTTCTTCGGACCAGCGGCCGCCGCCGAACTGGCGACCACACTCGAAGGGCTTGGCAAAGACGCCACGTTCCACGTCTACGAGGGCGGCGAGCATGCCTTCTTCAACGACACCCGCCCCGAGGTCTACTCGGCTGAGCACTCGGCCTTGGCCTGGCAGCGGACGCTCGACGCTTTGCACGGCGTCCTCGGCTGAGCAAACCCGACAGCCTCGACCGCCACGGTGCCGACGTCGGACCGGGCTGCGCCGAAGGAGCGCCATGGTGATTCGCCAACCGGTTGGAGCGGATCGGGCTCATATCCGACACGACTGGAGCGGCCGAGCCCCAGAAACGGGCTTCAGCCTCTCCAGTCGGCTGTGGGAGACCTGTTTCAGGGGCGACGCGTCTCGGTTGGCGGCGGGGTAGGTCTCAGCTCGTGGCGTCGGTGACCAACGAGCGGGCGATCACCTTCAGGCACAGGGTCTCGTCAGCACCTTCGAAGATCGACAGCACCCGGGCGTCGACGAAGTAGCGGCTGACGTCGTATTCCTCGGCGTAACCCATGCCGCCATGAATCTGGAGCGCCTCTCGGGTGACCCACTCGGCGGCCTTGCAGACGTAGGCC
>JBBQUN010000214.1:0-8334 GCA_038212405.1 Acidimicrobiales bacterium | reverse complement strand
GGCGGAAGTCAGATCCCAGATCGACGATGTGACCAACTCGACCCCGAACACCGGGAATGACCCCCATGCTGACGCCGTGCGGCAACCCGCAGAACACCAGGTCGAGACCATCGAGTCCCTCCTCCGAGAACGCATCGAAGGCACGGTTGCCGTACGCCGCAGCCAGGCTGGGATACAGATCGGCGAGCCTCGTTCCCACCATCGAGTCGCCGGTAGCCACCTTCAATTCGAGGTTCGGGTGCTGGGCCAGCAGGCGTAGTGTTTCGGCGCCAGTGTAGCCGGAGGCACCGATAATGCCGACGGCAAAGGTTTGAGAAGTGCTCACTGCGTGATCATACGTCGGGATGAGTAGTCATGCAACCATCGTTTGCGGGTCGCTTTGCGTGGCCGGATGGAGGAGGCCCGCACCGGCTTGTTACCCGGATCGCCAACGGCGGAACGGCGAAGCCGTTCCAAGCAATAGAGTCAACTTCCGATGAGCATGCTGATCGGGATCTGTGGTGGTAGTGGGTCGGGCAAGTCAACGCTTGCCGAACGAGTTCGAGCCCGCTTGGGTGACGACATTGCGACGATCTTGTCGTTCGATACCTACTACAAGGACCAGCAGCAGCTCTCGGTCGAGGAGCGGGCAAGGCTGAACTTCGACCACCCCGACACGCTCGATGTCGATCTGTTCGTCGAGCACCTCGACCTGCTGATCGCCGGCGACCCGGTTGAGCTGCCCG
The DNA here is from genome assembly GCA_038212405.1 of Acidimicrobiales bacterium. Taxonomy (GTDB): domain Bacteria; phylum Actinomycetota; class Acidimicrobiia; order Acidimicrobiales; family SZUA-35; genus JBBQUN01. The sequence goes on along the minus strand of JBBQUN010000214.1, from coordinate 7,609 downwards.
TGTATGATTTCTCGACCCATACTCGTGTCCTTGGCGCCTCGCGGTTGTTGACACCAACGCCGTTGATCCTGATCGAAGGCATTCTGCTCTTTGCCTTCCCGGAAATCGCAGAACGGCTCAGCCTGCGGATCTACCGGTCGTGCCCTGAGCACATCCGATTCGCCCGGCGTCTTGGCCGCGACGTCACGGAGCGGGGTCGGACGCCGGATTCGGTCGAAGCCCAGTTCGCGTCGACAGTGGCACCCATGCACGATCACTTCGTACTTCCAAGCATGGAGCGGGCCCATCTCGTCTACGAAGACGGTGTGATGGAGCTCGATGCCATTTGCGAGCAGGTCGTTGCTGAGATCGAGAAGCGCCGACCCAGTGAGATCACGCTCGATCTCACCGAGGTCGACGCTGCTGCTGATTTCGCCCGCTGAATCGGGCGAACGGTCGACTCGGCGGTCGCCTAGGAAAGTCGTCCAGCCGCCCGGGCTGCATCTTCGGCGGCGGACAACTGGTCGGCCACGATCTCGAGGCCGGCGTCCCAAAATCCAGGATCGGTGAGGTCACAATCGACGATTGCTCCGAGTTCCTCGGGCGAGCGTGAACCGCCTGCCTTGAGTAGCTCCAGGTACGCGGGAACGAAGGCGTCACCGCGCTGCTGGTATCGGGCATAGACCGACAGGGCGAGCAGCTGACCGTACGCGTAGGCGTACACGTAGCCCGGCGTTCCGATGAAATGAGGGATGTAGGACCACCAGTTGCGGTAACCCTCGGTCAATTCGACGGCATCACCCATCATTGCCCGCTGTGTCTCGATCCAGTGATCGCCAAAGCGGTCGATCGACAGTTCGCCGTACTCTCGCCGATCGGTGTGACACGCGTTCTCGAAGCGGTTCATTGCCACCTGGCGGAAGACGGTGGCGATCGAGTCTTCGAGCGTGGAGGCAAGAAACGCAAACCGCTCCCCCGGGTCGTCGAGCATTCCGAGAAGGCGATTGCTGGTCACGGTCTCGCCGAACACCGATGCCGTTTCGGCCAAGGTCAGCGGGGTCATGTGATGGAAGATGCCTTGTTCTCGGGAGAGGTAGGCGTGCAGGCCGTGCCCAAGTTCGTGGGCCAGCGTTGCCACGTCGCGGCTCTTGCCGGCCCAGTTCAGCAACACATAGGGGTGATGCTCGGGCACGGTGTACGCACAGAACGCTCCGGGGCGCTTACCGGGGCGGATGGGGGCATCGATCCACTGCTCGTCGATGAAGCGGCCAACGATCTCAGCGAGCTCCGGCGAGAAGGATGCATACGCGTCACGGACGATCCCGGTTGCTTCTGACCAGCCAATTTGCTTCTCGGAGGAGGCAACAGAAGCACCGCGATCGTAGTCGGCAAGTTTGTCGAGGCCGAGAATGTCGGCTTTGAGCCGATACCAACGCTGCGGAATGTCATAGCGACTGACCACTGCGTCGATCAACGCCTGCACCGATTCGTCGGAGGCCTCGTTGCCGAGGTTGCGAGCCGAGATCCACGAATCGAACGAGCGCAGCCGATCATCGATCGAGCGATCAGCGAGCAGCGTGTTGTACACGTAGGCCCGAGTCCGGAGTCCTGGCTTCAGGCCGGCCGAGACCGCATCGGCGGCCATGGATCGCACCGTGCGATCCGGACTCGACAACATCGACAGACCCTGCTCGAGACCAACGGCCTCGGTTTGATCAGGAAGGGTCACCTCGATGGCCGAGGTCAGTTCGTCAAAGAGTCGGACCCAAGCACCCGCGCCTGTCACTGACTTCTCAGCGAGAATCGTCTCCTCGGCTTCGCTGAGTAGGTGAGCACGGTTCGCTCGCAGGGTTTCGAGATGGTGGCGAGCGAATGCCAGCTCGTCGTTGGCGAGGATGGCTTCGGCGTGCTCGTCGGAGACCGCGGCCCACTCGAGGTCGGCGAACATCGTTTTGGTGGCGATCGCCGTGCTTTGCTCTTGCACCCGTTGCAGCGCTGCGCCGTGCTCGGGGTCAGCGGTGTTCTCGCTGAAGGCCAGCATCACATAGTGACCCGCCCGGCTGAGTAGCGATCCGAGCGTCGCCTGTTTGGTCTGCAGGTCGACGAGATCGCTGACCCCGAGGTCTGCGACTCGGCCACGGAACTCGGTGAGCTCATCAGCCAGCACATCCGCCTCGGCCAAGAGCTGTTCGATGCTCGAATCATCGAGGAGAGTCTGGATGTCCCATGCGACATCGGCTGCGGTGAGGTCACGGGTGACGGCGTCGAGAGTGTCGGGAGAATCGGTGTCGGTACTCATCATCAGATGATGCCAGCCGATGGATCACTATGCGCAGTCATCGCCATTGGCTCACGAGCGGCCTGTTCGGTCTTGCCCTTGCTGGCTCGAGCGTGCTGCTCGTTCCGAGCGGTGCCTCGGCCCAAAACGAGGTGACCACCACGATCATCGCCGAGGCGACAACCGATGGTTCTGCGGGTGTCGATCAAACGCTGCCCGAACTCGCACCGGGTGAATCACCGGGCGGTATCGACCTCGAGTCGGGTCCGGTCCTCACCCTCCCCGCCCCTGAACCCTCACCGGCCACCTCGAACGTCGAACCAGCAGGACCGGTCGTGTTCGACCCGGTTGGCTCGTCGAGGTTCGCCGACAACACCACGACCGTCATGTTCTTCTTGATCTTGACGGCTGTTCCTTCACTCACGGTCGGCACCGCGTTGTGGATCCACCGTGACCAGGCATTGAGCCGGCGGCCGTAGGTCGCAATCGGTGGTTCTCGCCGCTCCGACTAGACGCGAAGTGCCGCCTTGTGCCGTTTGGCCACTGCGACGATGAGCTGATCGCGCAGGGCGGTGAGCTCTGCGTCGGTGAGCGTACGGTCATCGGCCTGCAACCGGAGTCGATACCCGAGCGAGCGTCGATCGGTGCCCAGCGTGTCGCTACGGAACACGTCGAACACCTCGACTGAACGAAGCAGCGACCCACCGGTCTTGTAGAGAGTGCCGGCAACGGTCGCGGCGGCGATGTCATTGGCGACCACGAAGGCCAAGTCGAGATCACTGGCCGGATAGACCGACACCGGCTTGGCGACTGGCACCGACTCCATCGCCGCGAACACAGGGTCGAGATCGAAGCCGATCCACCCCACGCGTCCTTCGACGCCGAATGCTTCGAGCACGCCTGGATCGATCTCGCCTACCGCTCCAATGGTCCGGCCTCGGAGCACGATCTCGGCGGTCCGATACGGATGAAGCCCCGCAAGCACTGACTTTGCACCAATCGCCTCTCGACCGTTGGCGTTGTCGAGCCTGATGTTCGAGAGTCCGAGGACCCCGCTGATCTGCTTGAACACACGACTCGCATCGCCAGCATCGGCACCGGCCCACACCAGACCGACCCGTTCTGGCTCGACCGGGAGTGGCGCCGCTGTGGGGTCCTCGAGCGACTTGGGATTGCGCAGGTAGACCCGACCAAGCTCGAAAAGTCGAACGCCTTCGTTTCGGCGTGCCTGGTTGGAAGCCACTGCCTTGACCAAACCTGGCAACAACGAGGTGCGCAGGATCGATTCTTCGTGAACGAGAGGATTGGTGAGGCCGATGGCCTCGTCGGTGATCCCCGCCGCGACGTGATCCGCCGGCGAAAGGAACGGCATGGGCATGGCCTCGTCGAACCCAATTCCGGCGAGCGCATGCCGCACCCGACGACGCGAGAGCTGGCGATGTGTCAGGCCACCCGACTGTTCCGGACGAGGGACCAGCGTGCCGACCTTGTCATAGCCGTAGTGGCGGGCGACCTCTTCCACCACATCGGTTTCCATGGTGGAGTCCGGTCGCCAGCTTGGGACGGTCACACACAGCGCATCTTGGCCATCCGGCGTGTTCAAAAAACCGATCGGAGTGAGAAGCTCGGCAATTTCATTGGTGGTCAGCGACGACCCGAGCAGGTGATTCACTCGTTCGGTACGAACTCGCACGACCGGCGTTGCCAGTTCGACTCCGTCGACGACGACCGCACCAGCAGCAACGGTCGCCCCGCAGAGTTCGATCGCCAACTCACAGAAGCGATCGAGGGCTCGTTCGACTGCGGCATGATCGACGCCCCGCTCGTAGCGAGTCGAGGCTTCGGATCGAAGATTCAACCGCCGCGACGTCTTGGCTATCATCATCCGGTCCCAGATGGCTGCTTCGAGCAGTACTCGGCTGGTGCCGGAGCCGATCTCGGTCGCTTCGCCACCCATCACTCCTGCCAGTCCGATCGGCTCGTTCGCCTCATTGGCGATCACGCCGTCGGCATCGGTCAGCACACGATTCTTGCCGTCGAGGGTCACGAGTGTCTCACCGGCCAGAGCACGGCGGACACGGAGCACGCCGTTCGGCACGGTGTCGAGATCATAGGTGTGGTTGGGCTGACCGAGTTCGAGCATCACGTAGTTGGAGATGTCGACGATCGAGTTGATCGGACGCATGCCCGCCGCATTGAGTCGAGCGGCCAACCATTGCGGCGACACCCCCATCTCGACGTTCTCGAGCACTCGAACTCCGAAGCGAGGGCACAGTTCGGCATCGAGAACCTCGACTGACACCAGATCGGCGGTGCTCGTCTCCGACTGGGCGACCTTGGGCATCGGCTCGGTGAACGGCACGCCCAACTTGGCGGCCAGATCTCGGGCGACACCGATCACCGACAGAGCGTCAGGCCGATTGCCCTCGACGTCGATGTCGAACAGGACGTCAGATTCCAGGCCGAGCGCCTCGGCAATCGGCTGTCCCAGGGCAAGCGACGGATCGAGGATCATGATGCCCTCGCTGTCGCTTGTGAGCTCGAGCTCCGCTGGTGAGCAGAGCATGCCGTTGGACATTTGCCCCCGAAGCTTGCGCTCGGCAATCTCCATCCCACTCGGCATGGTGGTGCCGATCGTGGCCAGCGGGACCAGATCGCCTACCGACATGTTGAACGCACCGCAACAGATTTGGAGTGGCTGACCGTCGCCAACATCGACCTGGACGACCTGGATCCGGTCGGCCTCAGGGTGCGGAGCGAGTTCGAGCACCTTGGCGACGATCACGCCGTCGAGATCGACTCCAACCGTCGAAACCTCTTCGACGACGAGACCCAGGCCCGTCAAGGTGTTGGCGAGGGCGTCGGGATCACCCTCGATCGGGGCGAACTGCTGCATCCAGGAGAGGAGAACCTTCATTGGTGAACTTTCCGAGCGTGAGGAAGATGAGTGAAGAGGGCGGTCAGCAAGGTCAGAACTGGCTGAGGAAGCGAACGTCGTTGCTGAACATGTCCCGCAGATCGGTGACACCGAACTTCATCAGCGCCAATCGGTCGATGCCGAAGCCGAAGGCGAAACCCGAGAATTCCTCGGGGTCGATTCCGCCAGCGAGCAAGACGTTGGGGTGGACCATGCCGCACCCGCCCATCTCCAACCACGACCCATCGGGCTGTTGAATATCGAACTCGGCCGACGGTTCGGTGAAGGGGAAGTAGTTCGGTCGGAGTCGAGAGTGGAAGCCAGGGCCGAAATAGGCCGAGGTGAAGGCTTCGATCGTTCCGGCCAGATGCGCCAACGAAATTCCTCGGTCGACAACAAGGCCTTCGATCTGATGGAAGACCGGCATGTGCGTGGCATCGGCAGTATCTCGGCGGAAGACTCGCCCCGGTGCCACCACATAGATCGGTGGCTTCTGCGACAACATCGTGCGGGCTTGCACGGGCGAAGTGTGGGTCCTCAGCAACGTCGAGCCGGGAACCCCGTAGTCCACGTAGAGGGTGTCGAATCCGTCTCGCGCGGGATGCCCCTGAGGAATGTTCAGCGCATCGAAGTTGTGCCAATCGGTCTCGACCTCAGGCCCCTCCGCAACAGAGAAGCCCATTCCGACAAAGACGTCTTCCAAGGCCTCCCACGCCTGGCTGACGATATGAAGGTGGCCTACCGGCAGCGATCCAGTGACCTCGGTGAGATCCATCCGCTCCGCTTCGAGCTTGACGGCCCGCTCAGCATTCGCGAGTTCGCCACGCCGCTTGTCGATCGCCGCCTCGACGAGAAGCCGAGCGTCGTTCAACGCTCGACCGGCGTCCTTGCGCTGATCGACCGGTAGCGAGCCCAACTGTTTCTTGGCTACCACCAACGGCGCGGACTTGCCAAGGGCATTCGCTTCGACCTCTCGCAACGCCGAGGTCGAAGCCGCCTCGGTCGCAGCGGTCACTGCCGCGCTGATCAGGGAATCGAGATCATCCAACATCATTGCACCTTGTCGTTTTTCACTGGAGCTGTCCATTGAGTTTGTCGAGGTCGACTCACACCATCCGCCTTTGGCGCTCTCACACCATCCGCCTTTGGTGCTCTCTCACCATCCGCCTTTGGCGGAGTGCCTCGAACGCCAGTACCGCGCCAGCCACACCCACGTTCAGCGATTCTGTCGGCCCGTCGAACGGAATGATCACCGTCGCATCAGCCCGTGCAACCACCTCGGCCGGCAGGCCATGGGCCTCGTTGCCAAGGAGGATGGCAGCACAGGTGAGATCGGTGTGCCACATATCGGTACTGTCGGCGTCCAGCGCCGCAGCAACGATCGGCCGACCTTGATCGGCCAGGCCCGCAATCACTGCGCCGACGTCGGCGTCCTCGACGATCGTCGTTCGCAGCCACGAACCAGCCGATGAGCGCACCACCTTGGGGTTGGTTGGATCGACGCAGTTACCTGCCAGAACAACACCCGCACAACCTGCTGCCTCCGCTGTCCGGATGAGCGTTCCCAGGTTGCCAGGATCACGCACCTCGACCAGGACCAGTACCGGCCGGTCGAGAGCAAGCAGGTCAAGTGAGCCAGACGCTGTCTCCACAATCGCGACCACTGGTTGTGGGGTAACCGTGTCGAGGACGCCAGCAAGCACACCGGGCTCGACGAGGGTTACCGGTATCGAAGCTTCATCGGCGCGACGCTGATCATCACGATCAAGTGGGACCTCGGTGTAGATCTCACGAATCCGACCAATGGTCGAGTCGCTCGACAACGCCTCGCGCACGAGCGTTGGGCCCTCGACCAGCGCTACGCCCTGAACGCGGCGATCGCGCCGCTGCGTCGCCAGACGGCGCAGGGCGCGAACGCGGGCGTTCGTTGGTCCGAGAACGAGATCCCGACGGCTCATTGATACCGACCGGCGAGTTCGCAGCAGGAATCAGGCAGCGTTGCTTGTTTGCGCAACTCGAGCGGCGCTTGCGGCCTCGACAAGGGCCGAAAAGGCGGCCGGATCAGTGATCGCCAGCGCCGACAGATTCTTGCGGTCGACTTCGATTCCCGCGGCCTTGAGGCCAGCGACGAACTTCGAGTACGAGGTACCGTTTTGGCGGCAGCCGGCATTGATTCGCTGGATCCACAAGCGGCGGAAGTCGCCCTTACGGGCGCGGCGGTCACGGTAGGCGTAGTTGCCCGAGTGCATGACCTGCTCGTTGGCGGCGCGGAAGCTGCGGCTCTTGTTGCCGTAGTAGCCCTGGGCCCGCTCCAAAATAGTGCGGCGGCGCTTCTTCGAGTGAACGGCGCGCTTGACTCTGGCCATCGGGGGAATCTCCTTGGTGAACGTGTTGCGGCAAGCGTTGGCCTGCGGCGCGAGGGGGTCGGACGTTGA
>JBBQUN010000213.1:0-8409 GCA_038212405.1 Acidimicrobiales bacterium | reverse complement strand
CCCGATTGGCCCCGTGAGTCCACGGCGACTGCCCGTTGACGTCGCCGATCAGATGCAGCCATGGACGATCGGGGTCGGTGAACGCCGAATCGAAAACAGGAACCTGATCGGCGGCGAGTCCGATCGATGCCAGACCGAGGCCTGCGAGGCGAGGTTCTTGACCGGCGGCGACGAGTATTCGGTCTGCGACGATCGACGAGCCATCGGCCAGATACACCGTGCTTTCTTCCCTACTTTCTTCCTTGCTCTCTTCCTTCGAGCCGGCCGAGTGAGCAATGGCGACCTGCGAGACTTCCGCAGACAGGCGCACGTCCAAGCCGTTGGCCCGCAGCATCGCCAAGTAGAGCGCCGCTGCCTCGGCGTCATGGTCAGGCAAGAGTCGATCACCGGCTTCGAGCAGCGTCACCTCGGACCCATAGCTTCGATAGACATCGCCCAGCTCGCAACCAATGGCGCCGGCGCCGACGATCACGAGACGCTTCGGCAACTCCGTTTCGGTCAACGCATCTTCAGATGTCCAGATCCCGGGCGAGTCCAACCCTGGGATCGGGGGCATGACTGGCGAGCTTCCGGTGGCGACGACCACGTGGGCCGCCGACCATCCTGCCCCATCGGCCATGACCAGTCCCGGGCCCACGATCGTTGCCTTTGCCCTCACCAGGGTGATGCCATCGCTGATCAGACTCGACGCATGACCGCTGTCGTTTCGCTGCTCGGCGACCTCGTCTCGTCGTTCGACCGCCTTGCGCCATGCGTCCAGTTGCCGAGAATGCTCTTCGACTTCGCCATTCGCTCGGCTACGCAAGAGGTGAGCATCATGCAGCAGGGCCTTGCTCGGCATACAAGCGGTGAAGGGACACTCGCCACCTACCAGTCCTGGCTCGAACCCGACGACCGACAGTCCGGCCTCGAGCAGTCTGCCGGCGAGAGCCTCGCCGGCAGAGCCCAAGCCGATGATCGCGACATCGACATTGGTGACCTCAGTTGGTTGTGCACCCGAGGAGGTATCCGATCCAGTAAGCATGGAGGTATTCTCCCCCATCTTCGGGAAGCCAAACCGGGATCAACGCTCCACCAGGTCGATCAGCCCGGTATCGGCGAAGCCTTCCACGTGGATGACGACCCCCATCCCATCAGCCAGGCGATCATCGGGAAGTGCAGGGACCACCATGATCGGAACGTTCTGGGCAAGAGCTGAGCGAATCACGACGTCGACGAGCCGGCCTTGCCTGACCTGGCGCCCCGCTTGATCTTGGGGAGCAGCGAACGAATCCCCCACCCCGGCGAGATCGTGTCCGAGTTGCGTTGGTACCGAGCCGAACCAGCCCTGGCGCTCATCATCGGGGTCGTCGTGCACGAGGAGCATCGATGCCCGCCCATCACGAAGTGCCTCGACCGTCGCAACGACGCCATCCAGTCCAGCATCATGACTTTCGAAGTACCGATAGACCCGAAGCGCGTCGACGACTCGGCGCGCCGAACGATCAGCGACCTGTCTGACCAATTCGTCTGCGAGCTCATGGCTTTGCGATCCCGATGTGCCGTTTGATTCGAGCCTCAGCACCGGACAGAACAGCCTGCCGTCTCGAAGTACCAGCGGGTGGATGGCGTCGAGCATGTCGCTCGAACCGACGATCACGACAAGTGACGTGTCGGTCATCTGCGCCACCCGAGCAATCAGCTCGGCGGCCCCATCCGGATTGTTCCCGATCATCGTTTCTCGCACTGGTTGGCCGTGTCGAGGCGCTGCGATCAGGGTCAAGCCGACGTCATCGACGATGGCAATGAGGTGATGAATCAGACCTTGTTCTGATTCGATGATGGGGGCAAGACGAGGCAGCGCTGCCGTCTCGATGAGGTCGTGGATGGGAGGGTCGGGGTAGCTCGTCGCAACGAGTGGACCTTGGGAGGAGGCCAGGCAAGCGAAGAGCCCATCGTCGCCGTGTTCGGCTGTGTGTATCAAGCCCTCGACTCGGTCGATGACGTGAGTCGGGACCTGCTCGCGATCGACCGATTCAAGAAATCGCCGATGTGGCGCACTCGATCGATCGCTCAGATCGACATACACCGAGAGGAACGGCCCATCGCCGGCAACGACGGTACGGAGCTCGTCCCACAAGCCCGTTCGCGGCTGGCGCTTCGGGAACTTCATCGCTCAGATCCTGCGTTCAGCTGAGCTGCCGACGGCAACCGAGTTCTCGATGTGGGACCGGACGAACCACTGGAACAATTCGAGCTTGGCGGTTTGGCCGATCAGGAGATCCTCGGTGATGGGATCAATCGGGCCCGCAGCGGCAATGGCGCCACGATGGTCGCTGATGACGCCGACATAGACGTCGTCGAGGGCTTCGAGATGCTGCTCGACTGACCCTCGCCCCAGCGCATAGTCATCCCAGGTGCGCTTGCCAACGACGTAGCCCGGCGTTCCATTCGGAGTGCCGCCGAGGATGGCGATCCGTTCGGCCACCTCGTCGGTCATGGCTCGCACCGCGGCAACCTGCTCGTCGAGCATTTCGTGGACGGCGATGAAATTGGGGCCGGTCACGTTCCAGTGGATGTGCTTGAGCACGAGCTGGGTGTCGATCAGTCCGACGAGTCGATCGTCGAGGTAGGAGATGGTTTCGGTCGCCTTGGAGGGGTCGAGTCCGGGAACAGAGGTGTGTGCCACGAGGTGCCTTTCGCCGTTGGGGCCAAGCTGGTGATCCAACTCGACGTTGGGTTTGGTCATCCCCCAGCTCTTCGTTGCACAAACGAGGTTTGCGACGCCGACGATCTCACCGCGACCTGGTGCCTCAGGGACCTGATGCCTCAGGTCGAGGCGAGAGCGAGCACGACCGGCAGGGTCAGCAACGACGCCAGGGTGGTCATGACCACCGCTGAGGTCACTCGTTCGGGCTCGAGGTCGTGTTCCATCGCCAAGACCATGCAGAACACCGCAGGCGGCATCGCCGATTGGATTGCCACGGCCCAAAGAAGCTCACCGTCGAGCCCGATGAGGAACGCAGTGGTGGTCGCTGCCAGCGGAGCGACCAACAATTTCGCCACCATCGTGACGCCAAGGTCGCCGGTTCTGGCCGAAACACCAGTGCTTGCCAGCTGCAATCCGAGAGTGAACAACATGATGGGGATCAACGCTCCCCCCAGGAGGCCCACCGAACGTTCGACCACCAATGGAGGCGCAGCATCGATCGCACCAAGGGCCAGAGCAACAATGGCAGCCAGTGTCATCGGAGCGGTCAACGCACGCTGCACGGCACCGCCGAACCCGACCGTTTGCCGAGCAGCCAGCCCTACCCCAAGGGTGATCCCGAGCACATTGATCACGAGCATGAGGATGCCCGCCACTGGAAGAGCGTCTTCGCCCAGGGCGAAGACCGTGATGGCCAGACCAGCATTCCCGACGTTGCCGTAGGCACTGGTCACGATCGACGCCGCCGAAACCGCCGGACTCGACCCGATGATTCGGTTGCCAACGGCGGCCACCGCAATGGCTGCCGCCATCCCCGCTACTCCTGCCGCGGCGAGGCGTAGCACCACCGACATCTCGAGGTCACTTTCGCGTAGCAACTCGAACACGAACGCCGGTCCAAGAATCCAATAGGCCAGCGTCGAGAGGGAACTCCCGGCAATCCCAAGACGCGGACCGGCAACGGCGCCGATGCCAACGATCAGGACGACCGGGCCGAGCACATCGATGAGAAGCGAGAGGGTGGACACGACCGAGTGAGCCTATTGCCCTGCCCCTCGACTGCCCTGCCCCTCGACTGCCCTGCCCCTCGACACCCGCTCCCCATACCTGCTCGTTCTGTGTGCCACAGTGCCCGCCCTCGCCGTTCTGAGTGCCGGCGTTGCCGCTGGTGGCAACTTCTGCACACGGAAGGAGAATCGCGATGATTTTGACACACAGAACCAGCGGGCTAAACAGCCACGATGGACCAGTCGCCAACCGCGCCAACCGCACTGAACGCCTCGACGACCGACTTCGAGGGCAGGGCCGAGCTCGAGCGACTGCTGGAGTTGCTGCTCTCGCCCGAGTGGACCGCCGCTGCTCGTCGAGGAGACGAGCAGGCAATGCTCGAAGCCAAGGCCGCAGCCGACAACCCGCCGATCGTTCGAGCGCTTGGCCAGCAAGGTTGGGTGGCGCCCCACTTCGCCCCCGAGCACGGCGGGCGCGGCCTGTCTCGAACCGATGCTCAGGCCGCGTTGACCCTGTTGTCGGACTGGGAGGTGCCGCACGTGCCGCGTGGGTCGGGGCTCCCCCTCGCTGCTCCGACCATCGCACAATGGTCGACCGACGACACCAAACGTCGACTGTTGCCTCCCCTGCTTCGAGGCGAGGAACGCTGGTGTCAGCTCTTTTCCGAGCCCGGCGCCGGTTCCGACATGGCCTCGCTCGCTACGTCGGCAGTGCGAGATGGCGACGAGTGGATCATCAACGGCCAGAAGGTGTGGACCACCTTTGGACATGAATCCGAGATGGCGATGCTGCTTGCTCGCACCGACCCGGACCAACCAAAACACTCGGGCATCACCTACTTCGGACTCGACATGCGCGCGCTCGGAGTCGAGGTGCGCCCGCTCGTGAACATGGCGGGCCAACTCGAATTCAACGAGGTCTTCCTCACCGACGTTCGTCTCAACGATCTCCTTCGCATTTCACCCGTTGGTGATGGGTGGGGCGCCGCGCTCACCACCCTTGGCGCCGAGCGCCATGCGCTATCGGGGACCAAGAAAAAGAAGCGCAAGTCGAGCGACGAGATACTGGGTGGCAAGCCGTTCGACGAGGTGCGGGCCCGTGCGATTGCCGATGGCCTCTCCCTCGATCCAGTCGCTCGCCAGCGACTCGCTGCCGACTACGCGGCAGGACAGGTCCTGGCCTTGACCGGGGGTCGAGCCAGGGCTCGCGCCGCCGCCGGCCAGCCTGCTGGGCCCGAGGGATCGATCTCCAAGATCGCAAAAGCCGCGTCGAACCAGGCACTCCAGGAGTCGGCGATGGCGTTTCTCGGAGCCAACGCCGTCGCCTGGGATCAAGACGACCCTGACGCCGCTGGGTGGATCGAGCAATTCTTGCGCACCCGCGCCAACTCGATCGAGGGCGGCACCTCCGAGATCCAGCGCAACATCGTCGGCGAACGAGTACTCGGCCTGCCTCGCGAACCAGACCCACACAAAGGTCAGGACTGGCGTTCGATCCCGCGCTGAGGCTCGATTGCGCAAGCGGCCCGCAGGCGGTGCTACACCGTTGCCATGTTGGCGCGACGAATCATGCTCCCGATCGAGGCCGGTCAGGCCATGCGCCAGACCATCGGGATTCTCGACGACCACGGCGCCGCTGATGAACCAGCACGAGCCACGATGCTCGACTACCTGGTGTGGCAGACCTGGACGAACGAAGAGTGGGAGTCGATGGTCGCTCCCGATCGAGAGGTCGAACTCGAAATCGAAGACGCGGCGCTCCTGCTCGAAGGCTTGGCGTTCACCGAAGCAATGAGTGTCGATCTTCCCTGGTTCGACATGGTGCAGTGGACCGTCGACTTCATGACCGAGCAGTTGCGTCCGGCCTGGACCGAACACGAGTGGTCCCAACTGTCGGGCGGCTGAACGACCCTCGACCTGAACGACCCTCGACCTGAACGACCCGCAAACTGAACGACCCGCAAACTGAACCCGCAGCAGATCGACGTGTGCGACACTGCCGCATGCATCTGAGCTCGGCAGAGATCGACGACCTCGCGACGGCCTACCTGCATCACTGGCAGGTGACCTCCGGCGCCCGTGTCAGCGAACCCGACGAACGAGCGGCACTGGACACCGCCTACGAGTTGGTCGAGGACGCCGTCACCCTCGGAACCCTGCCAATCGAGGTCCTCGACGCACTGGTCCGACACCCCGAGGGTTCGCCGATCTTCCGCTTCTACCTTGCGGCTGGACCGGTGGAAGACTCGCTGACGAAGCAGCAGGACCGGTACGCCGATGAGCTGGCGACTCGTTGCCGCCAGGACGCGTTGTGGACCGAGACACTCAGTGGCGTTTGGCTGTCGAAGAAGCAATGGAAGCAGTTGCCGAAGGACCTGCGTCGAGTGGTTCCCGAACCCAAGAGCCGTTGAGCGCTAGGCAGCCGTCGATGGATTGGTCATTGGCAGTGCTGGGTCGGCCGACCATTCCATGAGGCTGCCGTCGTAGACCGCTACGCCATCGTGCCCGAACAGCGAAAGGCAGAACGCATCGACCGTCGCGGCGATGGCGCCACCGCAGTAGGTGATGATCGAGGCCTGGTCGAAGAGGCCAGCATCGGCCAGTGTCCCGTGCATGACCCCGGGCTCGACGAACGCCGCCGTCTCGTCGGTGACCATCGCCCGGAACGGGACGTTGATGGCGCCAGTGATGTGACCGCCTCTTGGCCCGTAGGTTGTTCCGGTGCCATCGAAGCTGTCAGCGGTGAGCGCATCGACGATGCATGTCGACGACGTGGTGGCAGCCAGCACGTCGTCTTTGGTGGCTCGAGCGGCTGCCCAACCGCTGGCAACAGCGAACGGGGCGGCGTCGGTTCGAGGTGCCTCTGAGGTGGTACTCAGCTCCCTCCCCTCGCGTTCCCACTGCTCGATCCCCCCAACCAAGATGGCGCAATCGACACCCATGTTGTGCATGGTCCACCATGCCCGAGTGCACCACATCGTGCCCGAGTCGATCCCGGCTCGAGGCGTTCGGGCCGCGATGACCACGCGAGTGTCGTTGGCGATGCCGAATGCGGCCATGGCCCCGACGAACTGGTCCTCGCTCGGCCACATCCATGGCAGCGGCGACTCGGTGTCGGACAGCACACCCTTCCCGCTGGCGGCGTCGAAGAAGAGTGAGCCAGGCAGGTGGCCGGCGTCGTAGCACTCGACCTTGGCTCGGTTCTCGAGGCTCGAGGTGAGCTTGGCCGTGACATCGAGCACCACGACATCATCGAGGTGTTCGGCGAGCCACTCGGTGGTGACGAGGTAGTTGGGGTTGACGAACTCCATGGGACGTGTCCTTCAGTTGCTGGGTTGACGGCGAATCAGACGGCCAGGACGCTCACCGGTGTCGGCACCGGCGGCACGGGTCTGCACGCCGTTCACCAACGTGGCGACATACCCCGTGACCGGCTGGAGGAATCGCCAACCGCCGGCGGGAAGGTCGTTGGTGGCAACCGGCCGATAGACCGCAAGATTGTCGAGGTCGATCACGTTGAGGTCGGCGCGCATTCCCGGCTCGAGTGTGCCGCGGTCGGTCAGGCCATAGAGCCGGGCGTTGCGCCGGGTCTGTTTCTCGACCAGAAACTCGATTGGCACACGCTCACCTCTGGTGCGGTCACGAGCCCAGTGGGTCAGCTGGGTGGTCGGTGCCGTGCCATCGCAAATCAGTTTCACGTGAGCGCCGGCGTCGGCCAGTCCCGTAATCGTTGCAGGATGGACGAGCATCTCACGAATGGCATCGAGGTTGCCTTCGACGTACCCGGCACCCATGAGCGAGGCCACATTGCTGCCATCGCCCTCGGTCAAGAAGTCGTACATCGCCTCGTCGAGACTGACCCCGAGCGCTGCGGCCCGTGCGGCGAAGGTTTGATCGGGGCCGGGCTCGTAGTCGGGTTGATCCGCCGCCGGGAACATGCCGCCGATCGCTTGCTGCAGGCTCAGGTAGAGGCTCTCCATCGAGCCCTCGTTGTGCGGGTCGATATCGTCGTCGGCGAGTACCGCAGCCTTCGAGGCCGGGTCACGAAGGGCAGCCGCCCGCTCGGCCACCGGCAGATGGGCCAGTTCGAGGTAAGAACGGCGCCGCATGAACGGGTGATAGCCGCCAAGGTTCGACAACAATCCGATGGGGCGTGACGCAACCTGCGGATACAGCTGAGCACCGGCCGCGTTCTGCGCCTCGGCGAAGGCCAGCACCTCTCGCCACGCGTCGGGGTAGTCGCGGCTCTGCACGGTGGTGAACGTGGTCTTCACCCCGCTGCGATGAGAAATGTCGGCCAACAGCGCCAGCTCGTGCTCCTGCGAGAATCGCTCACCGCCGAAGGCCGCCATCGCCCCGATCGACGATGACGTGATGGCCTCGAATACCCCACCACCGCCATCGGCCATTCCTTGCACCAGTTCCGAAAGCTCCTCGTTGGAGGCGTAGGTCCCCGGCACCGCCGACCCGTCGATCGAGCGGTGGAAAATCGTCCGGGAGGTCGAGAAGCCAAGCGCCCCGGCCGCTGCTGCCTCGGCGACCACTCGCCGCATCTCGGCGATGTCGGCGTCAGTGGCATCTTCGTTGCGAACCCCTCGCTCCCCCATGACGGCAAACCGGAGCGCGCCATGGGCGAGTTGTGCTCCGATGTCGAGGGCGAAGGTTCGGCCCTCGAGGAAATCGAGGTACTCGGGAAAGCTCGACCATGCGCCC
>JBBQUN010000212.1:0-8414 GCA_038212405.1 Acidimicrobiales bacterium | reverse complement strand
GTCAGCGACCATGGCGCCATCAAGCGGCTGGTGCAGGGCGTACGTGAGCAACTCGGTGGGATCGATGTCGTGATCAACAACGCCGGTGTCGCTTTGCCAACATCGGCCTTCCAAGACGAGGAGTCGTACGAGGCCAACTGGGCCAAGACGATTGCGGTGAACCTCACTGCCCACTCATGGTTGATCAGGGAATGCCTGCCCGATCTCCAGGCAGCGGAGGGAGGCGGCCGAGTCGTGAACATCGCGTCGACCGAAGCGATCGTCACGACGGCGGGGATGACCGCCTACACCGCGACCAAGGCCGGCGTTGTTGGACTCACGAAGAGTCTCGCCGTCGAACTCGGTCGTTCCGGTATCACCGTCAACTGCATCTGTCCTGGCCCAATCAACACGGGCATGACCGCGGGCCTCGACGATGAGTCGAAGGAGATCTACGCCAAGCGACGCGTGCCGCTACGTCGCTACGGCGATCCCGAAGAGGTCGCTCACATCACGCTCAGCATGTGCATGCCGGCCGCCAGCTACCTGAACGGTGCAATCGTTCCGGTCGACGGAGGCATGAGCATCCGTCACACCTGACTCGACCCTTGTGGCGTTGCGCCCCTCGGCCAACGCCGACATCACCAACACCGACCTCGCCCACGTCCGACCTCGCCCACGTCCGACCTCAGAGAAGATCTAGAGAAGAGGGAACCATGTCGACAGTGAAGGTGACGGCTCGCAACACCTCGCCGGACTCCAACAACCCGATCCACACCGACGCGGCGCTACGCCACGGTTTTTCTGGCGCAATCGTCCCAGGCCTCACCCTGTTCGCGTATGCGTTCGCTGAGCCGCACCAACGGTGGGGCGATGACTGGTTGGGGCAAGGTGAGGCGTCGATGCGTTTCAAGCAGCCGGTCTATGACGGTGACTCGCTGCTGATCACTTGCACCGAGCGAGCCACTGACGGCGTCGGCGAGGAGCTCGACGTCACTGTGCAGGTCGAGGGTCGAGGGCTTTGCGCCGACGGCAGCTTCCGCCGGCGTACCGACACTGCGCACCCGCTGAGCGTCTCGTTCCCGCCGGGTGCGACACCGGCTGATCCACCACCGGTCGATGAGCAGCGCTTGCGCAACGCCGGTCCGCTCCCGGTTCTGCCGATCGATACCTCGTCGACGTACGTGTCATCGTGGCTCGCCGCCCATGAAGTCATCGACCCCATCTATGGACGTGTGCTGCATCCGGCGATGCTCTCGCGGGTATCGGCTCACGTGCTTCCGCTGCGTTTCCGGTTCGATGACCCTCGAGTGCATCGTGGGCTGCGAGCGTCGTTCTTTGCGACTCGCCCGATCGGCGCACCGCTGTCAGCTCGGGGTCGTGTCATGCGGGTGTGGGACCACCGAGGCCATGGGTACGTGTCGAGCGAGTTCGTCGTCGTCGATGATCACACTGACGAGGTCATCGTGCATCTCGAGAGCGAGTCGATCTATCGGCTGCGATCATGACCGGCGGCAACAGCGCACTCGCCGGGCTGGTTGTTCTGGATGCGAGCAGTCACGTTGCGGGGCGCTACGCAGCCCGTCTCTTCGCCGATCACGGAGCAGACGTCGAACTGCTCGAGGGCGGTTCGGACCATCCAGTGCTCGGTCGCCATGCCTACCAATCTGGTGAGGAGAGAGGCGGCGAATCGGCGCTGTTCCGACACCTCAATGTCGGCAAGTTCGTGACCGATCGGTGCGGGTTCGACGAGGCAAATCCGGCTGACCATCCCGAGATCGTGGCCGCCGCGACGCTTGCCGATGTCGTGATCGTGTCCAACCCGACACTGGCTGATTCCATTGTCGACGGTGGCGGTGGTCGACCGCTGGTCGGACTCGTCACCGAGTTCGGACGCCACGGGCCCTATGTGGACTGGCACGGCAGCGAACTCGTGCACCAGGCACTCTCGGGTTCGATGTTCATCAATGGGTTGGTCGGACGTCCGCCGCTCTATGGCTACGGCATGCGCACGTCGTATGCCGCAGGTAGCTATCTCTATGTCGGCGTGGTGGCGGGCCTGATCGCTCGGATGCGAGGTGCCGAGGCTCCACCGGCCATGGTCGAAGTCACTGTGCACGAGTGTGCAGCCGCCATGGAGCAGAATTTCTCCGGCCAGTGGAACTACAACAGGACCTTGACCTTCCGTGACGAAATGGCGAGGCCGAAGGGACGGGTGGAGTGCAGCGACGGCTGGGTCGTCTACTTCTTGCGGCCAGACCAATGGCCCACCTACTGCCGACTACTCGACCGACTCGACCTCATCGGCGATCCACGCTTCGCTGCGTGGTCGAACCTGTCGGTTCGTTGGCGTGAGGCCGAATCGGAACTGCGCACCAGCGGGCGACACCTGTCCGTGGCCGACATGGTGGCAGGTGCCGCCGAGCACGGCCTCATCCTCGCGCCGCTCGGCGAGCCAGACAGCCAGTTCGACGATCCGCAGCTCGCGGCACGCGACTATTGGCAGTGGGTGGAGTGGCCCGAAGTCGGGCGCCAGCGGGCGCTCGGTCCGCTGTATCGAATGAGCCGCACACCGGTCGCTGTTCCGTCCCCGGTCGTCGAGCGCGAGGCCGGCATCCTTGGCGGGTCGCCATGGGTTCACTCTGCAACGGGGCTGGAGTCGATCGAGGCGCTCCCTGCGTCGGCCAAGCCGTTGCTGGGCGTGCGAGTCCTCGACCTGACCGTTGCGTGGGCGGGTCCGATGGCCGGTCGCCACCTGGCGATGCTCGGTGCCGATGTCATCAAGGTCGAGGGGCCGAGCCGAGTCGACACGTGGCGTGGCGAGGTGGACTCCCCGTCGCGGACCCATCTCTATCCGCATGGCGTTCCCGGCGATCGCCCGTATGACCGAAGCTGCTGGTTCAACTCACAGAATCACGACAAGTCGACGGTCGTGCTCGACACGAAGACCCCCGAGGGTCTCGCCCTGGCTCGTCGACTGGGTGGGGAAGCCGACATCGTTCTGGTGAACTACACGCCCGGTGCGCTCGACCGAATGGGACTTGGTTACCGAGATTTGGTCTCGACCAACCCCGAGGTCATCGTCGTCGAGATGCCCGCTTTCGGAACCGGTGGGCCGCAGTCATCATTGAAGGGGCTCGGGCCCACCATGGAGGCGATGGCTGGGCTCGCGTCGCTCATCGGCTACCCCGATTCGGGGCCGCTCGGGTCGGGTAGCGCCTACCTCGATCCGGTTGGCGGCCTCCATGGCGCCGCGGCATGCCTCACGGCGTTGGCCAGCAAGTTCAAGTTCGGACCGGGCCAGCACGTCGAGGTCGCCCAACGAGAAGCGGCGATGCACTGGGCCGGCGAGGTGTTCCTGGCTGCCGACCGAGGTGCACCGGCCCCGGTCGCGGTTGGGAACGATCGACCGAATCTGGCACCTCATGGGGCGTACCCGACCAGAGGCCTCGACGAGTGGATCGCCATCGAAGCAGCCGACGACGACACCTTTGGTGCGCTGTGCCGACTGCTCGGAGCGCCGAACCTCGCAAGCGACCATCGCTATGGCTCGGCGGCATCGCGCTGGCGTAGCCGTCGCGAACTCGACGCCGACCTCTCGGCCCAAACGGCTCGATTCGACCGGCACGAGCTGGCAAGCCGACTCCAGGCGGCCGGTGTGCGTGCGGCGCCAGTGCAACATGGCGGCGACCTCGTTGCCGACCCACACTTGAATGCGAACGGCTGGTTCGCACCACTCGACCATGGTGGAGTCGGTCGATACAGCTACCCCGGGCTTCCCTATGTCATCGATGGTGAGCGTTTGATTCATCAACGATCGTCGCCAACGTATGGACAACACAATCACGACATCATCGTCGGCACCCTTGGGCTGAGTGAGGCCGAGTACGAAGATCTCGTCGCCAGGGGCATCGTCACCGACGTTCCGCACTCAGATTGACGGGCTCGGCGAAGTCCCACGCCTCGGTACAGCTGAGGAGTCCGTAACACCATTCCCGACGAGGAATAGCTCCGGGCGGTCGGGGACCGCGTAGTGTCGATGTGTCATGAACGATGACCCGACTGTCACCATCGCCAGATTTTTGATGATCGGCGGACTCGTCGGCGCCGTCGTACTTCCCCTTGTTTCATGGGCAGCGGCCCTGACCTGTCTGGTTATCGCTGGCGTGGGTCGATTCGTGATGATTCGGCGCCGTCCCACCAGCCGCTGGGCCCGGGGGTGGACCGCCTTTCGGTATCGGGGCCAGCGGCGCGGTCGTTGATCGAGCGGCGCCATCCGGTGTCGGCCCTGGTCGACCGGTCGCAACTGGCGGGTTCGCATGAGGAATGCTGGTCGTTGGGAGAAATCCACTAGCGTCGCGTTCCACGCCGTTCGACATCATTCCGTGGGAGGAAGCGATGACTGATACGCAAATCGACCGTGAAACGTGGCTGGCCCGCAAGCCGGTGCGTAGCCCCGAAATGGAACAGGCCATCTTCGGTGGCGGTGTCGGCGAGGCGGCCGACTTGGCGATCGACGAGATCAACCCAATGAACCCGCACCTCTTCCGCGAACATCGTTGGCACGAACACTTCGCTCGGCTGCGAAACGAAGACCCGGTGCACTTCAACGAACTCGGATCGGCAGGTCGGTACTGGTCGGTCACCCGTTACGACGATGTGCGCGCCGTCGACAGCGATTGGAAGACGTACTCCTCGGCCGAGGGCATCACCATCGGCCCGCCGGTCGGCTCGCCGATGCCGGAGTCGATCGGCAGTTCGGCTTCGTTCATCTCGATGGACCCGCCCGATCAAACCACCCAGCGCAAAACGGTTCGCGGGATCTCGGCGCCGAGCAGTCTTCGCAACCTCGACGATCTGATCAGAGAGCGCACCGTCGGCGTCCTCGAGTCCCTAC
Source organism: Acidimicrobiales bacterium (assembly GCA_038212405.1). Taxonomy (GTDB): domain Bacteria; phylum Actinomycetota; class Acidimicrobiia; order Acidimicrobiales; family SZUA-35; genus JBBQUN01. The sequence continues at coordinate 3,538 of JBBQUN010000212.1, read as the reverse complement.
CCGAGCACGAGACCTTCGACTGGGTCGAGAACGTTTCGATCGAGCTGACCACACTGTTACTCGCAACGCTGTTCGACTTCCCGCTCGAGGACCGACACAAGCTCACCCGATGGTCCGACGTCGTCACCTCGATTCCCCAGCCCGGCGGAGTGGTCGAGTCGGGGGCACAGCAGCGGGCCGAAATGGCCGAGTGTCTCGAGTACTTCGAGCGGCTCTGGATCGAGCGTGAGGCGAATCCCGGTTTCGATCTCGTCTCGATGCTCGTGCATGGCGAAGGCACCCGTGGCATGCCTGCCGCAGCACACCTCGGCAATCTGTTCCTGCTGATCGTCGGTGGCAACGACACCACCCGCAACTCGATGTCGGGCAGCGTCTACGGACTGAACCGGTATCCCGATCAGTACACCAAGCTGATCGCCGATCCATCGCTCGTTTCGAACCTCGTTCCCGAAATCATTCGCTGGCAGACGCCACTTGCCTACATGCGGCGCACCGCCACCAGCGACACCGAGCTCGGCGGCAAGCAGATTCGCAAGAACGATCAGGTGCTGATGTGGTATCTCTCGGCGAACCGAGACGAAGCGGTTTTCGGTAGCAACGCCGATGCCATCGATCTCGACCGTTCGAACGCCGAGCGGCATTTGTCGTTCGGCTACGGCATCCATTTCTGTATGGGTAGCCGTCTGGCCGAGCTGCAATTGCGAATCCTGTGGGAGGAGATCCTGCAACGCTTCGAGCGCATCGAGGTCGTTGAAGAACCCGAGCGCACGCTGTCGTCATTCATCAACGGTTACACGAAGCTGCCTGTCCAGGTCAGTCGCAAACGCTGAAACCATGGCTGGCGCCGGAGCATGTGACCGCCTCCACGATTGGCCTTTCTTGGCGTAATTGCGGTGGACGTCATCGAGGAGTTCAATGCGTCTCCCGATGGTCCAGTGGCGTGAATGGTTCATGCGGCACCCCTGGATGGTGTAGTCGTGATGTCCTCCGCTCGACCTGGGGCGCATCGGTGGCTACGTTCGCGCCATGAATCGCATCGAGATCGAGATCAAGTTGAACCGTGATCGAGCCTGGTTGCTCGAGCGACTGGGGTCGATGTCGGCCGAGGAGTTGACCGCGCCGCGCACGTTCAGCGAGCACGACCCGGAGAGCCGCTGGTCGTTCGCTGACCATTTCGTCCACACCACACTGATCGAACAGAACTGGAATGCGATGTTTCGCCGGCACGTCTCGGGTGACCAGGGCTTGGCGCCACGCCTGCGTGGCGATGGGTCTCCGCAGTCGATGGAAGAGATCATGGCGTCGATCCACGGGTGGACCGAGGAATGGAAGGCGGAACAGAGTGGGAAGTCGTTCGCCGAGTTGGTGCGCGTCGGCCAAGCCGTTCGCGCTGACACGATTGCGCTACTCGCCGAACTCTCCGACGAGGATCTGGCGTCGAAGATCCCTGGCGCCCCGTGGGCTGACGGAACCGTCGGCGGCATCATGGCGGCGAACGCCGACCACGGTCGCATGCACTACGGCTGGGCCGAGGAAGACCCGGTCGCTGCTGCCCAAGTGTCCTGAGCAACGAGGCGGTGATGCTCGGTTGCAGCAAGAACACATCTGTGCTGGATCCCGACTGGGATCGGTTGTCAGGCTGGGGAGCGGGCGTGAATGCGGTACGACCGGAACGGGAGACGGTAGCCGCCGTTGGACGTCCCGTATGGCTCGATTCTGGTCGTCATCGCTGAGGCAAGTTGCTTTCGTTCGGCAGCGTTCAGTGCTGCGAGCGTTGGGCCCCACGGGGTCCCCTCGGTCTGGGCGAGAAACCAGGGTTCGAAGTCGGCGATGTCGACTTCGTGTTCGAGCATCGTGACCTCGACGTCGAGAAATCCGGCTGACTGCGCGCTGAGACCCAGGAAGTCGTCGGCGTTCGCCGGGGTGGCTCGTTGAACCGATGATGCGAGCGATGGTTCGAGTTCGGCGAGCAGATCGAGTTGATTGTCGATGTATGGGTTCTGGCCGGGTGTTGCCCACACTGTTGCGATGAAGATCCCTGCGGGTCGGAGCACTCGGCGCGTTTCGCGCATTGCTGCGACGGGGTCCGGGAAGAACTGGAATCCTTGCTGGCAGATCACGTGGGTGAACGTGTTGGCGTCGAAGGGGAGGGCATCGCTGGATGACTCCACCCACTGGACGTCGACGTCGATGCAGCCGCGAGCGATCTCGAGCATTGACGGATTGATATCGGCGCCGACCATACGCCCGCCGGGTGAGACGAGAGCGGCGGCGTGGCGAGCGACCAGGCCGGTGCCACACGCCAGGTCCAGCACGACGTCACCCGAGCGGATCATTGCGCCCTCAGCGAGGAGACGAGCCGATCCCTCCATGAAGACACGCGTGAAAGTCTCGTAGCCGATCGCTTGATGCTGAGCGAGTTGGAAGCCTGACGGCATCGTCGCCCTCCAATCTGTTGATGGATGTCGAACACTACGCCTCGACGCGACTCTCGACATGGCCAAGATGGCGTCGAAGGTGAACACCGGCATCTGGTAGCGGATCGATTCCCGTAGGCCTGGCGGCGGTTCGGATCGGATAACGCAGCGAATGCTCGCAACAACGACAGGGGCGAATCATCAAAAGGTCGAATGAGGAGATGAACGTCACTACATCTGATTGACTTGCATCAATCCAGATCGATATAATGGCTTGATGGTTGATACGAACGTGCCGCAAGTACTCGAACTCCTTGGCGATCCGCTGCGTTGGCAGATCGTGGAGGAACTCGGGCGCAGCGATCGGCGTGTAGGCGAACTCGTGCAAATGCTCGCCAAGCCTCAGAACGTCGTTTCCTACCATCTGGCCGAATTGCGAAAAGCAGGCGTGGCCACGGCGCGGCGTAGCTCTGCCGACGGCCGCGACGTGTACTACCGGGCCGATCTGTTGCGTTGTCGAGCGCTCCTTGCCGACGCGAGTTTGGCCCTGCACCCTGGGCTGACGCTCACCCCAGCACCCCCGCAACCTCACGATTCTCGACACGGTCGCACGCAGCTGCTGTTTCTCTGCACCGGCAACAGCGCCCGATCCCAAATGGCTGAAGCATTCGTCGAGCAGCTGAGCGGAGGGTCCATCGCCGCGCGCAGCGCCGGGAGCGCACCGAAGCCGCTGCACCCAAACGCCGTGCGGGTGATGGCCGAACGCGGTATCGACATCGCCGGGCGCCCGACCAAGCCGTTGACACGATTCAGTCGATCACGATTCGATCGGGTGATCACCCTGTGCGACAAGGTCCGCGAGATCTGCCCCGAGTTCCCCGGGACGCCCGCTACTGCTCACTGGAGCATCGCCGATCCCGCTGGTGCCGGTGAGAGCGATGAAGTCACCTACCCAGCATTCGAACAGGTCGCCGACGAGATCGAGGGCCGGACAACGCTGCTCCTCGCCGATCTTGACGCTCGACCCATCTGAAAGGAAACACCATGATTGATCCAGAGACCGTGAACGTCCGCTACCTGGTCGACGACGTCAAAGCGAGCGTCGACTACTACACGACCCA
>JBBQUN010000211.1:0-8488 GCA_038212405.1 Acidimicrobiales bacterium | reverse complement strand
GCGATGAGCAGCGTGGTCTGACGACGTTCTGCGTTGCTGCTGTTCGATGATCCGAGGGCCGCGGCGAAGGCTTCGACCGAGAACAGTCCGGAACGAAGGTCATGGAGCCGTTCTTGGGTGTCTTCCTGTTCCTGCAGCAAGTGAACCTGTTCGAGCGAGACGCCGAGAAGCTCTTGCCGAGTCGCCTCGACCGAGTCGAGGATGATGGCAACGACACCGAGCGTGCCGATGCAGGCTCCGATCAGCGCCAGCACCATGGCGCCGAGCCAGGCGGCGCTGGAGACATCGGCGGATTGGCGGGCCAGGATCTCGCCCATTTCGAGTCCGAGCAGTTCCATTCCGATGAACGTGAGCGACCACCGCTCGGACCGGTAGCCGGCAAGCAGCATCATGCCGGCGCTGAGGCCGAGGGCCAGCGGGCCGACGACGTCGACAGTCGGGACGAGGGTGATCGATGTGGTCGCCTGAACGACCGCGGCGGCAGCGGCGAGAGCGAACACGGTCACCACGATGACCGCTGCCCGTCGCAGCAGATGCACAGCTGCACCCTCTCCGATTTGGGCTCTGCTGGCCGAGTAGGCCAGGAACACCATGACCGGGGCAACACCGAGGAGCAGCGGCGCCGCATGGAACGCACCGTCGGTGGCGAGTGCCGGGGCCATGCGCGACGGCAGGAGCCAGCAGGTGGCAACCAGCAGCACCAACAAGCCGGCGTCGAGATCGGACCGACGGCCACCCGCGCTGCGGCCCGCCATCAAGAGCAGTCCGGCCGGGAGCGTGGTCGCCACCGCCGCCGCGACCATGGCCGACGACAACACGGTTCGTTGGCCGGCGGTCCAAGGCTCGAGGGCCACCAGTACGAGGGCTGCGACCAGACCCAGCGCCAACGCAAACGCACCGTTGAAATAGCGCCGCCCGAGTCCGGCCCCGATGCCAACGCCGAACCATCGTTCGGCTCGTTCCTTCATCTTGTGGTCACCATCGCTGAGAGCGACTTCGCCTGTGATCATGTTTCCCACCGTGCTGCCGCCCCGTTTGGTCTCGGGTGTCTCCCGCCGAGAAACCCGAAGTTACCGGTTGTTGGAGTGGCTCGTCCAGGGTCGCGGGCAGTTACACCCAGCGAACGATCCCCCATTTTGGGGATTCCCTCAGGTGGTTGGTCCGCCACGATGAGTGGAGCAAGCCAACCTGAACGAAGGAAACACGAAATGCTTCTTTACATCAAGGCCATCAACGCTCTCGCTCGTATGCAGGACAAGGAGCGGGGCGCCACCATGCCGGAGTACGGCCTCATGGTCGCCCTCATCGCCATCGCCTGCATTGTCGGCGTCACGGCGATCGGTGCGAACCTGCAGACTCTCTTCGCCGACGTAGCTACACGACTCGTTCCCAACTAGGGCATGGTCTTTCGGCCTCGGAAGGGCACGAAAGACTCCGGCGGGCAGCGGCATCCGGCTTCGGCCAGTGCCGCTGCCTGCTCGATTTTTCCAACGATGTGTGCCGTTGCCATTGAGTGTTTTGGCAGGCACCGAATCCAGCGGAGTAGATAGAGCCATGTCCAACAACAACGCAAGGGCCAAGATCCGCCGGAAGCGAGTTCGACGCCCATGTATCGACCGGAACGAGCGTGGATCGACAATGGCCGAGTATGCGCTGGTTGCCAGCCTCATCGCCGGCGTTTGTTTCGCCACGGTGGCCATCATCGGCGGCCAGGTGAATCTGCTCTTCCAGAGCTTCACCCTCAACTGAGACACTGATTGCGGCTCCAACTACGACGACGTAGTGTCAGCCGAGGACCGTGGAAGCGGTACTGGCGGAACCGGCTCGTGCCGGAGGGAAGAGAATGCAGCCGTGAACGCATCGGCACACGAAGGCGACGGAAGCGTCGCACGACGAGAGCGCCCCGTCGCTCGGTCGAGAGCCAACGGGCAGAACTGCGAGACAACCGAACGGGGGGCGGCGATGGTTGAGTTGGCCATCATCCTTCCGGTCCTCGTCATGCTGGTGTTCGGCATCATCCAGTTCGGGATCGCCTTCAACCGGGTACAGGGGCTGCATGCGGCGGCCCGAGAGGGTGCCCGCACGGCATCGATCCCGACCAACAACTCGGGTGACGTGCAGGCCCGGGTCGACGAGGCCCTCCTGGCCATGAACTTTGCGGCGAACCCCGCATCGGTCAGCAAGAACTGTGCCGGCAATCGCGGCGAATCGGTGACGGTCACCGTCACGAGCCCGTACACCGTGTCGATTCCACTGATCCCGAATATCAACGTGACCCTGACGGGCGAGGGAGTCTTCCGATGCGAGTAGTTCAAAATAGTGAGCGCTCGAGCGAAAGTGGCGTGACGATGATCTTCGTTGCGCTCACCATGGTGGTCTTGATCGGCGCTGCGGCCATCACCATCGACCTTGGCAATGGCTGGGTCACCCGTCGCAACCTGATCACCGCCACCGACGCTGCGGCATTGGCCGCTGCGCAGGAATACGCCCTTGGTGGCAATGGCTGCGACCCTTCCATCGCCGATGATTACGTCTACAAGAACAACGCCGACGCCATCAACATCGACTGCGACCCCAATGGCACGGCATCGAGCGGCTACGTGACGGTGTACGCCGAAGCCAACGTTCAGACGTGGTTCGCTTCGGTCATCGGTGGCGGCGACTACCTGGCGGGTTCTGCCAGCACCGTTCGATGGGGAGGAGCGCTGACGGTCGAGGGACTTCGGCCGATCGCCCTCTGTGCCCAGGCCCCAGGCATTGAAGCTTGGCTAGACGACAACGGGTCTGCACCCACGGTGACCGTCAATTTCTCGAACGACGGCCAGCCTGACCTCTGCAACAACGGCACGAACGTTCCCGGCAACTGGGGCCTCCTCGATTTCGATGGTGTCGGCGGCAACGACACCAAGGAATGGGTGAACAACGGCTACCCCGGCGAGGTGTCAGCGGGCTCGCCCGACGCCGACTGCAGCGCCGAGCCAGAACACTGTTACCCACCGCAGACTGGCGAACTGACGCAGGTGAAGGCGGAACTCACGGCTCTGAAAAACAACGAAACCGAGTTCGTGCTGCCAATCATCAACTATGCACTCAGCGCAGGTGGTAGCAACACCCAGTTCCACATCATGGGCTTCGCCCGGGTGAAGATCGTCGATCTCAAGCTCACCGGACAAGAGAAGGACCGCTTCATCACGATCCAGTTCCTCTCCGGCCTGATCCAGGGCGATTGCTGCAGCAACGCAAGTGGCCCGAACAACGTGCAAGTCATCGCCCCGTGTGCGGTCGACAACAGGAACGTCGGATCCTGTTCGTCGTGAACATCGAATCTCCCGCAGTGACCCCTTCCCGCCGAGTCCTGCAATCTCCTCTTTGGTTCGAAAGGTCATCACATGCGTCGTAGTGTCATTGGAGTCGCACTGGCTCTGCTCCTGGCAGCAATCGGAACCGTGGCGCTCGTCGCGTATGTCACCGGAGCCGAAGAGCGGGCTCGAGCGGGCGAGGAATTGATCGAGGTCTATGTCATCGAGGATCTGATTCCGGCCGGCACCCCGGCCGAGCAGATCGAGTCGGCGCTACGCATCGAGGAGGTACCGTCGAAGGTGCGGCCCGAGAACAGCGTCGACAATCTTGCCAGCCTGGCCGGTCAGGTGGCCGGCGTCGATCTGGTACCCGGTGAGCAACTCCTGGCCTCTCGTTTCGTCACTCGCTCCAATTTCGCCAACCGTGAGGCTGGGGTCGACATCCCCGACGACAAGGTCGAGATCACCATCGCTCTCGACCCCGAACGGGCCATCGGTGGCCTGCTGCTCCCCGGTGACAACGTTGCCATCTTCGCCTCGTTCGAGCCGTTCGACATCAGCCCCAGCGTCATCCAGGTCGACGGGCAGGACGTTCCACTGCCCGAATCGGTCAGTGGTGCCACCACGGCGAAGACCCCCAACACCACCGATCTGTTGATCCACAAGGTGTTGGTCACTGCCGTGCAACAGCAAGCATCGGGCAATCTCAACGGTGACGACGAGCGCGATCCGTTGACCCAAGCCCCAGAGAACCAGCTGCTCATCACCTTGGCTGTCGACCCCGCCGATGCCGAACGCATCATCTTCACCGCCGAGTTCGGTCTGCTCTGGTTGGGCGCCGAACGGGCCACCGTGCCCGACACCCAAGATCCGGTACAGACCCGTGGCACCATCTACAGCTCACTGGAACCGGAACTGTGAGCGGCCTCACGCTCGTCAGCAATTCGCCCGACCTCGAGGCGACGATTGCCGATCTGCTCGGTCGAGAGCAGACGGTCCGCCGGGTCTTTGCCGAGATCTGGCGCAGCTCGGCCGAGGCAGCCTCCGCAATCTGCGCGGCGAATCCGCTGGTCGTGGCGATCGGGCCCGATCTCACCGACGACGACGCCATCGAACTCATGCGGGCGATCGACATCAGCCGGCCCGAGGTCGGCATGGTCGTGCTTCGAGTTGGGCTCACACCGGAGACGATGCTTCGCTTCCTCCGTCATGGGGCCCGCGAGGTACTCGACGTCAATCTGACCGGCGATGACGAGTTGTCGCAAGCGTTCGATCGAGTGTTCGCGCTGGCAGGACAGCGCATTTCCAGTCTTGCTGCGGCACCCGAGAAGGCGCGACGGATCATCGCCGTGCTGTCGCCAAAGGGAGGCACGGGCAAGACGACGATCTCCACCAATCTGGCCGTCGGGCTCGCCCGAGCCATGCCCAATCAGGTGCTGCTGATCGACCTCGACATGCAGTTCGGCGATGTGGCATCGGCACTGGGGGTCACGCCGGAGCACTCGCTCAAAGACGCGCTCGGTGCCGGGAACGTCGACATGACCTCGTTGAAGGTGTTCCTCACTCGTCACGACAGTGGCCTGGCGCTGCTCACACCGCCGGACTCACTGGCCGATGCCGAAGATCTCGATCCCGACGTACTCAAACGCACCATTGCCTCGTTGGCCGAGGAATTCCCGATCATCATCTTGGATACGGCCGCCGGTATCGACGAACACGCGGTGGTGGCGCTCGAGTTCGCGACCGATCTCCTGTTCGTGACGACCACCGACGTACCGGCCATCAGGGCGATTGCCAAGCAGGTCGAGGCACTCAACCGCCTGAACATGCTCGATGCCAAGCGAACGTTCGTCCTCAATCGCTCCAACGCCAAGGTCGGACTTTCCCAAACCGACATCGAACAAACCGTTGGGATGATGGCCGACTTCACGATCCCCAGTTCCCGAGTCATACCGCTGTCGACCAATCAAGGCGTACCGCACGTCGCCAGCGGAGCATCCGATGCTCCGGCCAAGGCATTGCGCGAGTTGGTCGATGCCTTCACCCCCGAGTTCGCCCGCACCAAGTCAGCACGACGATTCCTGCGAAAGGGACGATGATGGGTATCGGCAAACGATTGAAGGAAGCAAATCCGAACCGGGGGTTCACGACAACGAGCGCCATGTTCAGCGAACGGCCATCAGAGGAACGCGATCGTTTCGAGGACCCGCTGGCCAAGCTCAAGCAGCGAGCGCATGACGCCCTCTTTGCCCGGCTCGGGCAGCGTCTCTTCGACGCCTCGATGGACGAGACACAGCTGCACTCCTATGTCGTGCAAGAACTCGATCAGGTGCTTGCCGGCGAGCTCCACCAGCTCGAGTCCAGCGAACGCCACGAGTTGGTACAGGCGATCAGTGCCGACATTCTCGGGCTTGGCCCCATCGAGGCCTTCATGGCCGATCCGGAGATCACCGAGGTGATGGTCAATTCCGACGACTCCATCTACATCGAGCGCGCCGGCAAGCTCTACCTGACCGAATCCCGCTTCGCCTCGACCGAGCACCTTCGACAGGTCATCGAGCGCATCGTCAGCGCCGTCGGTCGGCGCATCGACGAATCGTCACCACTGGTCGATGCTCGCCTTCCCGATGGATCTCGCGTCAACGCCGTCATTCCGCCGCTTGCCGTCGACGGTCCCCAGCTCACGATTCGAAAGTTCGCTCGACACGGTTTCAGTTCCGACGATCTGGTGAAGCTCGGTTCGCTCAGCGAAGTCTCGGCCGACTTTCTCGACGCCTGCGTACGGGGCAAACGCAACATCCTGATCAGCGGCGGCACCGGTACTGGCAAGACGACGCTGCTAAACGTGGTGTCGTCGTTCATCCCAGAAAACGAGCGCATCGTCACCATCGAAGACGCCGTCGAACTGCAGTTGCGTCAACGTCACGTGATCCGTCTGGAAGCCCGGCCCGCCAATATCGAAGGTCGAGGTGCCGTGCCAATTCGTGAGCTGTTGCGCAACTCACTGCGTATGCGACCCGATCGGATCGTCGTCGGCGAAGTTCGTGGTCCCGAGGCGCTCGACATGCTCCAAGCGATGAACACCGGACACGAGGGATCCCTGTCGACGGTCCACGCGAACTCACCACGAGACGCAATGTCACGACTCGAGACCATGGTGCTGATGGCCGGTGTCGATCTGCCGATGCGGGCCATTCGAGAGCAGATCGCATCGGCGCTCGACGTGGTCATCCAACTGTCACGCATGCGTGATGGCAGCCGCCGAGTGGTCGAGATCACCGAGGTCGTCGGGATGGAAGGCGACACCCTCACCCTGTCGGAGCTGTACAAGTTCGACTACGACGCCGGCTTCGACGAAGAAGGACGTTTCGCCGGCCAGCTGCAGCCCACCGGCCTGCGACCGATGTTTTCCGAAGAACTGCACTATCAGGGCATCGAACTGACCGAAGCCATGCTCGGCACCTCGTTGTCCGAAGCCATCGCCACCCGCCGGAGACGATGATGGCTGTACGTCGTAGCGTGCTGGCTCTCGCAGCGCTCGTGGTCGCTGCGCTCGGGTTGGCGCCGCCTGCGCTCGCCCAGACGCAGGACGAGCTCCAGATTCTTGGCAGCGACAACGCCGAGCATCCGTTCGTCGAGATCGTCGTTGCCATTCCCGCTGCGCTGGGCGGCGGTCCCTTGACCGGGAGCGACTTCGCCCTGAGTGAGGAGGGCGGTACTCGACCCGTCGCCGTCGTCGAAGAGCGGGAAGGCATCGACGTGGTGTTGGCCATCGACACTTCTGGCTCGATGCGAGCGAACAACGCCTTGGCCCAGGCCAAGACGGCCGCAGCCGAGCTGGTGGCCGGGCTGCCTGAAACGGCGCGGATCGGCGTCGTTGGGTTCGGATCCGACGCGTTGATCGCCGGCGAACTCACCACCGACCGACAGGCAACGTTGCAAGCAATCGAGTCGCTCGATTTCAGCGGCGATACCGCGCTGTGGGACGCGCTGGCCATCTCGGCCGGGCTCTTGGCGACGGGTCCCGATGCCAGCCGTTACGTGGTCGTTCTCACCGACGGCACCGACGACGGCAGTGAAGCGTCCCAGCCCGACGCCGTTGCCGCCTTGCGCAGCTCGAACGCCTCGCTCTACGCCATTGGTCTCGAGACCAACGAGACCAGCTTCACGGATCTGGAAACCTCGGTGCAGTCGGTTGGCGGTGGCTTCGATGCCGCTGACGATCTCGAGGCGCTCGGTGCGCTCTACGCACAGATCGCCGAGCGGCTTTCGAATCGCTATCGATTGCGGTTCGAAGCGTCCGGTACCGGCGGGCGCGAGATCGTGGTGTCGGTGGCAACCGAAAGCGGATTGGCCACAGTCCGGCAGCTGATCGACGTTGGTGGAACACCGCCGATCGTTTCCACGCCGACCAGTGTCATCACCGACTTTCCTCCTCAGCTCGGGCGAGTGACGGCGCCATCGGTCCTTGGACTGGCACAGGGCTGGAGTCTGTGGCTGGGCTCGGCACTCTTCTTCATCGCTTTCGCCGTGTTGGCCTTCGGCATCCTCAGGCCCGAAGCGAGCGTTCGGCTCGCCGGCGCCAGTGCGGCGCAGAGTGCCGGCAGCGGCATCGGTGCGATTCCTGAACGACTGACCTCGGCCACCGGGCGGGCGCTGGCGGGAACCGAACGCGGGACCAGGCTCGATCGAGCGCTCGATGCCGCCGGTCTCGAAATGCGACCGGGCGAACTCGTGGTCTTGGTTGCCGTCTTGACCGCGATCGTCGGCCTGGGGCTGGCCACGCTCAACGGCCTGTTGGGCCTGGTCGGCGCCATCTTGGTGATCTTGATCGCCTACATGGTCGTTGCTCGCAAGCTCCGCAAACGCCGCGATGCCTTTGCCGATCAGTTGGGCGACACCATGACCGTCATGGCCGGCGCCCTTCGAGCGGGCCGCGGGCTGCAGCAGGCCATGGATCTGGTGGCCGAAGAGACGGCGTCGCCCACTCGCGACGAGTTCCGGCGGGTCATCATCGAATCCCGAGTGGGTCGTGACCTCACCCAGTCGTTGTCCGACGTCAGCGAGCGCATGCAGAACGACGACTTCCAATGGCTGGCCGAAGCGGTACAGATCAACCGAGAACTCGGCGGCGATCTGGCCGAGGTGCTCGACAACATTGCGTCGGTGGTACGCGACCGCAACCAGCT
>JBBQUN010000210.1:0-8491 GCA_038212405.1 Acidimicrobiales bacterium | reverse complement strand
CCGTTCGAGAACACCTGCAACAAACGAACCTGCTGTACATCGCTGGCTTTCGAGATGGTTCGATCAAGGTCGGAACGACCACTGAACATCGCACTCAGCAACGTCTTGCCGAACAGGGAGCGTGGCGAGCCCAGCTCGTGGCAACGGCAGCTGATGGTGTAGCGGTACGACAACTCGAAGACCTGATCACCGAGATGCTTGCGATCCCGCAGTCGGTGTCGATCGGCCGAAAACTCGACGGTCTGGTCGTTGCGAGTAGCGCCGAGGCAGCCGAGCGCGAACAGGCGTTGGTGAGTCGCATCGCAACGGCTGGGGCGCGAGTGAGGCAGATCATCGACCACGCCGGTGACGACCGATTCAGTTCCACTGCGATCGACTGGCAGGCCCCCTCCCACGACAACCCCGTCTGGAATCGGGTGTACCGCTACCCGCTTGCACTCGACGAGGGTGCGCATCAGCTCGACGTTCTCGATGCGGTTGGGCGAGGAATCGCGTTCGAGCGGTCGGGCCAAGGCGCAAGCCGCACTTCAGGTGACGTCTTCGTTGCCGACCTCGGCACCCTGTTCGGCCTCGAACTCGAAATGGGTGACCACGGCTCTACCGAAATCGCCGTGCAGGACTCGCTCTTTTGAACAGAGGGCGACTCACGTCGTGCGTCACGCAAGCCGAGTCGATTCCCGAACGGTCGCCGATCAGGCGGAGCGAAGAAACACCGGCTTGTCGGCGGTGGAACGTGCCTCGTCGTAGCGATAGCCCATGCCCTCGAATTCCCGGAGTGCCCGCACTGACTTCACCCGCTCGGTGATGATCCACCCAGCCATGGTGCCTCTCGCCCGTTTGGCGAAGAAGCTGATGGTCTTGTAGTCGCCGGCATCGTTCGCATCGAGGAAGGTGGGAGTGACGATCGTGGCCTCGATGGCCTTGGCGTCGACGGCCCCGAAGTACTCGTTGGAAGCCAGATTGATCAATGCGTCGGCGCCGGGGCTCAGGGCCAAGTCGGCGTTGAGCTGATCGGTGACGGTGGTTCGCCAATAGGCGTACAGATCCGAACCGGCCGGGTTCGACACCTTCGAACCCATTTCGAGCCGGTAGGGCTGGATCAGATCGAGCGGGCGAAGCACGCCGTAGAGGCCGGAGAGGATGCGCAACGTCTTTTGGGCGTGAGTGAAGTCTCGCTCGGAGAAGCTGCTTGGGGCATCGAGACCGATGTAGGTATCGCCGTTGAAGGCAAGTACCGCTGGCCGAGCGTTCTTGGGCGTGAACGGTGGTTGCCAGTCTTGGAAGCGCTCGAAATTGAGTTCGGCAAGTGACTGTGAGATCGACATCAGCCGCTGCAGATCGTCGACTGAGTGGTCACGCATGATCGTGACGAGTTCGCTCGCCCGGTCGAGCATGGTCGGCTCGGTCCGCTTCTTCGTGGCGAGCGGCGACTCGAAGTCGAGCGATTTCGCGGGAGAAACAACGCAGAGCACGGCAGTCCTTCTGGTCGGGCCTTCTGGTCGGGGGCCAACTGGTGGGAGGTCGAACCGAAACGGTGACGACTCGTCCACCGTAGCGAAGCTCGAACGTTCGTGACGTGCCGCGGACCCCTCGATCAATGGCCGCCGTGTTTTGACAGCCGCACCGTTTGCTCCAAGCATGTGCCGACGGCCATCTGTGCCGCTGCCATCAAACGAGGAGAACGACGTTGCCTGAGGCTCTGATCATCGATGCTTGCCGAACCCCAAGAGGAATCGGCAAACAGGGGAAGGGCTCATTGGCCCACCTCCACCCGCAGCACGTCGCATCGACGGTGCTGAAGGCCCTGGCCGACCGCAACAATCTCGATACCTCCGAGGTCGACGACATCGTGTGGGGTACGAGTGCTCAGGTGGCTGAGCAGGGAGGCGACCTCGGTCGCATGGCGGCCCTCGACGCCGGCTACGACACTCGGGCCAGTGGGGTCACCCTCGACCGTTTCTGTGGTTCTGGTATCACCAGCGTGAACTTCGCTGCCGGCATGGTCATGAGCGGTATGGAAGACCTCGTGATCGCCGGCGGCACGGAGCTGATGTCGCTACCGAAGACCGGTGCCATCGGTCTCGGTGCCAACAACCTGCATCTTCGGGAGCTGCACCCGCAGCCGCACCAGGGGGTGGCCGCCGATGCCATCGCCACCATGGAGAAGATTTCGCGAGAAGCACTCGATGCCCACGCCGCGGAGTCACAGGCCCGGGCCGCACGTGCCATCGCCGAAGGCCGCTTCGACAAGAGCCTGATCCCGGTCTACAACCGCGATGGTTCGCTGGCACTCGACCACGACGAGTTCCCACGCCCCGGTACCACCGCAGAGAAGCTGGCTCAGCTCCCCGCCGTCTTTGGTGCGATCGCCGATCACCCGATGGGTGAGGACGGCATCACGTTCCGCCAGCTCGTCGCCCAGAAGTACCCCGACCTCGTGATCGAGCATGTGCACCACGCAGGCAATTCCTCGGGTGTCGTCGATGGGGCCGCTGCCATCCTGCTCGCAAGCCCCGACTATGCGGCCAAGCACGGCATGACCGCCCGCGGGCGCATCGTCGCCATGGCAAACATGGGCGATGACCCCACCCTGATGCTCAACGCCCCCGTGCCCGCTGCTCGCAAGGTTTTGGAGAAGGCAGGCCTCACGATCGACGACATCGACCTCTTCGAGATCAACGAGGCGTTCGCCGTCGTTTCCGAGAAGTTCATGCGCGACCTCGATCTCGACCGTGACAAGGTCAACGTGAACGGTGGCGCCATGGCCCTTGGCCACCCGATCGGTGCCACTGGCTCGGTCCTCATCGGCACGGTGCTCGACGAGCTCGAGCGACGCGACCAGCGCTACGGCCTGATCACCATGTGTGCCGCAGGAGGCATGGCGCCGGCCATCATCATCGAGCGCGTCTGATTCCTCGTCGTATCGCAGACATCAGCGGGGCAAGACAGCTACCAGGAGACGGTCGACGAACTCGACCTGCCCCTTGACCAAGCGTTGTCTTGCCTCGTTGGTGCCTACCCAGTCGGCTCGATCCACCTCGGGAAACGAGGCCATCCGGCCCGACTTCGGTGGCCACTCCATCTCGAAGGAGTTACTGGAGATCGACTCGGCATCGAAGTCGGCCTCTCGGGCGAAGATGGTGATGGTCTTGCCTCCAGCACGCTTCGATCCCAACTCGAGGGTGTGGCCCGGGGGTGCAGGTGAGCCCATCTCCTCGGCGAACTCCCGCTCCGCCACGCCAAGCGCGTCTGACTCACCCTGATCGTGGAGTCCCTTTGGTACCGACCACGAGTGATCGTGCTTTTTCGCCCAGAATGGTCCCCCCATGTGGGCGATCAGCAACTCGATCTCTGGAGGTGTTCCGATGGGCCTGTCGACCAAGCGATAGAGCAGCAGGCCCGAACCCTGAGTGGGTGCCACGGCGGCGATAGGTCAGCTGTGGGCTTCGCCGTGATTCGCATCCATGGCGTGGAGCCGAATCGCGAGCTTCTTGGCAATGGCCTTGGTGAGCGAGGGGTTGTCGTCGAGGATCTGGTCGAACCGGTTGTAGGGAATGACCAAGAGATCGATGTCGGTGGCGGCCCGAACGGTTGCCGATGCGGGGGTATTGGCGAACAGTCCGATCTCGCCGAAGACTTCGACGGCATCGATGGTGGCGACCTGTTCATCGTCGACCTCGATGGCGACGGTGCCCTCGAGGAGGATGTAGCCCTCGTTGTGGTGCTGGCCCTGCTTGATGACCACCGTGCCTGCCTTGACTGCCACTTCGTCGGCTGCCTGTTCGAGATGTTCGATCGCCTTCTTGTCGGCGTCCTTGAACAAATCGATGGAGTGCAGGCGTGAGGCTTTCGCGTCGTTTTGGTTCCGCAGCATTTCGAGTCGTCTTTCTCCGATGAGTCAGGTGGCGCCGTCCGTCGGTAGCCCCTGTCGTTCGTGCCCGAACATAGTCTCTCGGCACCGTCGGCGGGAGTTGTCGAGCCAGTTGTGCGACACCTTTCTGGCTGGGAAGCGACGAACTAGGTTCGGGCGATGGTCACTCCCGTCGTCGTCCTCGCCTCTTCTGGTTACCTCGCCGAAGTTGTTGCCATTGCTGCGCACCCCGCTCCCGGTTCAGCCCAGATACGCATCGTCGGGGTTGTTGGCGTTGGATCGGGTGAGCTCGTTGCCGATCTGGCGGCCCGTATCGGTGTCCCGGTGGCCGAGACGCTCGAGGGCTTGGAACAGCGGGCAGGAATCCAGGTAGGTGGAATGGACGACGGCGAACCGGTCGGACTCGTGGTCGCTGGTGGATCGCTCGAGACCCGCGCCGCGGCCTTGCTCAGCACGCACCTGCGACCAACATTGGTGCACGCCGAGGCGACCGTGGGGCCGTGGGTCGATCTCGGTAGCGGAACGATCGTGTCGCCGGGTGCTCGGATCACGGCGAACGTCATCGTTGGCCAGGGCTGCCTCATCAACACCGGCGCGGTGTTGAGTCACGACGATCGGCTGGGCGATCTGGTCACGATCAGCCCATCGGCAACGCTCTGCGGAGGAGTCGTCGTCGGTGATCGCTCGACGGTGTTCGCAGGTGCGACGGTGATGCCGGGTGTGCGAATCGGTTCGGACGTCACCGTCGGTGCCGGCTCTCTGGTGCGTCGCGATGTTGCTGACGGAACCACCGTCGCCGGCGTCCCAGCGCGAGTGATGTGATCGGGCGACATCCCCTCGTCGACGCGGATTCGTACGGGGCCATCCCCCTGGTGTGCCCTGATCGAACGTGTCAGAGTGATCGTGCGTCCCGAGGGGATGCACCGTGGTTGGCGCCGTCGTGCGTCGGTACGTGTCCACAGTGTTCGGAGGGAACCATCATGGCTGAAGAAATGACCACTGACACGCGGGAGTCGAGCAGCGTGAGCGATACGGCCTCGAGCGTCGAGCGCGACCAACTGGTCGACAACAGTCGCACGATCAACGTCGACATCGACGGTGAGGTGCACGGCGACCACGAAGTGACTGACGATTCCACCAACGTGACGGCGCAGGGCGATGGCTCGGCTGCCGCGGGTGGTGACCAGACCGGCGTTGCCACCGGCGACGCTGCCGTCGCCGCAGGCGGTGACATCGAGAATTCCAACATCGCAACCGGCGACCGTGCCGTCGCCTTCGACGGCGCGAACAACGGTGTGATCAACACGGGAGGCTCCGCATCCGAGCCGGTGACGGTCGCCGAGGTGATCGACCGTCCGAGTGGTGGCGGCCAGCCGACTGCGCCCCCGCCCGAGACGTTGCCCCCGCCCAAGGTCGAAGTCGACCCGTTGCCGACGCCCGAGACGGTACCCACGCCCGGTGGCGACCCCGGCACGCCCGGGGGAGGATCCGAGCTCGGTGACCCGGGGGTACTCGTAGGTGCACGCGAGGTGGTGGAACAGGCGTTCAAGAAGCTGTTCGGTAGCGAAGAGGAAGCACTGCGCTACTCCGAGGATCCCGAGAGCTGGCTGGCGTTCAGCGACGTCGATCCCGAGGTTGCGGCGACGCAGGAGTTCGGTGAACTGGTCCTCGCGGTGTGCAAAGAAGTGGCGCCACCCGAGGTGCTCGACCGCCCGCTTCCACCCTCGTCATCGCGTCCGCCAGGAGCACCTGCCACCCCCGGTCCCGAGGTGTCGGTGTCATCGCCGCCTCCCGCCGGACCCTCGTCGACACCCGGAGCACCAGGTTCGACACCGAGCGCTCCGGGATCGACTGGCGGGGGCAGCCCGGCCGTCGTCCCACCACCGGCAGTGGTGCCCGCCACGCCGCCTCCACCGATGGAGGTCGTCGAGCAGACGGTGAACCACTACGTGTCGACCGTGTACGAGTCCAACACCGAGATCACCAAGAACATCATCGACAACTCCCGCCACATCGACCTCGACGTCGACGGCGAGGTACACGGCGACCTCGAGGTCACCGATGACTCCACCAATGTGTCGGCCCAGGGCGAGAGCTCAGCTGCTGCCGGTGGCGATCAGACCGGTGTGGCGACCGGTGACGCTGCCGTTGCCGCTGGCGACGACATCGACGACGCCAACATCGCAACGGGTGACGGTGCGGTGGCCTTCGACGGCGAGAACAACGGTGTCGTCTCGACCGGTGACAACCAAGGCATCCTCGCCGACGGATCGGCCGACGGCGCCGTGGTCGGCGACGGCAACGTCGTGAACAACATCGACGGCGACGACAACACCATCGGCGATGGCAACGTCGACTCCGACATCGACATCGACGGTGACGGGGTCATCGGTGACGGCAACCAGACCGTCCAGGATTCGAGTGATGTCACGGTGGGGTTCGGTTCTGGCGATGTGGTCGATGCCGAGGGCGCGGCCATCGGGGGCGGCGGCGACACCCAGATGGCGTTCGGCGGTGGTTCGAACGCCAACCAGGACAACGACACCTCGATCGACAACTCGATCGATGATTCTTTCAACGACGAGAGCGTCGATCAGACCACGGTGATCGACAACTCGACGAACGACTCGTTGAACGTCGATGAGTCGCTCGACGTCGACGTCGAGACCAATATCTCCGACAGCTTCGACGCCGACAACTCGATCGAAGACTCCTTCGACGTCGAGGACTCCTTCAACGAGGACGTCGTCCAAGACGTCGACGCCGAGGATTCCTCGGTCACCGACATCGAGATCGACAACTGAACCTCTGCTCGAGCGACGGCAGCCGAGCTCAGGCGGGACGACTGGCGAGGACCTGCACGACCGCACCGTCACCGGTGTGGCCGGGGCCCTCGACCACGTTCCGCACGAGCTCGGCGCCGTGTTCGATGTGCAAGCCGGTCAGTTCGTCGCGAAGCCCAGCCAGGGTCATGGTGAGCTCGGGGACGGGTGGTCCGCCGGTGCCGCGTCCGATCTGATCAGGCGTGTACGCCTCGAGGATCAGTCGACCACCGGGACGTAGCGCGGACGACAGCAACCCATGGACTCGAGCCCTGATGGGTGGAGGCGTGTGGGCGAAGATCGAGACGATCAGGTCCCACCGCTCTTCGCCCAGATCGAAGGTTGCGAGGTCGGCAACGATGGTGGTGAGCGGCAGGTCGCGGTCGGCCGCCAGGCGGGCGGCCTTGGCCATACCGGATCGGGTCAGGTCGACCGAGGTGACACGGTGGCCGAGCCCAGCGAGGTAGACCCCGTTGCGTCCCTCGCCGTCGGCGAGACACAGCACATCGCCGACGGGAATGTCAGTAGCCGACGCCGCCAAGAAGTCGTTTGGCTCGGTGCCGTACCAGTAGTCCTTGGCCGCGCCGTAGCGGGCTTCCCAGACCGCAGCGGGGTCGGGGCGATCTCGAGGCATGGTCATTTGGTCACCTCGAGGCCGTTGTCGGCCCAGGCGAGTATGCCACCGTCGACATCGGCGACATCGACGAACTCGAGTTCGGCCATCAAGGCGGCTGCCTGCCCGCTCCGGCTGCCAGACCGGCAATAGAGGAGGTACGGCACCGAAGGGTCGAGCTCGCCGATCTGGTCGGCGAAGTCATCGGCGTAGAAGTCGATCACGGTTGCGCCGTCGAGATGACCCTCGGCATATTCCTCCGCTGTTCGGACATCGAGGATCACGAGATCACTTGGCGGGTTCTCAGCGATGGCCGCGGCATCGGTGGGGGTGACGACACGAACACCGGCGCCAGCAGCTCCGGTCTCAGTAGCTCCGGTCTCAGTAGCTCCGGTCTCAGTAGCTCCGGTCTCAGTAGCTCCGGTTTCGGCCGGTGCGCCGCTGGCCGAGGAGCTCTCGGCCGAGGTGTCGTCCGAGGTGGACCCGCCGCAAGCGGTGGCGAAGGCGAGCAAGGCGACAAGCGCGCCAGCAAGGCGAAGAGGTGCAGTCATGGGTCGAGATTGTACGGACAATGCGAGGCGTTGGGGCATCGCGAGGTCGAACGTGACAAACTCGCCACTGTCGCGTTGGCAAAGAATCGACGTCGAGCTGTCGAATAGGGGATGAGGTCGTGATGCACGAAATCGTGGTGAAGGGCGGCTTGGTCGTCGACGGAACGGGCAACCCGGGGCGGGTCGCCGATGTTGGAATCGACGGTGGGATCGTGAGTGCGGTTGGCCCCGGGCTCAGCGGACACCGAATGATCCAGGCCGACGGAGCCGTCGTCGCCCCGGGTTGGGTCGACGTCCATACGCATTTCGACGGTCAGGCGGCGTGGGACGACACACTCGATCCATCGTTCTCCAACGGAGTGACCTCTCTCGTCATGGGGAACTGCGGCGTCGGCTTTGCTCCCTGTCCTCCCGGCCAGGAACAGACGCTCATCGAGCTGATGGAAGGCGTCGAAGACATCCCGGGAAGTGCGCTCCACGAAGGTGTGCCGTGGGGCGCATGGTCGAGCTTTCCCGAGTACCTCGATTTCCTCGAGGGCCGAACCTTCGCCCTCGACATCGGAGCACAACTCGCCCATGGCGCGCTCCGGTTTGCCGTCATGGGGGAGCGAGGGGTTCGCAACGAAGATGCCAC
>JBBQUN010000209.1:0-8534 GCA_038212405.1 Acidimicrobiales bacterium | reverse complement strand
GTACCCGAACTATCACTACTACCCGATGCCCACCCGAGAGTCCGATGTGCCGAAGCGCTACATCCAGAACCTGATCACTGACGAGGTGTTCGAAAACGAACTCGGACTCACCCTCGATCCAGAAACGACGCACGTGTTCCTCTGCGGAAATCCGGCGATGATCGGCCTGCCAGAAGGCAAGGACGGCGAAGAAAAGACGTTCCCCGAAACCGTCGGGGTGGTCCAACTCCTGACCGAGAAGGGCTTCACCCTCGACGAACGCCGAAGCCCCGGCAACATCCACTATGAGGAGTACTGGTAGACCAAGCGCCTGTGCGTGGTTGCCACGCTCAGCGCATGGTGAAGCCCTGGTTGGCGAGGAAGTCACGCATGTGGGGGCGGCTCTCCTTGCCGAGAAGGGCCTCCATGTCGGCCGACCACACTCGGTCGATCTTGCCGTCGGTCCGAGCGTGGTAGTACGCCCGCATCTGCTCGTCATAGTCGGCAATGCCGGCGGCGTCGGTGCGCTCGTCGTAGAACTCCTCCTTGAGCGTGACCGAGAGGGGGAGCCGAGGCTTGAGCTCGGGGTCCTGGTCGGGCCAGCCCAGACAGAGACCGAAGAGCGGATACACCTGCTGCGGCAGTCGCAGGAGCTTGGTGACCTGTGCCGGATCATTTCGGACGGCGCCGATGTAGCAGATACCGAGGCCGAGCGACTCGGCGGCCACCACGGCATTCTGCGCCGCAAGTGCGCAGTCGACGGTGGCAATCATGAAGTGCTCGGTCATCCCGGCGCTGAAGTCGCCGCCGTTCGCCTCGCACGCAAGCGCTGAGCGATGGAGATCGGCGCACCACACGTAGAACGCCGCCGCGGTCTCGATGTGGGTCTGACCGCCCGCCACCTTGGCGATGGCTGCTCGGGTCTCGGGTGCTCGAACCCGGATGACCGTCGCCCCCTGGAGATTCGACGAGGTGGCAGCAGCGAAGCCAGCCGCGATGATCTCGTTCAGTGTCTCCTCGGGAACCGGCTCCTCGGTGAACTTGCGAATCGAACGATGACGCTTGAGTAATGAGATGGCATCCACTCGCCCCACGGTAGCGACACGGTTACCGCAGCGGCCGCAACGAGGATCCTCAGTCGTGTTGGTTGCGCCGACGAACTCGGCCGGGTTCCGGTGGGAGGGGCAGGGGTTCGGCGTTGCGATGGTGTTCGCTGGCCATTCCTTCTTCGATCGCACCGGCTTCGAGCACGTTGTCGGCGTCACCTGCGAAGTTCGTGACGTTTCTCTCAGCGGGGTCGGACGTCGGCGAGGTGGTGGACCGGGTCGTGAAGGAAATAGCGGGCGAAGGTGTCGACGGTGAAGGACGCGCCATCGGAGCGGCGTCCGGTGCGGGTCCATTGGTCGCCAGAAACGGCGTCGAACCCATCGGCAATGATGACCGATGCCGCCTGGAGTTCGTCGGCCACCGTTGCTGGGTCCTGTTCGAGGTAGCGCTCGGCCAGGGCGGTTTCGTCCTGATCCCAGTTGGCGAACATTGGGTCGAGCTCGTTGATCATCAAGGCGAGCCGCATTGCGAACAGCGAGTACACATCGCGGACATGGCACGAGTACTCGAGGGCCGACCAGGTCTCGGGGTCGGGGCGCTCTCGCACGTCGTCGCTGCCCAGGACCTCGATCCACGACGCAGCATTGGCTCGCACGGCGTCGCCTGTCGCCGTCACATCGACACTGGCGGCGTCGAAACCACACTCGGGACAGGGGCGCTCGAGGACCCACGTCCAGTCTTTGTCGTCGGGAGTGATGGCAGCTGGCTCGGTCATGGCGCGCAGCGTAGCGGTGGCCACCGCGACGATGAGTTGGGTTTTCGGCTCGGCTCAGCCGACGCGGGTGACGCCAGCCCCGTGATGAGGGCAACGACGATGATGAACCGCCTGAACCTCATCCAGGTTCGCAATCACCTCCGGTCCTTGCGATGATGCAGCCGATGACTGAGCCCGACGCCACCCCGACCGAGAACCGACCTTCGTTCGTCGTCACCGAGCCAGACCGACTTGTTGGCCGGGGGCATCCCGCAGGCGAGTTCCTCGAGGCCTACGACTGGGTGGTGCTCGAAGAATCCAAGGGGTACTTGAAGGTGCAGGCGCACCTCCCGACCCATGCGCTGAATCCTCGCGGACAGCTGTTCGGCGGGTTCACGCCCACGTACGTCGACATGGTTGCGCTCTTCACCGTGCGCGCCGGTCCCGGCAGGCTCGACCCCAATGTCCCGCGGGGATGGTTGGCCACCACCAACATGCGGATCGACTATTTCGAACCGATCCTCGGGCCTACGTTCATCATGGAGAGCACAGTCGAAAAGCACCGAGGACGGACAGCCTTCGTCGCGACCCGCTTCTTCCAGGACGGCGAATTGGCCGTTCACGCCTTGACCACGATGCGAGAAATTCAGGACCCCAACCCGCTGGGTGATGCCTGATCAACCGGCTCGCCGGTCAGGACCCATTGGCGGAAGGCCGGACGGGTGGGTTCATGCCCTCCAGCCGAACCCTCCCATCGAGCCCGCCACGCTGCGGCGGCACGCCTGAGCCCCCCCTCGCAGACTCAGACGTTGCCTACCGGCTCCGCCGCCTGTTGGCAGCTGCGCTCGACACCCCGACCCGAAGCGGCGCCTGTCACGGGTTCCCTCAAACCCGTATCAGTCGTTCGTCCGACGCTGGATTCCCTCAAACCCTGCGCCAGTCCCGGGCTCCCTCGAGCTCCGTGCCTCGTTGTCGTGGTGTGTCGCGCTGCTGCGTTGACATCAAGATACGACGCCACCGGTGGTGCCGTATCGGGGTGATCCCCCTGCGCCTCGGGCGCCACTGGGGGTCAGCCGCCAGGGGGCTCGGAGAGCGTGGTGCATCGGCCTCGGCGCCTCTCGGCCCAGGCTCACTTCGATCGAAGTGTCAGAGACGTTCGAGGACGACGCTGCCGACCGAATAGCCGGCACCGAACGAGCTGAGCACACCGATCTCGCCGGGCTCGATGCCGTCATGATGCTTGTGGAAAGCGATGACCGAACCAGCGGAGCTGGTGTTGGCGTACTCATCGAGAATCACCGGCGCCTCATCGGTATCGGGGACCCGACCGAGGACGCCCTTGGCGATGAGCTGGTTCATCTTGAGGTTGGCCTGGTGCAGCCAGAAGCGGCGAACATCGCTCGGTTCGAGGTCGAGCGAAACGAGGTGATCAGTGATGTGCTTGGCGACCATCGGGCAGACCTCTTTGAACACCCGCTGTCCCTGCTGGCGAAACATCAGTTCGTGCGGGTCACGCTCGCCGACCTCGCTCGAATTGAGAAATCCAAAATCGTTGCGGATGTTGTTCGAGAACTGGGTGGCCAGCTTGGTGCCGATCACCTTCCACTGTTCGACTGCGATGGCGTCGTCGGCCCGTTCCAACACCACGGCCGTGCAGGCGTCGCCGAAGATGAAGTGGAAGTCGCGCAGCTCGAAGTTGTTGTGGCCCGAGGTGATTTCCGGGCAGATGACGAGCGCACACGATGCCGAGCCCGAACGGAGCGCATCGACCGCCGCTTGGATCGAGAACGTGGCCGAGGAGCAGGCAACGTTCATGTCATAGGCCCAACCGCCAGCCCCGATGGCCTGCTGGATCTCGACCGAAACGGCCGGATACGGGCGTTGGAGGTTCGAACAGCCGACGATGATGGCATCGACGTCGGCACCGCTGCGCCCGGCCGCAGCCAGCGCCTGTTCGACGGCGGGGATCGACATCTCGGCTTGGATGCCAAGCTCGTCTTCGCTTCGCATCTCGAGGAGCGGGCGGAACCGTTCAGGGTCGAGCACGCCTGACTTCTCCATCACGTAGCGAGACTTGATGCCCGAGGCTTTGAAGATGAACTCTTCGTCGGGCAGCGCTCGGGCATCGAGCGTGCCTGCGCCGATTGCCTCGGCGTTCGCCTCGTTCCAGGCGTTGGTCGCAATCGTGAGCGACTCGACCAGCTCGGCGTTGCTGATCGAGTCGGGTGGTGTGAACAACCCGGTTCCGCTGATCACGATGTCGGTCACGTTCACTACCTCGTCCTGTGGGTTCCTTCGAGCGCAGCCGAGCCTACCGGGGCATCACTGTTCGGTCAGTTCGATCGCTGCTCTGCTTGTCCACGACGCAGTCAACTGGTTCTGAGCGCCATTGCGTCCTGATTAGGATGACGCCGTGCCATCGTCCGAACTCGCCATCAGCTCCAACCCGCCCGCCCTTTTCGACCTCAGTCAGGGGCGAAACATGCTGGCGATTCCCGGCCCATCGATCATGCCCGACACGGTCATGGCCGCCATGGCCCGACCGGTACAAAACATCTACGAAGGCGAGGTCGCCGATCTCTCGTGGTCGCTCATTGCCGATCTCCCCAAGGTCGTTGGCACCGACGGTCACGCGTTCACCGCCATTGGCAATGGTCACGGCGCGTGGGAAATGGCGCTCACCAACACACTGTCGGCGGGCGACAAGGTCGTCGTCATCGACTCGGGTCGATTCGGTTTGGTCTGGGCCGAATTCAGTCGGGCACTCCATCTCGATGTCGAGGTGCTCGCCGCACCATCACCCCGTCATGCCTTCGATGCGACCGTTCTGGCCGAGCACCTCGCGGCCGACACGTCCCATGCGGTGAAGGCGGTACTGCTGTGTCATGTCGACACCGGCTCCGGCGTTCGCGCCGACCTCGCTGCGGCCCGTGCCGCCATCGATGCCTCTCGACACCCGGCGATGTTCTTCGTTGACGGCATGGCGTCGGTTGGTTGTGAACGATTCGAGATGGATGCCCTCGGTGTCGATCTCACCATTGCCGCCTCCCAGAAGGGTTTGATGGCGCCGCCGGGGCTGTCGTTCGTGTGGGCCGGTCCCAAAGCCATCGCCGCCCACGAACATGCCGACCTCGTCTCTCCGTATTGGAACTGGACGCCCCGCATGAGCGGCGGCCCTCATTACCTGCTGTTCTCGGGCACGCCACCGGTAAGCCATCTGTACGCGATGAGGGTTGCGCTCGATCTGCTGTTCGACGAAGGACTCGATCATGTCTGGCATCGTCACGAGGTCATCGCCAACGCCGTGCGAGCCGCAGTCGGCGTGTGGTCTGCGCCCAACGGCCTCGATTTCCAGGTGCTCGATCCGGAAGGCCGTTCGAACTCGGTCACCGGCGTCGAGACGAATTCGATCGACTCGCTCGAATTCCAGCGTCGCTGTTCGGAGCAGGCGAATCTGACGCTCGGCATCGGCATGGGCGATACCGCCGACCGCCGCTTTCGCATTGGCCACATGGGGCATCTCAACCCGCCGATGATCCTTGGCACCCTCGGCACGATCGAGTCGGTGTTGCTGGCCATGGGCGCACCAATCGGTGGCTCCGGGGTCGCCGCCGCCGTTGCCTCGATCGGTCAGGCGTTGGCCCATGGCACTGCACAGGCCTGATCGGTCTCGATCTCGACCGTGACTGATTGGTTGCGGTGCGGGCCGGCACACCACGAGGGGAAGGCAGCAGAGTAGAGGCCGCCACCGCCGGCAACGAAGATCAACAGATCATCGGGCGACGCGAAACACGGGTAGTCGCGCTCGGGGCTGGTCCGACCCATCGAGCCGGCGGCCCGGAGGAGATCGGAACCGGAAACGACGGCCCGTTCGACGATGGCCTCGGCGATCGTGGTGCGGGTGTGGCTGTTCGCTGCGAGCAGCGCCGCGTGGTCGGGGTTGATGGCGATGGCAGCCTGACCGTTGCGGAGCACGGCATTGTTGGTGGCGACGTTGGCGAAGGCCAACGCCAACGAGGTGAGGAGTCGGTCGCACGACCCAGGATCGTCGGCGTCGACGATGGCGATGACCGAATGTGGTGCATCGGTGCCGAGCACCGTGACGGTTGACTGCTCCGCAGTGAAACCCATCGAAACGTGAAGTGGTTCGAAGGGGCTCGAAGCCTCGTCTTCGGCCAGGCAGAAGGTGAATTTGCCGGGATGGCCGAGCAACGCCATGTCGGAAACGCCGGCACGTCCGCCGCCAACGTTGATCATCGCCAGCCGGATCGCTCGTCCGATCGAGGCATTGGCCCGGTGGCCGGGTCCGAGCGCTCCGAAACTTCCAGAAATCGGTCCGCACGAGTGGGCAGCCGGCCCGTTCACGATGAACAGCGGCGCGATGGCGTGCGTGGTGGCCTGCACCTCGGTGAGGTCGAAACGCTCGTCCATGATGGACCTGGCCGCGGCGAGGACGACGGGGAGATAGTCGGGAAGGCAACCGGCCATGACGGCGGCAATCGCCAATTTCTCGACGGTGCAACTGCCGAGGTTGGGGCCCATCACGCCGAGTTCGAGATCGGCGGGGTGGCCCGAGGCGATGACCATCCGCTCGACCCGTTCGGGCGTGGGGATCACCACGGGGAGCCCGTCGGTACAGCCCAGCGCGTGAAGCGCTTCGAGGGCGGCGGCTTCGTTGGTCGCTTCGAGGCGACCAACACGATTGGTCTCGATGACGCTCATCGTGCACCACCAGCGCCGGCGAGTTCGGCGAGGATGAACGGGGTCATGTTGGTTGCAACGGTCGCCATGTTGTCGACGCCGGTGCCGGCCACGGGGTGGGGGAGCTGCACCCTCGGGATGTCGGGCATGCCGGCGGATCGAGCGACGAAGTCGCCCTGCGCCCAGAAGGCCTCGGTCACGAGGGCGACGGCGGGGATGTCTCGATGAGCCAGTTTCACTGCGTCACGCACGGTGCCGGTGGTGCAGCTGCCTCAATGGCCGTAGGCGGCGACGACCGCCTGGCATCGATCGACCAGATCGTCGAGCATGGCATCGGAGACGATCGAGGAGGCGTCGCCCTTGTCGAACCGTTCGAAGGTCGCTTCGGGGTTCGCCTCGCCGAGTGCCCGTTCGACGGCATCGAGGAAGCGCACCGAATCGGGGAAACCGTTGGCAAGCAGGCCGATCGTGATCGGACCGCTTCCCGCTTGAATGCCGAGCACGTACGGCTCGATGGGGAGTCCGGGTT
Organism: Acidimicrobiales bacterium; assembly: GCA_038212405.1. GTDB lineage: Bacteria > Actinomycetota > Acidimicrobiia > Acidimicrobiales > SZUA-35 > JBBQUN01. The sequence continues at coordinate 1,524 of JBBQUN010000209.1, read as the reverse complement.
CGCCTCGAGGGTCCAGGAATTCGATCATGTTGACGACGCTACCTCATGCCCGGGCGGCGATGAGAATGCAATCGGTTGTCGGAGCGGACCGTTTGGACGGCTGGGAGCGCAGCTGCTGGAATCGCCGCCCATGGAATCCTTTGCCAACAAGATCGCCATCGTCACCGGCGGGGGAGACGGCATGGGCCGCTCCCTCGCCGTCGCTCTGGCCTCGCAAGGTTGCCACGTCGCCATGTGTGACGTGAACGAAGCCAACCTCGAAGCCAGCAAGGCAGCAGCGCTCGCGGTCGCACCCGGGGGAACCCGAGTGTCGACGCATCGGTGTGACGTCTCCGACGAGGCCCAACTCATGGCCTTCCGCGATGCGGCAATGGCCGAGCACGCCACCGACCATGTGCACCTCGTGTTCAACAACGCCGGTATCGGCGGGGCCGGCAGCATGATCGCCGACGAACGCTCGAGCTGGGAGCGGACCTTCAACGTGTGCTGGGGCGGGGTCTACCTCGGCACCCGAGTGTTCCTGCCCTTGCTCATCGCGGCCGACGAAGGCCACCTCGTCAACACCGCCAGCATCAACGGCCTGTGGGCCTCGATCGGGCCCGATCGTCCGCACACTGCCTACTCGGCTGCGAAGTTCGCCGTTCGTGGATTCACCGAAGCGCTCGTCACCGATCTGCGGATCAACGCTCCCCACGTCTCAGCTTCGGTCGTGATGCCCGGCCACATCGGCACCGGCATCGTCGCCAACTCGGCCAGCCTGCACGGCATCGCCGCCGAGCCGGGAGTCATCGAGGGGTCCAACATGTTCCGGGCCTTCGCCCCGACAACCGCCGATGAGGCGGGCACGATCATCCTCGATGGCGTCCGGGCCAAGCAGTGGCGCATTCTCGTTGGCGACGACGCCCATATCGTTGATCAGATGGTGCGAGCCGAGCCCGAGCGGGTCTATGAGCGTTCCTTCATCGACGACCTCCACGCCAACGGCGCCCTCAACGCCCTCGTCCCCGACAACGCCCTCGTCCCCGACAACGCTCCCACCGACTGACCGCCGCTGTTCTGGCGGCTTCCAGCAGTTTGGAGTGGCCGGCCCTCAGCGCGAAAAATTCTGGAGAGACTCAGCCCCGTTTCCGGGGGTGAGCCACTCCAGAATTTGTGAAAGCAGCTGATGTTCTCCGAGCGTTTGACTCGGATGGGCGGCGCCCGCAGTGCTGGAGCGGGTTTTGAGCGTGCGCAACGGAGTGAGCACGCCCCGAGCGTTTGACTCGGATGGGCGGCGCCCGCAGTGCTGGAGCGGGTTTTGAGCGTGCGCAACGGAGTGAGTACGCCCCGAGCGTTTGACTCGGATGGGCGGCGCCCGCAGTGCGACAGCACTGCATAGCAGTACTAGTCGACGCCGACGATGAAGCTCACGCTGGTGGTGCCGGAGCCGCCGATGTTGAGGGTCTGGACGTTCTTGGCGCCCTCGACCTGATAGTCGCCGGCCGAGTTGGTCACCTGCTTGTGGGCGTCGAGCAACTGGCGGAC
>JBBQUN010000208.1:0-8680 GCA_038212405.1 Acidimicrobiales bacterium | reverse complement strand
TGCTGACGCCGCTGCCGCTGCGGCGATCACCGCCGTTCTCGCTGACACCAAGGGCGTGACCGAACCCGACGTTGCCCGAGCCGCGTTGGCGTCGCTGGTCGGTCTGAATCAGCTCGGGCCCAGCCCCGCTCTCGTCGTGTCGTCGTCGATGCCGGTGCGTGACGTCGAGTGGTACGGCCAGCCGGCGCCCGGCGTTCGGGTCATCGCCAACCGCGGCGCCAACGGGATCGACGGCGTGATTGCCACGGCCATCGGTGTCGCCCTCACCGGTGCCCCCACCATCTGCCTGATCGGTGATGTTGCGTTCTTGCACGACGCCACGTCGCTCACCGCTCTGGCTCAACGCCGCTGCGACCTCACCATCATGTTGGTCGACAACGACGGCGGCGGGATCTTCTCGTTCCTGCCTCAACGTTCCCTGCTCGATGCCGCTCGCTTCGAGCAGTTGTTCGGTACCCCGCACGGCACCGACCTCCTGGCTCTCGCTCGAGCCCATGGTCTCGACACCGTCAACCTCGAATCGGTCAACCCCAACGTGCTCACCCCACACGGTGTGCGAGTCCTACGAGTCGCCACCGAGCGAGCCGCCAACACCGACCTCCACGCCCAAATCAACGCCGCCGTCATCAACGCTGTCAGCGAATGACGGCGCCACAAGTGGAGAGGTGTGTCACCGGATCCGAGGTTGAATCACTCCAGTGTCAGTCAGGTTGGGGCTGAACGCCTCCACTGCTGGTTTGTTGACTCTCGGTCAGAGCTACGGGCTCCTACTCGACGCCGGCCTCAGGAGCGAGGCGAGTGAACGGCCAGTCCTCGCTCATTGGCCACAGGTCAGCCGAGCCGTTGAATTCTTTCGTGTCGCTGATCGAGTAGACGGTGACGTCGTCGCCAAGCGCTTCGAGAGCCGGCAGCACGTCGGTCATCACCGTGTCGCAGGGAGGGCACCAACTCGCCCCGTAGACCAGCACCGTCGTGCCCGACCCGTCGATCGCGACCGGGTTGCCATCGACATCGACCGTGTCGATCGATCCGAGAATGTCGCCGATCTCGATCGCCTCGACGTTCGTGTCGTCGGGAAACTCAGGCGTCTCGCTGTATCCCCCGAGCTGATTGCCACCAGCATCGAAGGCAGTGATGCGGAACGACTCTCCTCGTGAGAATGCAGCGGGGAACACAGCAACACCGCTGCGGACCCGAATCCACATCTTGGAGTCGTCATCGGCGAAGGAAGCTATTGCAGCGTCCGATGGCAGGTTGGTTGAGGTCACCCAGCCTTCCGGTGCGGTGCGATCGATCGCCTCGGCCGCGTCGTACACGTTGGCAACAACGAACTCGGCGTCGACCCCCGCTGCCGTCGCCAGTGTGGCATTGGAGGCGGGCAACATCGAGACCCTCGATGTTGCCGATCAGGGGCGAATCGAAGACAACGATCTCGCTGAGGTGGTCGGGATCGGCGCCATAGCGGGCGAGGTCGTAGCTGATCGAAGCCATATGCACTCGGGCTCGGTCGCTCCAGTTGGCGAGGTTGTCGGTTTGGAACTGGTCGAGCTCCATCAACGGGGTCGTCGACGGCGAGTCGTGACTCGGTGTTTGACCCGCCAACCGTCGGCGGTCTTGACCACGTCGTCGTAGTACGAGGCAGTGCCGACGAGGCCCTTGGGTTGGAGAGCGACGATGCGGAAGTTGAGCTTCACGCCATCGTCGGTCTCATCGACATAGATGTTGGTCATGGTGTGGGTACGGGGATGCTGGGCGTCTTCGTCCATGAACCGCTTGATTTCTTCGATCCCTTCGAGCAGCGGCACTCCCAGATCGGTCAAATCGAACACGGCGTCGTCGGTGAAGATCCGATGCAGTCCTTCCCAGTCACGGTCGTCGATGGCATCGCCATAGCGGCCGGGTAGTTCGTGCAATTCGAGTCGGTCGGTGGGGTCCATCACTAGCTCCTTGTTGGTTTCTTGCTTACTGGGGACGCCGTGCTCGTTCGACGTCACGCGAGACGAGGGAGACGACGACGCTGAGAACAAAGGCCACGACGAACAGCGCCACTCGCAGCCAAATGTTGCCGATGAAGAGCATCCCTATGACGATCACGACGATGAGGCCGGTGTTGATCCGGCGAGAACGCTTGCCGAGGGCGGCGTAGTCCTCTTCGGCCCCAAGACCCAGGTACCGCTTCAGCTTCTCGATCACCGTGTGAGTCTGGCAGAGTCCCATGGTGAGCAACAGTCGTGATGTCGTGGTGATCGGTGGTGGCATCGCTGGTCTCGCCGTTGCTCGTGGTCTCCTCGAGGCCAAACGCTCGGTGGTCGTGATCGAGGCTCGGGAGCGTCTTGGCGGACGACTGCACTCCTCAGCATCGCAGCCTCCGCTCGATCTGGGAGCGACCTGGTTCTGGCCGGGTGAACGTCGCGTGACGCGGCTCGTCGCCGAGCTGGGTGTCGCCACCTTCGATCAGTACCTTGGCGGTGACGCCGTTCTGCACACCGATCAGGACCGACAGGTGGTGGCTGGCAATCCGATCGACGTTCCGAGCTATCGGTTCGTCAACGGCGCCAGTTCATTGGTCGAAGCGGTTACCGCCACGATGCCGGCCGACGTCACTCGACTGGGTGAACCGGTGACTCGCGTTGCCATAGACGCATCATCGAATGACGGTCTGGTCACAGTGTCGACCAAGCGCTCCACCTACACCGCTCGCCACGTCGTGATCGCGCTGCCACCCTCACTTGCGCAACATGCCATCGCCTTCGAGCCGCCACTACCCGATCAGCTCGATCGTTTGGCCGCCATCACGCCGGTCTGGATGGGTGCGACCACCAAGGTGGTTGCCAGCTATGCCACGCCGTTCTGGCGTCAGGCAGGACTGGCCGGTGCGGCGATCAGCTACGTCGGGCCGCTACATGAAGTCCACGATATGAGCGGACCCCACGGGAACCCGGCCGCCCTGTTCGGTTTTGCGCCTGGCGTTGCCGGCGAGACAGCGCCGGGCCGGGGTGCCGTCCTCCGGCAGTTGGTGGCCATGTTTGGCTCGGCAGCAGGCAAACCGATCGCGCTCGACATTCACGATTGGCGGGCCGAGCCGTTCACGTCGCCGCCCGACGTGGAACGGCGTGCTGCCTATCAACTGTTCGGCCATCCGCTGTTCCAGCAATCGGCCGTCGGCGGACGACTCCATTGGGCCTCGACCGAGACCGCCACCGAAAGCCCCGGCCACATCGAGGGTGCCCTCCAGGCTGCGGAGCGAACGGTCAACACACTCATCTCCACACTCGACACCGAAGGGTCAACCATCGCATGACTGCACAGACCATCCGCCAACTCCTCGACGAATACGACCGGGCGCGCCTACACCGACGCGCTGTGGTCCGACCTCAGCGTCGAAGAAGTCCACTGGCGCGAGGGCGAGAACGCCAGCGCCATTGGTTGGCACCTCGGTCACCAGGCGGCCGTCGCCCATTTCATGGTGCGGAACCTGACCGCCGCCGAGCCGCTCATCGATCCGCCGCTCGAAGCCCCCATGGACTCGGCAACGCCCGAACCTGCCCGCAGCGATCTGCCCGACCTCTCACGGCTTCGGAGCTACCGCCAGACGGTGGCCGAACGGGTGCATCTTCGGACCAGCAACATCGCTTCGGGGGACGTTGGGGCGCCGGCCCAGCTTGCCGTCGCTGTCACCACGCTGCTGTCGCCGTCATCAACCACGAGTACCAGCACAGCAAATGGATCGGCAAGACGCTGCCGGTGCTGCCCGACTCGCCACTGTTGAGCGAACTCGACGGCTACCTGGTCACCCCCGGCGCCGCCTACCCTGACGCCTCATGACCGAGCGCGCTGCGAACCCTGTTTCCGACATCTTCGATCCCGAGTTGTGGGACGAGGTCCCGGGCTTCGAGTTCACCGACATCACCTATCACCGAGCGAAGTACGTGCCGACCGTGCGGGTCGCCTTCAACCGTCCCGACATCCGCAACGCCTTTCGCCCCCACACCGTCGACGAGCTGTATAGGGCGCTCGATCACGCCCGCATGTCGTCCGACATCGGCTGCGTTTTGCTCACTGGCAACGGTCCGTCATCCAAGGATGGGGGCTGGGCGTTCTGCTCCGGTGGCGATCAGCGCATTCGAGGCAAGGACGGTTACAAGTATCAGGCCGACGGCGAGACCGGTGAGACTGCCGAATCGATCGATCCCGGGCGGGCCGGGCGCCTGCACATCCTCGAGGTGCAGCGACTGATCCGCATGATGCCGAAGGTGGTCATCTGCGTGGTTCCCGGTTGGGCCGCCGGCGGCGGGCACAGCCTGCACGTGGTGTGCGACCTCACGATCGCCAGCCGCGAACACGCCCGGTTCAAGCAGACCGACACCGACGTCGCCAGCTTCGACGGCGGCTTCGGCTCGGCGCTGCTCGCTCGTCAGGTCGGCCAGAAAGTCGCCCGCGAGATCTTCTTCCTCGGCAAGACCTACACCGCCGACGAGGCCCATGCCCAGGGTGTGGTCAATGCCGTCGTCGATCACGCCCAGCTCGAAACCTTCTCGTTGGAATGGGCGGCCGAGATCTGCAAGAAGTCGCCGACCGCTCAACGCATGGCCAAGTACGCACTCAACATGGTCGACGACGGCATGGTCGGCCAACAGGTCTTCGCCGGCGAAGCCACTCGCCTGGCCTACATGACCGACGAAGCTCAAGAGGGCCGCGACTCCTTCCTCGAAAAACGGGACCCCGACTGGAGTGCGTTCCCCTACTACTTCTGAGTAGAGCTTCTGTGTGCCAGACCGCTCGCTGATCGCGTTCTGTGTGTCAGAGTCGCCGGACACGCCAAGTTCGACACACAGAACGGCTTGGGTGGTCAGTAGGGCACACAGAACACGATTTGTCTCTAGGGGCGGACGAGGGCGGAGAGCATGGCTTGGAATTTGGCGCGGGTTTCGGCGAGCTCGGCTTCGGGGTCGGAATCGGCGACGACCCCAACACCGGCGCAGAAGCGGGCGGTGGTACCCGACACTTCGGCTGAGCGGAGCGCAACGGCGAACGCTCCGTTGCCCGCACCATCGACCCAACCGGCAGGACCGGCGTAGCGGCCACGTTCGAGGCCCTCGTGTTCGGCGATGATCTCGAGCGCTCTTGCTTGCGGATTGCCGCCGACGGCGGGCGTCGGGTGGAGTGCCGCCACCAACTCGAGGATCGACGCCGACGGCGACGACAGCCGACCTTCCACTCTGGTACCGAGATGATGCACGTTGGCGAGGGTGACGATGGACGGCTCGGGCTCGGCGTCGACATAGCTACAGAACGGGAGCAGGGTGTCGAGCAGCCAGTCGATGGTGATGCGATGCTCCCATCGGTTCTTGTCTGAGGCCATGAGCCCGGCGGCGAGGCGAGCGTCGGCTTCGGGATCCGACGATCGTGGTGCGGTACCGGCCAACGGGTGGGCCCGCACGATGTCGTCGCTGCGACCGGCGAGCAGTTCGGGCGAGGCGCCGAGGAACCCGTCGATGGAGAACAGGATGGCGGCCCGGAACGATTGGCGGAGTCGGTCGAGCACAGCGGTCGTGTCGATCGGCTGATCGGTTTGCAGCGTCAGCTCACGGGCCATGACGACCTTCTCGACTTCACCGGATCGAATGTGGTCGAGCGCCGCCCCAACCACCCCATCGCGCCACTGCTCTGGCGGCATCGGCGATGCCAGCGTGTAGCTGGTTGCCTGCGTCGCGGCCGCTCGGGCATCGGCCTCGGCCGTTGTTCGTTCGATTCGCTCGATGGCTTCGGCGTCGGACATACCCTCTGGCGTGGTCAGCCAGCGCCGCCCCTCAGACCCCCGACCGATCACGATGCTCGGCACGATCAGCTCGCCAGGCGCGTAACGATCGAAAGGGAACGTTGCGAAGGCCACAGCTCCCGAGCCGGGCAGTTCCACTTCGTCAACACCGGTCAACACGCTGAGCATTGCTTGTGCCTCGGCGGCGCCGTCGGGCCGCTCGATTCCAATGCGACCGGCTTCACCGATACCGGCAAGCGCAAACTCGCCATGGGCGTAGAGCAGGCCCGATCGGGCACCAACCGTGAAAGGATCGAAGCGTTGGTGGTCACCGGCGAGCGCACGCGGGAGACGACGACTATTCATCGGCGATATCACCTGATGAAGGGTAGAACCGGCAGACTGCTAACCGTGGATCGAACGATCAGCACCATCACGCCCGCCTCGCCAGCCCAGGTCTACGACATCGTCGCCGATCTGGGCACCTACCAGCACTGGCTCAGCCTCATCCACAAGGTGGAGTTCGGCGAGACGACGATCGACGGGCAAGCGTGGTGGGTCACGCTACGAGCCAAGATCGGCCCTTTTGCCAGGAGCAAGCGGCTTCGTATGGTTCGGGTGGTCAACGACTCACCGTCGCTGGTGAGGTTCGAGCGGCGCGAACTCGACGACCGGGACCATTCGGCGTGGATCATGCAGGCCACGGTTGCCGATGGAGCCACGCCCGAGGAGAGTGTGGTCGAGGTCACCCTCAACTACGACGGTGCTCTTTGGAACGGCGTCCTCGACTCGGTGCTCGGTGGCGCCATCGATTCGGCCATCGGCGGTCTACGCGGATACGTCGCCGACAGCACCTAGCCTCCGTTCTCGATCCAACGCTGGTCGTCCCATCAGGTTGCGACTGGTGTCAGCCAGCGGCGAGCGAGCGGATGGTCGGCGTCGCCGATCATGGCCTCGACCTCGTCGGTGATGGCCTGGGACACCGGCCCCACGTCGGGCCAGCGGTGATCGTCGAGTCTGGCGACTGGCGCAACGGGAGCGTTGGTCGAACACAGGAACAGTTCGTCGGCTCCCTCGACCTCGGGCCATGGAACCGGCCGGACCTCACAGTGGAAGCCGAGGTAGGCGCTGATGTCGAGCACGAGTCGACGGGTGATGCCGTCGAGCACGACGTCGAGCGGCGGCACGATCAGCCGCTCACCTTTGACGACGAACACACTCTGCGTGGTGCCTTCGGCCAGGAGTCCGTCGGTGGTCCTGAACACCACGCTGTCGAATCCGGCCGCCATCGCCGCCATGGTCTCACGGACGCCAACGGTGTAGGACGCCGCGACTTTCAGCGCCGGCGGCAATACCTCGGGCGGGAGCTTGGGAGCTGTGGCTGTGCGCAGCGCAACCGGGTCGGCGACGACGAAGATGGGTTCGAGCGGGTCGGGAACGAAGGCGGCGACCGTGATGGTCGGGGCCAGGCTGACGGGCAGGCTCTTGGCCGGGATCTCCGACCAGGCGGCAACGGTCTTGACCATTGCCACACCGGGGTTTGCAGCAGCGACCGTGCGTACGGCGCGTTCGAGTTCGGCCATCGAAACGGTCGGCTCCATGCCCATCATCGCCATCGAGCGTTCGAGTCGAGCGAGGTGTGGCCGGAGCCCGACAACAGCGGGTCCACTCGCTGATTGCACGACCCGCAACACGTCGAAAACCGCCGTGCCCCGCATGACGGCGTGGGAGAAGACCGAGACCATCGCTTCCTCGAAAGGCCGCAGTTCTCCATCGATCCATACCGTGGTGGTCCCTACCGTCTGGGGCTGATGCACCTACCGACACTAACCTGATCCGATGCCCGACCTCGTCGTACTCGACCTTCCCGGCGGACCGGCGTTCGTTGCGGCGCTCGAACGGGTCTGGGCTGATGGCGACACGGCCTTTCCGCTCGATGTCAGGCTGCCGCCAGCGGAGCGAGACCGCGTGATGATCGCCATGGCACCGAGCGCGGTCATCGAGGCCGATGGCGAGCGACGCTCGCTCACCGGTGGTCGCTCGACCGAACCGGGCGACGCACTCGTGATCGTCACCAGCGGCACCACCGGACTTCCGAAGGGTGTGGTGCTCACCCACGACGCGGTCGAGGCATCAGCCCGAGCCACCTCGGCGATCATCAACGTCGATCCGGCATCAGATCGTTGGCTGGCCTGCCTCCCGCTTGCGCACATCGGCGGGCTGTCGGTGGTGACCCGGGCGATTCATACCGCAACACCGCTCGAAGTGCATCCCGGGTTCGACCCTGTCGCCGTGCTCGATGCAGCCAATCGCGGCGCCACGCTCGTGTCGCTGGTGACTCGGGCGCTCAATCAAGTACCCGCCGAACGATTCCGCACGATCGTGATCGGCGGGGCTGCTCCCCCACCGGATCGCCCAACCAATGTGATTGCGACCTACGGCATGACCGAGACCGGCTCGGGAGTCGTCTATGACCGCACGCCGATCGAGGGTATCGAGATCCGCATCGACGAGCAGCACGAGATCTGGTTGCGTGGGCCCATGTTGTTGCGGGCGTACCGCGACGGCACCGATCCGAAAGTCGACGGCTGGTTCCCCACCGGCGATCTCGGACACTGGTCGAATGACGATGGCCGCCTCGTCGTCGAGGGTAGACGGGGCGACGTCATCGTCACCGGAGGCGAGAAGGTGTGGCCCGAGAGGGCAGAAGCCGTGATCACTCGCCAGCTCGGACTGCGAGAGGTGGCACTGGTCGGTCGCCCGCACCCGGAGTGGGGTCACGAGGTCGTTGCGCTCATCGCACCTGATGAGGGCGTCGAGAAGCCACCGTCGCTGGACGCGCTACGCGAAGCGGTCAAGGCGGAGCTGCCAGCGTGGTATGCCCCTCGCCGAATCGAAGAAGTGGCGATGCTCCCTCGAACT
>JBBQUN010000207.1:0-8725 GCA_038212405.1 Acidimicrobiales bacterium | reverse complement strand
TACCTGACCGTCAACGGCAAGCAGATGGCCTACCACGATGTTGGCAGCGGTGATCCGGTCGTCTTCTTGCACGGCAACCCGACGTCGTCGTACCTGTGGCGAGACATCGTGCCCCACGTCTCGGGCATGGCTCGCTGCATCGTTCCCGACCTGATCGGCCAGGGCGACTCCGACAAGCTCGACGACTCCGGCCCCGATTCCTACCAGTTCGTCGAACACCGTGAGTACCTCGACGGTCTCCTCGATCAGCTCGACCTCGGTGACAACATCACCTTCGTGATTCATGACTGGGGCTCGGCGCTCGGTTTCGACTGGGCGAACCGGCACCGCGACCGGGTCGCCGGAATCGCCTACATGGAAAGCATCGTTCGCCCAGTCACATGGGACGAGTGGCCCGAGTCCGCTCGTGGCATCTTCCAAAGCATGCGCTCGGAGTCGGGTGAAGAGATGATCCTCACCAAGAACCTGTTCGTCGAAGCGATCCTGCCCGCATCGATCATGCGCAAGCTGAGCGATGACGAGATGAACGAGTACCGCCGTGCGTTCACCGCGCCGGGCGAAGATCGCCGACCCACCCTCACCTGGCCTCGCCAGATCCCCATCGATGGCGAACCGGCCGACGTGGCCGACATCGTTGCGTCCTACGCCGCGTGGCTGTCGACCTCGGACCTACCGAAGCTCTTCGTCAACGCTGACCCGGGCACGATCCTCACCGGCGCGCAGCGCGAGTTCTGCCGCAGTTGGCCGAACCAGACCGAGGTCACCGTGGCCGGGATCCACTTCATCCAAGAAGACAGCCCCGACGAAATCGGCGAAGCGATCAAGGCGTGGCTGCCGAACACCCGCAACTCATGAAGGCGAGCGACCGTCGTCGAGCATGACGACCGGTTGTTGCCGCGAACGTCGGGTACTACCAGCGAGCGGCTGCGAATCAGGGTGCGCTGCGGTTCGTGGTCGAGCATCTCAACACCCCAGGCACTCCGCCGGGACAGGTCTTCGATTAGGCCTCGAACCTCACGAATCTCCTGCCGGTGTGGCTCGCAGCGGTTTATGGCGCTGTTCTGGTCAACGGTTTCTGCCACCGTCATGGCGTGACTGCGGCGGGGATCGGGCGCACTTGCTCGTGAGTTCGAACTACCTTCTCTGACATGAACACCCTGACACCGGATCAGCGATCGGCCTACGCCCGCGATGGCGTTGTCCATCTCCGAGGAGCCGTCGACCCGCAGTGGATCGAGCCGATGATTGCTGGCGTCGACCGTGTCACCGATCCAACGAAACCGTACGGCCTGACCCAGCGGATGTACGCAGCCGATCAAGACTTCCGACGGTTCGCCTTCGAAGCCGGACTCGCCCAGCTCGTTGGCGATGCAACCAACTCGGGGGCCATCCGCATCTACTTCGACCAGGTCTTCGTGAAAGAGGCTGGCACCGACTCCGAGTTTGCGTGGCACCAGGATCATCCGTACTGGCCGATCGGTGGCACGCAGGTGGCCTCCACGTGGCTGGCCCTCACCGCAGCAACCGCCGAAACCAGTGCACTCGAATTCATCAAGGGCTCGCACCTCTGGGGCAAGACCTATCGGCCAACCGGCAGCCGGTCCGAGCTCAACGCCCTCTGGGACGGCTTCGGCGACATGGCCCACGCGCTCACCGACACGGTCATCGACTTCGAGAACCATCCCAGCGAGTACGACATCGTCGGCTACTCCGTCGAGCCCGGCGACGTGCTCCTCTTCGACTATCGGATCCTCCACCGAAGTCGTGGCAACCCTTCGACCAATCGTCGGGTTGCGGTTTCTTGGCGCTGGCTCGGTGATGACGCGACCTGGCAGTGGGAACGAGGGAAGGACCCGCTCATCGATCAGTCGATGACCAGGCTTCGGCCCGGTGAACCAATCAGCGACGACGAGACCTTCCCCGTTGTTTGGTCCCGCGCGTTGACTGCCTGACCGAGCCGGGCCCGACCAAGACTGGCACCGACTCAGTCGATCACACCGAAGCTGATCTGGCCGAGTGGCCCGAAGTCGGCAACGAACGAATCGCCTGCCGCCATGGGATGGATGCGAACGAACGAACCAGACAGAATGCTGTGACCGGCTTGCATCTCGACGCCGAACTCGTCGAGCTTGCGGGCCAACCACGCCACCGAGTTGATGGGGTTGCCCATCACGGCTGCTGCAGTGCCGGACTCGACGACCTGTCCGTTCTTGTAGAGCGCTCCTCCAACGTGGCGCACGTCGATGTCGTTGAGACCAACCGGATTCCCGCCAACCATGATGAAGCCGCACGACGCAGCATCGGAGATGCTGTCGATCACGCCGGGCTTGCCGCCGGGCAGGTAGCGGGTATCGACTACTTCGACTGCCGGCACGACGAAGTCGGTTGCCCGAATCACATCGAGGGCGTTGACCGAAGGCCCGCCCAGGTTCTCCTTCAACACGAAGACCAGTTCGACTTCGACCATCGGCCGATTCATCGCGCTCATCGAGACCTGAGTGCCCTCGTCGAGGAACCAGTTGTCGAACAGCGTTCCGTAGTCAGGCTCGGTCGCACCGGTGGCGTCACGCATGGCCTTGGAGGTGAGACCCACCTTGTGGCCCTTCACGATCCGACCGTTGGCCACCTTCAGGTCGGTGACCATCTGACCAACGGCGTAGGCATCTTCGATGTCGACTTCGTCGTGGCGCAGCGTCAACGGCTGGGTCCAGATCCTGGTCTGCTCGGCTTCGACCAGCGCCTCGGCCACCTCACGGTGTTGCGCTTCATTCAACTGCATGGTGGTTCCCTGTCGTTGTTCTCGTGCGTCGTTGCGTTGGTCAGTCGGTGGGTTCGTCGGCCACGTCGCGGATCTGCACGCGCGTGATCTTGCGGCCGTCGAGCTGCTCGACGACCAACTCGTAGTGATCGTGTCGCACCGACCCGCCAATGGCGGGGACGACTCCCGAATAGGCGAGCACCAGTCCGGCGATCGTGACGATGTCGTCGTGGTCGAACAGCGGATCGGCGAGTGCTTCGCGCAGATCGCTCAGTGTGGTCTCGCCATCGACGCTCATCGAACCGTCGGGAAGTCGAGCGATCAGATCGATGGACGCGTCATCCATGATCTCGGCGATCACGTCATCGAGCGAAACGAAGCCGATCGTGGTCCCGAACTCGTCGATGACGAGCGCCGCATGCGTGCTACTGACCTTGAACTGCTCGAGGAGGTCATCGGCCGGCAGCGTCGCTGCCACCACCGGAAGGGGGCGGATGAGGTCGGCAATCGAGATGAGCGTGCCGAGCCGGGTGGCCCGAATGAAGTCTTTGATGTGCAGCATGCCGACAACGTGGTCGAGGTCACCGTCGATCACCGGATAGCGACTGCGTGAGGACGATTCGATGAGTTCGCCAACCGCTGATGGATCGGCCGAGAGATCGATTGCAACGATGTTGCGCCGAGAGATCATCAGTTCTTCGGCCGGGCGTTCGTCGAGTTCGAAGATGTTCTTGATCAGGTTTCGTTGCAGTTTGGCGAGCTGTCCGCTGTGCGCCGTCTCGTCGGTCACGATGCTCAGCTCGCTGCTGGTATGCAACGAGAGCCGCTTGTCGGGTTCAGGAATGCCGAGCAGCCGCATCAGCGCAAAGGCAATGGCGTTGAGCACGACGACCATGGGGCGGAACAATGCGCTGAAGGCCCGCATGAGTGGGTTGAGTCGAATACTGACCTTCTCTGGCGACTGCAGCGCCAGTGCTTTCGGAATCATCTCGCCGAAGACGACGTGCATGTACGTGATACCGGAAAGCGCAACGATGAAGCCCACCGTGTGCGACGCACTTTCGGCGACCCCAAGATCTTCGAGGGGGCCGTACAGCCAGTGGGCCACTGCCGGTTCGCCGTACATACCGAGGCCGATCGAGGCCAACGTGATACCGAGCTGAGCAACGGCGATGTAGCCGTCCTTGCCGGCATGACGTTTGAAGACGTCGGCAAGCCAGGTGGCGGCCCTGCTTCCATTGGCGGCCATGGCCTCGAGTCGGGTGAGTCGCGCCCCAACGAGTGCGAACTCCGCTGCGACGAACAGACCGTTCAGCATCACGAGCAGGAGGATCGCCAGAATCGGGAAGCCGTACTCCCCGATCATGATTCCTCACCATGGGCGTCGAAGCTGATTCGTTCGATTGCGTTGCCGTCGACGGTGTCGATCCGTACCAGTACCTCGTCATCACCGAGCGAGACCTGTTCACCGACCGCCGGCATGCGCGACAGCTGGTGCCAGATGAGTCCACCGATCGTGTCGACATCCTCCATTGGCAGTGAGAGTCCGAACCGATGATTCACAGCGTCGATGAGCACCTCGCCTGACAACGAAGCTCGGCCCGCCACCACCACGATCGGGTCCGGGTCGGTATCGAACTCGTCTCGAACTTCGCCGAAGACTTCTTCGATCGCGTCTTCGAGCGTGACGAGGCCGGCAACGCCGCCGTACTCATCGACCACCAAAGCGCAATTTCGTTCCCGGGCATTGAGGAAACGCCAGAGTGCCGGGACGGGCAAGGTCTCGGCCACGTCGAGCAGCGGCTGTGTCAGTGTCGACACCAATGCCTCAGGATCGTGTTGCGCACCGAGGTACAACTCGCGCAGATTCACCACCCCGATGACGTCGTCGGTGGACTCGCCCCAGACGGGGAATCGCGTGTGCGGTGTTTCGACGACCTTGTCGAGCGCGGCCGCAATGGTGTCGCCGATGTCAACGCCGACGACTCGACGGCGTGGCGTCATGATTTCACGAACTCGGCGCTGCTCGACGTTGAGCACGCCTGCGGCCATGTCGCGCTCGGCGGCATCGATGAGTCCGCCGGCCGCGCTCTCGTCGAAGAGGATGGCGAGTTCTTCGGGCGAATGCACATGGGCGTGGCTGTGATCACCGCCCAGTCCGAGCCGTCCCAAGATGGCGAACGCGGACCCGTTGAACACCTTGACCAATGGCCGGAACAACACTTGGCTGATCTGCATTGGGCGTAGCGTCGCCATTGCGAGACGCTCGGGATAGCGCAGAGCGGCGGTCTTCGGGAGCAACTCGCCCAGCACGACTTGCAGCGAGGTGATGACGAGCAGGGTGATGATGATGGCGACGACTCGGCCGGCCGACCCGAAGTACGGCTCGAACAACGGCGTGAGTCGGGCCTGGCTGAAGGCACCAGCGACGAGGCTGCTCAGCGTGATACCGACTTGGCATGCAGCAACGTAATTGTCGATCAGTACGGGATTGCGGACGATCTCGAACAGCTTGGCTGCGGGACGGTTTCCGTCTTCCGCCAGCGCCTGGATGCGCGATTTCCGGCTCCCGACCGTGGCGAATTCTGCTGCGACGTACAACGCATTCAGGGCAAGCATGAAGGTGATGGCAACGACGGTGATGGCGAGGCTCACCTCCAGCACCGTTTTCGATCACGAATTCTGTGCTGGTCAACTGGTTGAGCACCGCTCTGCATCTGATCGATGATAGGTCAGATGGGCCGCGGACCAGCGGTGGGGTCGAAGGAAGAGCGGCACCGTCGGCGGCCTCAGTCTGTTCGACTGAGGCTTGGGTGGACCCGACGGCGCAGCCAGTCCTTCATCGAGTGAGCGAAGCAGCGATCCAGACGTCAGTCCGCAGTGCCCGACTTCCCCGACTTCTTGTCTTTCTTGGACTTGCGCTTCTCTTTGGCTGTTTTGGTAGCGGGGGTCTTGGCACTTCGCCCGCCTTTGTCTTTACCGGCCATGACGGCCTCTCTCCGGTCGGACGGAAATGCCGACCAGGCACCACTCTCTCACAGACTCGGTCGACTCGCCGACCGGCCGAGGACGCACTCGAGATAGCGACGCAGATGCTCGATCGCTTCGAGCACCAACGCAGGTTCATTCGCCGCTTTCGACAACACGAAGGATCCCTGCAACACCGCTTGGGTGTGCCGAGCAAGACTCGCAGCGTTGACGCTCGGGACGCTCGGCCCCCCACGGTTTACGCGGCCGAGCATGGCGGCCTCGAAGTCAGCTTCAAGGGTCTCGGCGTGACCGAAGATGCTTGCGGCGCAGGCGTCGCGCACTGCGGGACTGGTGTCGAATGCCTCCTGGATCATGGTGCCGACAAGGCAGGTGTAATCGGCCGGGGAACCTGCGATCAGCGATGCCCGAAAGTCCAAGTAGGCGAAGATGCGATCGGCCGGGTCCTCCAGATCGTGATAAGGCGCAGCGCCGAAAAGCGCGCCGGTGGTGATCGACCAGTGATCAGCAGCGGCGATCGCGAGATCTTCCTTCGATGCAAAGTGGTGGAAGAAGGCCCCCTTGGTGACCCCGGCCGCAGCGCAGAGGTCGTCGACGGTCGTTGCGTGCAAGCCTTGGGCTCGGATGACGCTGACCGCTGCGTCGAGGAGCGCACCCCTTGCCTCTCCGTAGGCCCGCCGACGGGCGACGGCGTTCACACCGCCAAATCGTCGGCCGCGGCACGCATTGCGTCGAGGTCGAGCTTCCGCATGCCCATCATGGCTGCCATTGCCCGAGCAGCCCGTTGCGGATCCGGGTCACCCACGACCTCGCCGAGCTGGGCGGGGACGACTTGCCACGACAGACCAAACCGATCCCTGAGCCAACCGCACATGCTTTCTTCACCGCCCTCGGTCAGCGCGGCCCAATAGTGATCGACCTCTGCCTGACCATCACACGGAACGGCGAGCGACACCGCCTCGGTGAAGGTGAACATCGGGCCGCCGTTCAGGGCCTGAAACGGGCGACCCATCAGCGTGAAGCTGATCATCATCGGCGATCCATCGGGACCGGGGCTCACGGCGTCGATCGAGGAGTCAGGGAACAGCGAGACGTAGAACTCGGCGGCGTCGAGACCATTGCCGTCGAACCAGAGACAGGGAGTAATGGTTGTCATACTGGTAACCATACCAACTAGTTGGTATGGTTACCAGTACCGTCGAATCTCCGAAGCCCGAAAGGTGCCCACCATGTCGTCTCGCACCGTCACTGCCCACTTGTTCTCGTCCCTCAATGGCGTGTCCGAATCACCGAACCTGTTCCAGTTCGACTCGTTCGGCGAGGAGGAGGGAGCGATCATGGGTCGATCGCTTGCCGGGGTCACCGACGTGATCATGGGTCGACAGCTCTGGCAGGAGTGGTCGCAATACTGGCCATCGAACAGCGACGACGGATTCGGCCCATTCATCAACCCGGTTCGCAAGCACGTGATCGCCAGCACCCTTGGCGGCGACCTCGAGTGGAACAGCCAACTCATCGACGGCGACCCCGTCGACTACGTCCGCACCCTCGCAGCATCGGACGACGAGGGCGGCATCATCGTGGCCGGCGGCGTCGAAACCGTCAGGTCGCTCTTCCTTGCCGGCGTCGTCGACGCGCTGACCCTCACCATTCATCCGGCGGTCACCGGCGAAGGCAAGCGTCTCTTCGATGACTCCGTCCCGCTCACTCGACTCGAACTCATCGACCACACGATCACCCCGGCCGGCAACGCCATCCTCACCTCCTCCCTGCGCAGCGAAGAGCGGCGGCCCGAAGTCGATCTCACTCATGGTTCCTCTCCGAAGAGCTGACACGAGGGCAGATCGACTCCCGTCACGAAGTAGCCCGGGACACTCGACACGACCGATTCGAGATCGAGGCCTAGCTCAGCGCGGGCGCTCGTCGAGTTGTATCGCGCGCTCGAGTACGGCCGCTGCGGCAAGGACGACGTGGTCGTGCCACTGCGGCGCCGCGATCTGAACGGCCAGGGGCAGACCGGTCGAGGGATCAACACCGAATGGCAGGCTCATCGCCGGCCAGCCGGTCAGGCTCCAGGGCAGGGTGTACACGTAGTCATCCCCAACGAGTCGACGATGCATTGGCGCCACATCAGCGACGACCGGACCAATGACCACATCGAAGTTGGCGGAGGCCTGCAACAACTTGCTGGAGTATCGATCCCAATCGCCAAGCTGGTGGTCGGCTTCGGCGCCGGTCAGTCCGGCCCGCGTCCAATACCGCTGGGTGATGTCGAGCGATGCTGCGAGGTCGAAGTGATCGACCGTCCCCACCTCGATAGCGCCGAGGGCAACGAGGCACGCCACTGCCCGCTCGACCGCGCTAGCGGTGCTGGAGCCGACGGGCCAGCGGTCATCGGGTTGGAGGAGGGCGACACGGAGACCGCGTACTGGAACCGAAGCCGCGTCGCCCAAGGGAACCGGGCAGCACGAGGGGTCAACGCCGTCAGGCCCAACGATCACCGCGAGTGCCGTAGCAACGTCGGCCACGTTCACCGCCATCGGTCCGATCACTGTCCGCCCATCGACGCGGCCACCAACGCGCGGGAAATGCCCGGTCGTTGGGACCAGGCCAAACGAGGGCTTGAACCCAACAACCCCGCACCAGGCGGCGGGTAGGCGGATGCTCCCACCAGAATCGCTACCCAACCCGAGGCTCGACGCACCACGGCCGATCAGCGTCGCTTCCCCGCTCGATGTTCCGCCTGGCGTGCGAGCGGTATCGAGGGGGTGGTGACACCGGCCATGGATCGGGTGGTCGCCACCGGGCTGCGTCTTGGCCACAACGAGGGCTCCTGCTGCACGGAGACGCGCGACCGCGGTTGCATCACGTGTTGGCCTTCGCCCTGAACGTTCCTGGTGTTCGCCTTCGCAGACGAATCCCGTGGTGTCGATCCAGTCTTTGACCGTGATCGTGCGTCCGGAGAGTACGCCCGAACCG
>JBBQUN010000206.1:0-8729 GCA_038212405.1 Acidimicrobiales bacterium | reverse complement strand
AACGAACAGGTCCGAGTCGACATCTACACCCAGGGCGAGGTCTATTTCGGTGGTGTCGTCGTCGATTCCGACGACATTTCCATTCACCGGTTCGCCGCGGCCCAGTACGTGTTCCCCGTTCCGATGGGCAATCCGACGTCGGCACTCGGCGTCGGCACCGACATGACCAACGGCACGCCGGCCAACTATTGGCTACGAGCCATGACCGAATGCGAAGGCCGAGCAACGGGCGACTTCGTTGGGGCCGGCGGAGCCTGCCCGAACAATACCAACCCGAACCACCGCGACGAGGGACACACATTCATCGTCGATGTGCCGGTCGACGGCGCCTACACCTTGCAGGCCCGCACCACCTGTTTCGAGAACGGCGGCCAGCAGGCCAACGCCGGAATGCGATTCCGCTTCTTCGACGCCGACGACACCGCCATCGACGACAACGACAATGTGCTGCAACCACCGCTCGTCGACATCCAGATCAATCGGCCGAGCACGGCGATCTGTCCGGCAAACGGTTCGGGATGGACTCGGACGAACGAGCCCGCTCCTTGGGTCGATATCGCACCGATCTTCGCCAGCGGTCGATATGTCCTCCAGGCCAAGAACACCGACTACGCGGCGAACCGTCGCAGCCTCTATTCATTGCGTGTCGTTCCCTCGGGAACGACCGGTAATTGGATGTGCACCCGCCAGGGACCAACGGCGTCGGCAACCTGTCCGAACATCTTTGCCAAGAAGTATCTGACTGCCTACACCGACGCAAGGATGTTTGCGAGTGGGGCGATCGGGCTCACGCGGCTGTATCTCGCGGAGATTGCCGAGATCCATGAGGGCAAGACCATGCACATCGAACTCTTCGACCCGGCCGACGGCATCGACGAGGTGAGGATTGTCGACCCGCATGGCGACTACGTTCCATTCTCCTGGCACTCGATCGACTGTTCTGCCTACAACTACCGATGCGGTACGTTCCCCGACTTTGGCAGTCCGAGCGCGCCGATCACCCAGACTTGCCCTGAGGGGGCAACGACGGTCTCGTGTATCAAGCAGGACGGCTACTCGTTCCAGGATCGCACCTTGCTGATCGTCCTCGACCTGGATGGCTACTCGTGCCAAGCCGTCACTGGAGTGCCGGAGAACTGTTGGTGGCAGGTCGAGTACAAGGACGACAACAACGCGAACGAAACAACGACGTGGGGTGTGTCGATCATCGGCGACCCCATCCGCCTGACGGAGTAGGAAACCGCCGGCCGCAGAGCAACAGCCTCGGTCACTGGGCCTCGAGTGCTCGTGATTCGTGGTCGACGAGGATGAGTTCGGTGTCGTCGAAGCTGGTGAAATGTTCGATGGCCGTTGCGTCGAGCTGCGACCCGGTAACCACCACGTCGGCGTCTCTCAGTGCCGTGATCGTTGCCAGTCCAGGGGTCATCCACTTCGTGTGATCGGCAACGATCACGAGTCCACGAGCGGAGCCGACGAAGGCCCGGTTGGTTTCTGCCTCGGCCAGGTTCGGGGTCGAGTATCCGTGGACGGGGTCCATGCCATGAACCCCCATGAACACCAGGTCGAGTTGCAGTGCCGAGAGTGCGGCGGTCGCAAGCGGGCCGACGAGTGCGTCGCTCGGAGTGCGGACTCCGCCGGTGAGCACGGTGGTGACCGAGTGGTTGGTGGAGCGGTAGAAGACCTGGGCGACCGACGGCGAGTTGGTGATGACGGTGAGGTTGTCGATCGAGAGCAGGTGGTTGGCGAGTTGCCACGTGGTGGTTCCTGCGGTGAGACCAACGGCGAATCCCGGTTCGACGAGCTTCGCTGCTGCTTGCGCGATGGCAATCTTCTGGTCGGCTTGGCGAGTTTGCTTCGCCTCGAACCCCGGCTCCTCGGTCGTCAGCACCGAGACTCGGGTGGCGCCACCGTGGACCTTGGTGAGAAGCCCACCTTCGTCGAGAAGATCCAGATCACGGCGCACCGTCATGTCGGAGATGCCGAGCTGTTCGACCAGATCGCGTACGCGCACCGAGCCATCGCGACGGACGGTCTCGAGAATGATCTCGTGGCGCTTCGGAGCCAACATGGAATACAGAGTGCCCAGGGAATCGCACAGAAGTCAACAGGTGGGATTGTCCCCGATGTGACCAAAGGCCTCTCTTGGTTGACACGACGGTGAATTCAGCTCAGGATCATGGCCGGTTCTGGTGTTTTGCGTTTGATTTTGGTTGATTGACCGGAACCGCAGCATTGTCGTGTGCCGTCCATCAGGACGGTGCATCCGGGAGAGAAGGACATTGAAAATGGACGAACTGCAACTGCCGAAGTCTCCGAGCCCCTCGCAAGTGGGCTTCTCTGTTGGGAGACGATCGGTGCTCAAGACCACGGCCCTGGCCGCCGGTGTCGTGGCCATACCAGGATTGCTTGCCGCCTGCGGTAGTGACTCGGCAACCGACGCTGGTGCCGGAAGTGACGCCGGGGGAGCAGCTGCGGAGCCGGCAACCGGTGAGGTGACGCTGGGCTCGAACTATTCCAACGAGGTGCCGCAGGCCGGTCTTCAGGCCGCCGTCGACGCACTGCCGAATGAGGACGTCACGGTCAAGATCAACGAGGTCGACCACAACACGTTCCAGGAGAACATCTCCACCTACCTCCAGAACCCCGACGACGTGATTCCATGGTTCGCCGGCTACCGGATGCGCTTCTTTGCCGCCCAGGATCTTCTCGGCGACGTCTCCAGCGTGTGGCCTGCTCTCGACGGCGAACTCGGTGACGGCTTCAAGACCGCCTCCACCGGTGACGACGGCAAGCAGTACTTCGTGCCGTGGAACTACTACGCATGGGGTGTGCACTACCGCAAGAGCGTTTTCGCCGACAACGGGTGGGAAGTACCGACCACGTTCGACGAGATGAAGACCCTCGCCGGTGAGATGGAAGCGGCAGGTATCACCCCGTTCGCCCTCGGCAACGACGGCTTCTGGCCGGCCATGGGAACCTTCGATCAGCTCAACTTCCGCATCAACGGCTACCAGTTCCACGTCGACCTCATGGCCGGCAAGGAATCGTGGGAAGACGACAAGGTCAAGGAAGTCTTCTCGACCTGGGCCGAGCTTCTGCCGATGACCATGGCCGACCCCAATGGTCGCACCTGGGAAGAGGCAGCGGCTGCCCTCGTTTCGGGCGAAGCCGGCATGATGGTCATCGGCACCTTCGTTGGTCAGCAGTTCCCGGCCGAAGAACTCGATGACGTCGACTTCTTCCCCTTCCCCGAGATCAATGCCGAACACGGCATCGACGTGGTCGAGGCCCCGATCGATGGTTGGATGATGGCCAAGTCGCCGAAGAACGAAGCGGCTGCCCTCGAACTCATCGGCTTCTTCGGAACTGCAGCGGCGCAAGACGCCTACCTGGCCGAGGATCCCTCCGCCGTCGCCCCGTCGTCGAAGGCGAACAGCGCTGCCTACAACGAGCTACAGGCCAAGACATTCAAGATGGTGTCAGAGGCCAAGTTCGTGACCCAGTTCCTCGACCGTGACACCAGCCCCGAGTTCGCATCGAACGTCGCCGGTCCTCGTCTCGCCGACTTCATCGCCGATCCGACCAAGGTCGACTCGATCCTGTCTGACATGCAGGAGCAGGCCGCCGTCATCCTTGGCGGCTGATCGACCGAGCCACTGAGAAGGAACCACGATGACTGCCACTGCGCCGCTTGACACCACTGACTCGGGTGTCGACAACACACCCAAAAAACAGCGGAAGCGGCGCAGTGCGATGGCCCTCTCGGGTCGGGATCGCACGGTCTTCGTCTTGATGATCGCGATCCCGACGTTCCTTCACGTGATGCTGGTTTGGGTACCAGCGCTGGCATCGATCTTCTTTTCGTTCACCGACTGGAAAGGCATCCGACTTTCCGATATCAACTTCGTCGGCTTCTTGAACTACGAACAGATCTTCACCGTCTTCGAGAAGGACTTCTGGCAGGCCGTCATCAACAACCTGGCGCTGCTCATCTTTCTGTTCCTGGGGCCAACGCTCTTTGGCATGCTGTTGGCGTATCTACTCGACAAGAACCTCAAGGGCAGCCGTATCTACCAGAGCATGTTCTATACCCCGGTCGTGTTGTCGCTCGCCGTCGTCGGGTTCATCTGGCAGAGCGTGGTCTACAGCACCGAGAACGGACTGGCGACGTCGCTCTTCGGCAGCGGCGATCCGGTGAACTGGCTCGGAAACCAGGGCTTCATGATCGCCTTCTCCGAGAACTACGGCATCTCCAAGAATTTCGTTGCGATCCTCGTTGCCATCGCTTGGCGCCACACCGGTTACATCATGGTGCTCTACCTCGCAGGCATGAAGAGCGTCGACCAATCCCTACGAGAGTCCGCCGCGATCGATGGCTGCAATGAATGGCAGGCCTTTCGCCACGTCTTGTTCCCGACGCTCAAGCCCATCAATGTGGTGGTCGCCGTGATCACCGTGATCGAAGCGTTGCGGGCATTCGACATCATCTACGTGCTGAACACCCCTCGTCGCACACAGGTGTTGTCGATCCTCACGACCAACAACCTCCTGGGTGAGGGCGGTGGCAATGTCGGGCGAGGATCGGCCTATGCCGTGTTGCTCTTCCTGCTCTGTATCGGATTCGTGATCTGGTATGTCACCAACCACTATCGGGAGAGCGAGATATGACCGCTGCCAACGTCGTTGGAGCCAAGGGCAAGAAGCTCACGCCGCAGCGTGTTCTCCTCCACTTGTTCTTGATCACCTTCGCCATTCTGTGGCTGGTGCCATTGATCGGTGCCTTCTTCTCGTCCTTCCGACCGTTCTCCGAGACCGTTCGAGATGGCTACTTCTCGATCCCCGACAGTTTCACGCTCGAGAACTATCGAAACGCATGGGATCAAGGCGACATCCCGGGGCGCTACTGGAACACGGCCCTGATCCTCGTCCCCGCGCTCGCGTTGACCCTGTTCTTCTCGAGCATGGTTGCGTTCGCAGCAAGCCGGTTCTCGTGGAAGTTCAATGTGTCGTTCCTCGTCCTGTTCACTGCCGGCAACCTGTTGCCACAGCAGATCATCATTCAGCCACTGTTCCAGATGTACAACCGGATCCCGCTGCCTGAGTTCTTGTCGAACTCGGGCAAGTTGAATGGCTCGGTGTGGGGTCTGATCCTCATCCACGTTGCCTTCCAATCTGGTTTCTGCACGTTCGTTCTCAGCAACTACATGAAGCTGCTTCCCAAGGAACTGAACGAGGCGGCGGTCGTCGACGGTGCCAGCGTGTGGGTCCAGTACTCCAAGATCATCATGCCGCTCACCCGCCCGGCACTTGCGGCGTTGGCGACGCTCGAGTTCACGTGGATCTACAACGACTTCTTCTGGGCTGTCGTGTTGGAGCAGCAAGGCGCCGACCGGCCGATCACCTCGTCGCTCGCCAACCTGGGTGGCGAGTTCTTCACCGATGACAATTTGATCGCTGCCGCCTCGGTCTACGTGGCCATCCCGACCCTTGCGGTCTACTTCGCTCTGCAGAAGCACTTCATCGCTGGTCTGACGCTCGGCGCAAGCAAGGGTTGACGCATTGACTTCCTCGGCCCTGACCAACAGCGACCGCCGGGTCGATCCGCTCACCGGCGACACCACCTACATCGTTCGCAAGCGACAGAAGCGGCCGAACCTCCCGGCGAGCGGATGCCCGTTTTGTGTCGGCGGATTGGAAGCGCCCGAGCCCTACGACGTGCGTTGGTTCAAGAACCGCTGGCCGGCCTTGCCCGATGGTCTGGCCGAGGTCGTGCTCTATAGCCCAGAGCACGACGCCTCGTTCTGGGACCTTGGCTGTTCTGGCGCTCGCAAAGTGATCGATCTGTGGGCCGAGCGGACAACCGAGCTCGGCAGCCGCGACGATGTCGACTATGTGCTGATCTTCGAGAATCGCGGTCCCGAGGTCGGCGCCACGATCGCTCATCCGCACGGCCAGATCTACGCGTTCGACCATGTTCCAGCGTTGCCGGCCAAAGAACTGGCCGACGGAGCGCTCGACGAGCCGAGCGATCGATTGGTGGCAACGGCCGGCCAATGGCAGGCATGGGTGCCCTTCGCCCCGAGCTTCCCCTACGCACTTCGCCTTGCGTCCAAGGAACCGATCGTCGACCTCCCGTCGCTCGACGATCGTCAGCGAAACGAGCTCGCCGCGTTGCTGGTCGATGTGCTCACCAGACTCGACCGATTCTTCGAGACGCGGACGCCCTACATGTTGTGGGTCCATCAACGCCCGAGCGATGGCGGCGACTGGCCGTCTGCTCGCCTCCACATCGACATCGTGTCGCCCTGGCGGAGTCAGGGCGTGATGCGTTTCATCGCTGCCGGCGAACTCGGGTCAGGCGAGTTCTTCAACACGGTCGAGCCGGAGGTGGCGGCGGCACAACTACGAGATGTCATCATCGGGGTCCCATGAATACGTACGAACCAGTCCGCCTGTCCAGCGACGAGCTCAGTGTGATCGTTCTCGATACCGGTGGCATGCCCGAAATTGCCTCCATCGGTCCGGTGCTCGACGGATTCGCTCCTCAGCTCAGCCGTCTGCCGGTTGCCCACGCTGGTCTTGACACCGTCGTCCCTCTCGGCGTGATCGCCGAGCATTCGCTCGGGTATCCGGGGCGGCCCGGCCTGGTTGGGGCTCGACCCGATGGTACGGCATGGTCGACACGATTCGAGCGCCGGTCCTTGGAGGTCGCCGAGACATCGGCGACGTTCGAGTTGATCGACGACGTGGCCGAGTTGGCCCTCACCCTCTTCTTCGACGTGGCCGACGTGTTGAGGATCAGCGCGTCACTCACCAATCTCGGTGACGACGGCTTCGGCGTGCAGCGGCTTGCCCCTTCGATTGCGCTACCCGTGCGGGCCGAGGAGCTGTTGAGCTTCGAAGGTCGCTGGTGCCGAGAGTTCCAGCCACGTCGCAGCTCCCTCGACGGTACGACGGTCGTTGCGAATCGATCAGGGCGCACCTCCCATGCCGCGATGCCCGCCATGTTCGCTGGTGATCGCGGATTCTCCGAACAGCTCGGCGAGGTGTGGGGCGTGCAGCTCGCGTGGAGCGGCAACTACGAGCTGGCAGCGCAGCAACTGCCCGATGGCCGTCGTCACCTGCAGTGCAGCGAACTCCTTGATCCCGGCGAGGTCGTGCTGGCGAAGGGTGAGCGCTACGACGCCCCGGATGTGGTGGTGGCCTGGTCGCCTGCGGGGCTGTCGGGAGCGAGTCAGGCTTTTCATCGAGAGGTCCGGCGGCGGCTGCCCTCGTCGGGAGTGCGGCCGGTCATCCTCAATACGTGGGAAGCGGTCTATTTCGAGCACGACCTCACCACCTTGTCGGCATTGGCTGATGTGGCTGCCGAGGTTGGCGTCGAGCGATTCGTCCTCGATGACGGGTGGTTCGGCGGTCGCCGCAACGACAGCGCCGGCCTGGGTGACTGGTGGGTGAGCGATGCAGTATGGCCTGATGGTCTCGGTCCGATCATCGACCACGTGCGCTCGCTCGACATGGAGTTCGGACTGTGGGTCGAGCCCGAGATGGTCAATCCTGACTCCGATCTCTTCCGTGCTCACCCCGAGTGGATCCTGGCAACCAACGGCTACGAGCCGGTCCTCGGCCGTCGCCAGTTGGTGCTCGATCTGGGTCGCCCCGAGGTGCGCGACTACCTCTTCGGCGCGCTGCACGCTCTCCTCGATGGCTACGACATCGCCTACTTCAAGTGGGACATGAATCGTGACATCGTGCAGGGTTCGAACCGAGACGGCCGACCGGGCACGCATGACCATGTTCTCGGGGTGTACGAATTGATCGACCGGCTGCGAGCAGCATTCCCCGACGTCGAAATCGAAAGCTGCGCATCAGGCGGTGGTCGGGCCGATCTCGGGATCTTGCGCCGCACGGATCGCATCTGGACCTCCGATTGCAACGACGCGCTCGAGCGCCAGTTGATCCAACGCGGCTTCTCGATGCTGTTCCCACCCGAAGTCATGGGTGCACATATCGGGCCGGAGCGGGCCCACACGACGCGTCGTCGTCAAGACGTGGCATTTCGCGCGGCGACCGCCCTGTTCGGTCACCTTGGCATCGAGTGGAATCTGCTCGCCGCAAATGAAGACCAACGGGCGCAGGTTGCGTCGGCGGTGGGACTGCACAAACGGCTCCGACCGCTCTTGCATGCCGGGCGTACCTACCGTTGCGAGCATCCCGACGCCAATGCCTTGATTCACGGAGTGGTGAGCGACGATCGCTCACAGGCGGTGTTCGCCTACGTCCAGATGCAGCCGACGCAAGCAAACGTCACTGCGCCAATGCGACTCGTCGGCCTCGACCCTGCGATCAGCTACCGCGTCACGACCATCGATGATCTCGGATTGCCAACCGAGATGAGTCGACAGTCGCCGCCGTGGTTCCCGGGGCCGATCGAGGCGACAGGGGCTCAGCTCATGCAGATCGGACTCCAGCTACCGGTGATCCACTCCGAGCAAGCACTCTTGATCGAGTTGACTCGTCGAAACTGAGTACGCCCTTCGCTTGCGCTCCTTCTCGAGCGGATGCATCATTCGCCATCTCGTGGCGAGCGTTCACGACTCTCGATCAAAGGAAGTCATCGGACGTGGCGTGGAGTGAGGGCCCACGATGAACCCCGCTTTCGTTGGCCGCAAGGTCGTTGGGGCGCTGCTGACACTGGTGTTCGTCCTGGTATTCAACTTCTTCCTCTTCCG
>JBBQUN010000205.1:0-8784 GCA_038212405.1 Acidimicrobiales bacterium | reverse complement strand
GCGCTGTGCCTGCGCAGCGGCCCGCCGATGCGCCGTCGGGCGAGCGACGATGAGGATCGCCGGTATCGATTCGTAGGTGATGAGACGGGCTCGCGCCTCGAACGCCGTCGTTTCCTCGTTGGGTCCGAGCACATCGAACGGGAATGGCGACTCGGTGACGACCAGAGCGGATTCGACAGCGGGGAGATCCGGCAGTCGGAGATCGGTGTGGCTGGCAACGACGAGGTCGCTGAACGCACGATTGGTCCAGCGGACCGTGCCCGCAGCGCAAATCAGCACCGCATCGGGGAGGAGGTCGAGGCAGCCAGTATCGAGGCCGTGTGCATCCGTGCTCACAGCTCTGAGTCTCGACCGCAAAGCGAAGCAGTCGCTAGTTCGGATGACCCGTTGTCAGAACCTCAAATGGTGAGCGCATCGAGGTCGATGCCGTACAGGTCGGCGACGTTGCCACACAGAATGGCCTTGCGTTGCTCGTCGGTGAGGTTGGCAGCGTGCTCGGCGAGCATCGCCTGTGACCAGGGCCAAGTGGAATCGGAATGAGGGAAGTCGTTCGCCCACATGAGCCGACGCCAGTTCATGTCGTTGGCCTGCTTGAACGCCGTCCAGTCGTCTTGGAAGGTGACGTAGATGTTCTCGGCGAAATACTCCGACGGGGCCTTCGACAGATCGATGCCCGGTGCCATCCAATTGCGATGCCGGTTGTAGGCGTGGTCCATTCGGTACATGTAGTGGGGAACCCAACCGGCGTCGGCCTCGACGCACACGACCTTCAAATCGGGGAAGCGCTCGAAGACACCGCCGAACACGAGTGTGCCCATGATGTCTTGGATACCACGGATGATGCCGAGGAAACTGTTCAGCCGTGAGCCCCGTGGTTTGCCGCCGCCGAGAGAGGAGTTGCGAGACGTGAGGATGTGAAAGCTGAGTGGGAGCCCGAGGTCGATCGCCGCCTGCCAGAACGGATCCCAGATTGGGTCGTCGTAGTCCTGCTCGATGCCGGGTTCCCCGGGCATCATCACGCCACGCAACCCCGCCGCTTTGATGGCGGTGATGTCGGCAATGCCTTCTTCGACACTGCGCAGCGCAGTTTGGCCGCAGCCGAGCAAACGGTTTGGTGCCTCGCTGCAGTACTCGCCGATCCAGCGGTTGTAGGCGTCGAAGCACGCCTTCTTGAAGTCAGCGTCTAGGTGATTGCAGATCACCATTCCAACGGTCGGGTAGATGATCTCGGCCGACACGCCGTCTCGATCTTGATCGGCGAGCCGGTAGGTCGAATCCCAGCCGGACTTGTGTAGCTCGTCGAACATGACACCGTTGACGGTGATCTCTTCCGGCGCTTTTCCAGCAGCGGCAACCAGACCCATCGAGATGGGCCGCATGCCTTCGACGATGAACTGGTCACCTTTCACCGGATCGGTGACCATCGACGGGGCCCGGTCCCGATAGGCGGGGTCGATGTAGGCGGTGTAGCAGTCGGGTGGCTCGGTGATGTGGGAGTCGGCGCTGATCACCGGGAAGTCGTAATCAGTGCCGAAGCTGAGCTCGAGGTCGTCGATCGTTGTCATGCTGAGACTCCCGCCGGTGCAGCCTGTGCGCCGCGAATGAGCTTGCCTGGGGTGGCGCCGGTGGCTTCACCGTTGTGCATGATCTCGGTACCGGCAACGAAGGTGTTGCGGTAACCGTCGGCTCGCTGGAGCAGTCGACGGCCACCGGCCGGCAGATCGAACGCAACCTCGGGGGCGTGGAGCGTGAGGTTGTCGAAGTCGATCACGTTGATGTCGGCTCGATAACCGGGAGCGATGACGCCTCGGTCGTGGAGGCCAACGGTCTCGGCGGTCATCCGGCATTGCTTGGCGATCAACGTTTCGAGCGGGATGCGGCCATAGGGCCGATCCCGGCCCCACCATTGCAGGAGCGTGGTGGGGAAGCTCACGTCACAAATGGTGCCAACGTGGGCCCCGCCATCAGACAGACCGGGAACCGCGGCCGGATGCAGCAGCATCTCGCGAACGACGTCGAGGTTGCCCGCCGCCCAGTTGAGGCTGGGGATGTAGAGCATGGCCTTGCCATCGGACTCGAGCACCCAGTCGTAGGCCACCTCGGCCGGCGCCCGGCCCTCACGCTTGGCCGTCGAGCCGACCGAATCGGCGGGATCGGGTTCATAGTTCGGCGGGTCGCCCAGGCGGAACATGTGGTCGAACGCGTTCACCGCACGACCGCCCAGCACGCTGTTCTCGGTGCGGATCTGATCGATGATGGTGGCCCGAAGATCGGGTTGGCGCATGCGGCCCACTCGGTCGGCCAGCGGCAGATCGGCAATGTCTTTGTAGGCCTGTGAGAACATGAACGGGTTGAGCGTGGTCTGTAGGCCCAACAGCAAACCGACGGCTCGAGCACCGACTTGGCCCCGCATGGTCACGCCTTCGGCCGTTGCGGCGGCGAAACCGTCCAAGTGACGCTTCCAGTCGTCGGGTCGCTTCGGGGCTTGGGCGATCGAGATCGAGATCGGGCGGCCGGAACGTTCGGCCATTGCCCGGAAGATGGTGGTCTCAGCTTCGATGTCGATGAAGTCGCTGACGACCTGGAGCACGCCCTTGTTGGCGGCGCCGAGGCCCTGAGAGATACCGACGAGTTCGTCGATCTCGGCCTTGAGCGTCGGCGTCGGTTCGCCGAGGCTGGTGCGATGGTTGAGGGTGCGGCTGGTCGTGAAACCGAGGGCTCCTTGTTCGACTGCCTGCCGAGCCAACTCGGCCATCTCGGCGATGTCGTCGGGGTTGGCGGGTTCTTGGCGCCCGCCCCGTTCGCCCATCACGTGCAAGCGCAGAGCACCGTGGGGGAGCTGGGCCCCCAGATCGATGTCTCTGGGCCGAGCGTCGAGATAGTCGAGGTACTCCCCGAATGACTCCCACGCCCACGGCAGGCCTTCGTGGAGCGCCGTGCCCGGAATGTCTTCGACTCCCTCCATCAACTGGATGAGGCGCTCGTGATTGTCAGGACGTACCGGAGCGAAGCCAACACCGCAGTTGCCCATGACGACCGTGGTGACGCCGTGCCAACTCGACGGAGCCAGGTGCTGATCCCACGTTGCCTGGCCGTCGTAGTGGGTGTGGATGTCGACGAAGCCAGGCGCAACCAGGTGCCCCTCGGCATCGAGTTCGCGTTTGCCGGTGCCGTCGACCTTCCCGACATGGGTGATGACCCCGTTACTGACGGCGACATCGGCGATCCGGCCAGGATTGCTGCCGGTGCCATCGATGACGTTGCCATTGCGTATGACGAGTTCGTGTTCGCTCACGAGTCCCCCTCGTTGGTGCGTTCTCGCTCGGTGTTGAGTGGTTGAGACGCTACTCGGCGCGGCGAATCTCAACCAAGGCGATCGAGAATGTTCGCTGTGATCTGCTCGATCTGTTCGTCTCGCCCCGCCAGTCCGTGGGCCCAATCGGTCGAACCGGACGTGATCACGGTGCCGCCACCGGGTGAGGTGTAGGCCCCGAGCATCGCCTGGCCGGCGGCGATGCGTTTCACGTACGCCTCGTCTCGGGAGCCGAACACTCGGTTGGCGAGGAACTCGATCTCCGACGGTTCGTCTGGCCTCGGGGGCCGCGCCGCTGTGGTTCGAGTGAAATGCGCAGCGGGAACCATGCCGAGGATCTCGAACGACTCGGGCGTTCCGTCGGTACCGGTCGGGACCGGGAGACCGTCGACGATGGTGTATTCGCAGCCGTCGCATTCGTAGCCGACCGTGGTTGCGCTTGCCCCCAAGACATCGCCGTAGTCGATGCCGGTGTCTTCGAACATCCAATGGTCGGGGCGATAGACGGTGTAGCCGCCAGCGCCGCGGGTGACCCGCTTGCCGATGCGGTGATAGCCGCCCCGGGTGAAGCTCACGCCCGTCATACGGTTCTCGGGCCGACCGAGCAGATGATCGGACCAGATGCTGGTGAGCTCGCTCATGCGGTCGGTTTCGTACACTGGATCTTGCTTGTACAGGCCCTTGTAGCCGACCATCACCGATGCCGATCCTTCGACCGATTCCTCGAGCCGGACCTGCCACAGCGAGGTATTGCCAGAGAAAAAGGCAACGTTGCCGCCCTTGGCGATGAAGCCCTCGATGGTGTCACGCATGGGGCCCGACCAGTACTCGTCGTGGCCAACCGACAAGACCAACTTGTAGCGATCCACGATTTGCGGATGCTCCTCGAGGTCGGCGTTCGAAATGACGTCGACGCCGTAGCCGTTGCGTTCGGCCCAGATGATGAACGGGTGCTCCCAGTCGGGCCAGCCTGCCGAGCCCGCCCAAGGTGAGAGGTGGTTGTAGGCGAGGTAACCGACGTGGGCATTCATGTCGTGGTCGGGCACCTGCAAGGTGGTCACCCGACGCCCGGCGCCACGAGGCTTGTGCAAATAGCCTCGGGCCATTGGTCGCTGCAACGACGACTGCGTGCCGCCGTTGTAGAGGTTGCGCCCTGCGAAGTCGTTGTAGGCGTGCCAGGTGTTGGTGGCGAGCTGCAGCAGAATCGTGTTGGTCGAAGCAGCCGTTGGCCGCACCACGAAGAAGGCATGGCTCTGGCGGGTCTTGCCGTTGACGTCGATCGTCAGCAGTACCTCGTAATAGCCCGATGCCCAATCGTCGCCGGCAGTCACCGAGGTCGCGCTCGGCCAGTTGCAGCCGTTCGCCGACGCGTCGAGCGGGGTTGGATGGTCGCCGGCGTCGACGGTGCCGGACCACACGACGGTGCGCTCGGCGCCAACACGAGCGACCTCGACCTCGACCGGGCGGTCGCCGGCCGATGACAAATGGAGCGAGACGTCGCCTCCCGGCGCAACAGATTGGGGCCAGCAGTATCCGGTGACGGTCTCGATTGTCATGACTCGCAGCATGGCACGGCTGCCCGCTGCGGGCGAAGAACGTGCGAAAGGTAGAAGCGATGTCACAGAATCCGTCAGTGGCACGTCATAGCGGTATGCCAGCACAGCCCGAGCGCAGCGAATCGATCTCGGCATCGATACCGAGATCGGACTTCGCCATTCTCGATGAGCTCTACCCTCAACTTCGACGGTTTGCCGCCGTCGTTGCCGACCTCGACGTCGATCCTGATGATCTCGTGCAAGACGCGCTATGCGCCACGCTGCGTCGCCACGATCTGTCCGAGATCGACAATCCCGCTGCCTATTTGAAGCGGGCGATGGTGCATGCGGTGGCGTCGAATCGACGACGTAAGGGGGTTTGGAAACGCCTGTTGCCGAAGGTGGCCGCTGAAAGCCACACCGACGATCGCTACCC
This sequence comes from Acidimicrobiales bacterium, assembly GCA_038212405.1. Classification (GTDB taxonomy): domain Bacteria; phylum Actinomycetota; class Acidimicrobiia; order Acidimicrobiales; family SZUA-35; genus JBBQUN01. Next base: position 3,500 of record JBBQUN010000205.1, on the reverse strand, counting down.
ATCCGATCTTGCCGAGCTCGATGTGCTCTCGCCGCTCGACCGGGGCGTGCTCTACCTCGTCGATGTGGAGGGGCTGCCTCACGACGTGGCGGCAGAGCAACTTGGTCTCACGAGCACCGCGACCGCAAGCGTGCCAGTCGGGCTCGCTCAACGCTGCGCGAAGTACTGCGGCCTGACTTCACCGTGATTTCAAAGGACGACGCATGAACGCAAACGATCTCCTGGAACAGCGAGCCGACCGCGGTTCGCCGCGGGGTTCTGCGAACGTATGGGCCGCCGCCATTCACGAACTCGATGACGAGACCGCCTCGAACGATCGTCGCTCGGTATGGGGTTTGCGGGTGGCATTAGCCACTTCCGCTGCGGTCCTGATGGTGCTGGCGGGAACCCGAGCGGGATCGTTCGACCGGCATGACATGGTACGTGCCACCGTGCCGCCGGCCGCCGAGGAAGCAGAGGCGACCCTGCCCGCCCCGATCCTCATCACGGGGATGCGACTCGTGGGCGATGGAACCGTGGGACGCCTCGCAAAGGTCGAGCGTGGAGTTCTCGACCGATGGTGCTCCAGCGGTGGTGTCGACTCGGGTCTATGCGCGTTCTGACAATCCCTCTTCCGGACCAATCGTCGGTATCGACACCCTCGAGGGCGGGGGTTTCAGTCCTTGGGGAGCCAATCTCTCGTCTGCGCAGTTGCAGTCGATCACCGACAGCGTCATTCGTGACGGTGACGCATGGCAGTTGCCGGGGAACCGCCGACTTGAAGAGGTAGCGGCGTTCAGCGATGAATCGATGCGCTTGGTCACCGATGGATGGCAGCTGAACTTCGTCGATGGCAGTGCAACGGCAACACTCCAAGCTGAACCCGACGCTTCGGTGTGGGTCTGGGTATCCCGAGTGCTTCGGCATCAGTCCATCGACGAGCAACCAGACATCTCGCCGATCGAGGTTCTCGGCAACGACGGTCTACTCATTGGCGACGAGGCATTTTGGGAAGCCGAGGGGTTCGCCTACCGCCTCGTCGCCGGTGAGCTCAACGACAACACCGAGTACTCGCGCCCGGCTGAGCCGATCATTGACGATCTCGAAATCGTCGACCGGGCCGAGTGGAATGCTGCGGTCGATCGGGCTTCCAGTACCCCGGGTTGGACGAGCTTCCTCTTCGCCACTTCGCTGGCAGCGGTCGCTGCTTGGCTGATCGCCTCGGCACTCCTCGTGATTCGCCAGCCGGGCCGCCGTTTGTTGTTTGCCGGTCTCGGGCTCATCGGTTTCGTGCTTTGGTGGGCGACAGCTCCCGCCTTCGTGGTCACGCTCGTCATGCTGGCTGGCGTTGTCCTTGGGCTGCGGATTGCTGGGTTTGGCTGGTCGCGGTCTGGGAGTTCACGGCAATCGGAGACCAAGTAGCAGCGGAGTCCAGCGGCACCGATGCTTCTCGTGTGACGCTGCTTCTATTGTGATGCATGGGCCTACTTGCTGTCAGCCAACGTCGGTGACCGAGCACTCGACGGCTATCCGTTTGGGTTGCTTGCTGTAGCTGCAATCGAGTCGATCGACTTCGCTGACATGACCATCTTGGTTGGCGACAACGGCACCGGAACGTCGACCATCGTCGAAGCCCTTGCCGTCGCTGCCGGTTTCAACGCCGAAGGTGGCAGCCGCAACCTCCGATTCGAAACCTATGCCTCCATCGCCTCTTCGAGGCGTAGTGCCGCTGGTTGCGATCCGTGTGTCAGAGTGACCGGATGCGGTCTGTTTGACACACAGAAGGGTGAGGACGGTCTGTTTGACACACAGAAATGCGGTCTCGAGCTTCAGGTGCGAAACTCGAGTCCCTCGAAGTTGCCCGAGTTGCGCCACTGATCGATGTACTCGAAGTACGCAACCGGCCCATCGGGATAGCCCAACCGATTGAGCAGACCAGCGCGCCCAGCGTCCTGCCCTTCGTTGTTGTAGTAGCCCGGGGTACACGTCGGATCAGCGCCGAACGTTCGGCCACCGGCTTCGAGTTTCGCCACCCACGCCCGCTCGGTTTCGGCATCGACTTCGACTTCGTTGGCGCCGACCTCCTCGGCATGCGAGATGATGGCACCGATCGTCTTGCCGGCTTCGGTCAGATTGTGTGGGATGTTCGAGATGAGGTTCGCACCCTGGGTTGGCCCGACCACGAACGCGTTTGGGAAACCGTTGACGTGGATGCCGTGCAGGCTCATCATCCCGTCGGCCCAGTGCTCGGAGAGCTTCTCGCCATTGCGACCGGTCATGTCGAAACCAGCGCGGCGAGTGAACTCGGTCCCGACTTCGAATCCCGATGCGTAGATCAAGAGATCGAGTTCGTAGTGCGTGCCGTTCACGACGACACCGGTCTCGGTGATCGCCTCGACCCCCCGGCCATCGGTATGGACGAGATGGGTACCCGGTTCGTTGTAGGCGTCGAGGTATCGATCGTGGAAACACGGGCGCTTGCAGAGCTGGCGAAACCAGGGCTTGAGGGCCTCGGCTGTTTCGGGGTCCCTCACGATTTCGTCGACGCGAGCCCGGATCTCGGCCATCTTTTCGTCGTCGGACTCGTGGTACGCCGCCAGCATTGCTTCGGGGCCGAAGCCGTTCTCTGGGTGGGCGAGCACCTTGTCTCGGATGCGTTGCGAGATATCGGTCCAGCCGTCCATCACCAGGTCTTCGTCGGCGAAGCCACCGGTCTGGAGCGTGGTGAAGTTCATCAGCCACTCGTCTTGCCACCCGGGTTCGAGCGTGGTGAACCACTCGGGATCGGTCGCTGAGTTGTTGCGAATGTCGATCGAGCTCGGGGTGCGCTGGAACACGAACAACTCGCCTGCGGCCTTCGCCAGATGAGGCACGCACTGCACCGCGGTTGCGCCGGTGCCGATGATGCCGACGCGCTTGTCGGCCAGGTTCACCATGGGATCGCCGGCCGGGCTGCCTCCGGTGTAGTCGTAGTCCCAGCGGCTGGTGTGGAAGCTGTGGCCCTTGAAGGTCTCGATGCCGGGAATGCCGGGCAGTTTGGGCCGATGCAGCGGACCGGTCCCCATGGCCACGTACTTCGCCCGCATCTCGTCGCCACGGTTGGTGCGGATGATCCAGCGTGAGGCCTCGGCGTCCCACTCCAGGTCGGTCACCTCGGTCGACAGGCAGGCGTTGTCGTACAGGCCGAAGTGTCGGCCGATCCGTTGACAGTGCTCGAAGATCTCGGGAGCGTGGGTGTATTTCTCGCTCGGCATGTGGCCGGTCTCTTCGAGTAACGGCAGATAGATGAAGGCCGCGGTGTCGCACTGGGCACCGGGGTAGCGATTCCAGTACCAGGTGCCGCCGAAGTCGCCGCCTTTTTCGATGATGCGGACATCGTCGATACCAGCCTGCTTGAGCTTGGCCCCGGTGACGAGCCCGGCGAACCCGCCGCCGATGAACGCCACGGTGACTTCGTCGGACAGCGGCTCGCGCTCGGCGACTTCCACGTAGGGATCATCGAGATAGTGAGCGAAGGTGCC
>JBBQUN010000204.1:0-8785 GCA_038212405.1 Acidimicrobiales bacterium | reverse complement strand
CGGGCCAGGTAGCCAAGGTCGCCGGCGCCGATCATCACGCCGTCGAGCGCGAACACGTGACCATTGAGCGGTTGCTGGAGTCCGACCACGATGAGCAGGCTGGCGACGAGCCCGGTGACCGCGGGGTCCTCGGAGAAGATGCTGCTGATCGGGGATCGCAGCACGATGACAACGACCCCGGCGAGTGCCCCAACCCCGATGTCGATCTCGATCATGCGCCGTGCCGCTGCTCGGGCCTGTGCGAGATCGCCGGTTCCCAGCCACTTGCCGGTGAGGGCCTGACCGGCAATGGCGACGGCATCGAGGGCGAGTGCCAGCGTGCCCCAGATCTGCAACGCAACCTGGTGTGCCGCCACTTCGACCGCTCCCATGCGGCTGGCCAAGACGACCGACAGCGTGAAACTGCCCCGGAGTGCAGCGGTGCGGAGCACGAGCGCCTGGCCGGCTTTGAGCAGGGCAAACATGGTGCTGGGTTGCGGGAGCCGTTGTTGGGTGTTGGCTCGGATCCAGCGCATCAGCATGGTGACGGCGACCGTGGCCGTGAGTATCTGGGCGATCACGGTCGACAGCGCTGATGCGCCAACTCCGTACCCGAAACCGAAGACCAGCATCGACTCGAGGACGAGGTTCACCAAGGCGCCACCGATGGCGAGCGCGAGCGGTGTCTTGGTGTCTTGGCGGCCGTGGAAGGCGCCGCCCGCTGCCAGCATGACCAACATGAACGGGAAGCCAAGAAGGGAAATCGAGAGGTAGCGATCGGCATGTCCGACGACCTCGTCGTTGGCGCCGAACAGATCGAGCAATGGCATTCGGAACACATAGAGCAGGGCGGAACCAATGATGCCGAGTGCCGCTCCGAGCCAGAGCCCCTGGAGCGATCGGTTGGCCGCTTCGGGTTCTCGGCCCCCGCTGATGAGCCGCGCGACCGGTCCGGTGGTGCCATAAGCCAGGAAGATCAGTAGTGCGTGCACGGTGAGAAGCACGGTCGAGGCGAGCGCCAGGCCGGCCAGCTCGTTGGTGCCGACCCTTCCGATGATGGCGGTGTCGGCGAGCACGTACAGCGGCTCGGCGACGAGTGTGCCAAGGGCCGGGACGGCCAGCCTGGCAATGTCGGCGTCGTGGTCGGTGCGAAGAGACGGCAACCAACCTCGAACCGAAGTCAGGCGATGTCCATTCGATCGAGGCGCCACTGGGTGAGGAAGACCGCAACGATCGGAACGATGACCGGCACGATGATGCCAACGACCATCGATCGATCAGCGAGGGGGAGCTCTCGGTCCGTGAGTTTGGCCAGCACCGAGGCGGGATAGGTGTTGATCGACAGCTTGGCTGCTCCCGCGCCCACTCGAGCGACGAACAGTTCCCAGATGAACAGATAGGCCAGGCCCGTCACCAGCGAGCGACGAATGACCAACCCGAGAAGGACGAAGAGGCCGGTGTAGGCGATGGCGGCCAGGCCGTTGGCCAGCGCCACGGCGAGCATCGTGCCGCTGTCATTGCTCGTCAGCAGCGCGCTCGCCGACAACGGAATCACCGTTGCCGGAATGGCGACGGTCAGCGAACTCAACCAGGCGCCGGCAGCGATCGCCAACCGAGGCGACGGTCGCTGCCACAGGTAGACGAGCGTTTCATCGGCAACGAGATCGCCCAGCGCGGAACTGGCCAGAACGAGGGAAACGATCGGCACCATCAACCCGAGGCCGAACACCGACGAGATGCCAACCGCCACTTCGACTCGCTCGAAGTCGTCGACGTTGGCGCCGGTGACGAAGCCGATCAGCAACGACACACCGGACAGCACGCCAATCAGGACCAGCCGGCCCGCGGTGACCTGGTGGCGAAGGAACAGCCGGTAGAGGGGGAAGAACGCAGTCATGACTGGCCTCCGACGAGATAGCGGAAGACGCTTTCGAGATCGTCGTCGAGGGGCATGACCTCGCGCAGTTGCTGCCCGAGTTCGCGTGCAACGTGCGGCAGGTAGCGCCGCAACTCGACCACCGAGGTGGTCGACACCTCGAGTTGGGTTTGGCTTTGCAGGATGCAGCCGCTGATCGCGCCACTGTGAAGGAGTGCAGCGGCGAGCGGACGGGCATCGTCGCACGAGATACGAATGCGAGCTGGTTGATCTTCCATGAGGCTTCGGATGCGGCGGAAGTCACCCTGTGCGGCCAGTCGGCCGTTGGCGATCACCACCACGTGGGAGCCGAACCGTTCAACCTCCTCGAGCACATGTGAGGAAATGAGGATCGTCTTGCCCTGGTCGCCGAGTGTGTGGACCAGGTTGGTCATGTTGCGGCGTTGGCGGGGATCGAGGCCATTGAGGGGTTCGTCCATCATGAGGACTTGTGGATCGTGCACGAGTGCTTGCGCGATCTTGACTCGCTGGCGCATGCCCTTGGAAAAGGTACCGATCCCGCGGTCGAGGTCGGGGTCCATCTCGGTGGTCTGAAGTGCGTCACGTGCCCGCTCGGTTGGGTGGTCGAGGCCACTCAGGACGGCCGCCAACTTCACGACCTCGAGCGCAGTCTCTCGCTCGAACACGCCGTCTTGTTGAGGGACGAGACCGATGCGGGCGCGAGCCTCGGGGTCCGAACGCGGATTGCCGCCAGCCACCCAGACCTTGCCGCTGCTGGGGTTGGCCTGTCCGGAAAGGATCCGAAGCAGCGTGGATTTGCCCGCGCCGTTCGGGCCGAGAAGTGCGGTGACGCCCGGTTCGATGGCGAGCGAGACGTTGCTGACGGCAACCAAACCGCTGAACGATTTCGACACGTCGTAGGCGACGATGGTGGCGCCGGGAGGGGGCCACGCAGTTGGCGGCGGCGGGGGCGGTGTTGGGAGCGGGAGTGTGTCGGTCATCGTCGCACCAGCAGCTTGCGGTAGCGGGACCAGACAAAGGCGAGTGAGCCGAACGTCCAGAACGCCCAGGCCCCGACGAGCGCCAATGTGGAGGGGTCACCGCTGGCGTTCCAGAGGCCGAATTCGCCGTGGATGCGGAAGACGAGTTCACGGGCCATCCCCGGCAGGTTGAACAATCGATACCAGCCACTCAAGTCGGCCTCTTGCACCAAGATGTCGGACACGATGGCCGACCCGGGGAACAGTGCGAGCACCGTGGCCGTTGCCACCGCGGCGCGATCGGTCACCGAGGCAACGGCAAGGGCAACGGCGGCGAAGAGTGAGCCCATCGTGAGTGACGACAGCAGTACGTGGAACAGTGTGGTGAGCCAGTCGCTGATCCCGGACGGTCCCCGCGATTCGAGCGAGTAGGCGATCAGCATCAGGAGCGGCGGGCCGAGCGTGACCAGCAGCATGAGCAGCAGTACGGCGATGCTCTTGCCGAGCAGGTAGAGGGGGCGGTTCAGGGGCGACGCCAGGTAGACGCCGAGCAGACCGGTTCGACGGTCCTTGCACAGCAGTTCGGGTGCGACGAAGCCGGCGAACAGGAAGATGGCGGCGATGACGAAGCCGTAGTACTCGGCGTAGGACGGCAGGAAGTCCTCGAGGTCATCGGGGAGGAGGGCGGCGACGCCGATGAAGGCAATAGCGGGCAGGAAGGCGGCGATCACGGTGGCGAAGGGGAAGACCTTGTGTCGGGTGAGTCGACCGAGGCCGAGCGCATCGCGCATGCTGTGGGTGACGAGCGTTCGGATGGAGCCGCCGACACCCGATCGTGGACCGTCATAACGGCGGTAGCCCTGATCGAAGATCTGGGCCGTTCCATTCTCGTTGGTGCTCACTGCGGTACTCCCGTCGGGGTGAAGGTCTCCTCGAGGAAGATGTCTTCGAGCGAGCGTCCCTTGCGGCTGAGACGGGCGATGCCACAGCCATGGTCGACGGCTGCGTCACGGACGGCGCCGAACACCAGGTCGGCATCATGGTCGGCACTCGGTGCTTCGACGATGGCCCGGCGGCCTTCGCCGGTCACCACGAAACCACCGTTGCGAAGGGCAGCGAAGGCCGATTCGAGGTTGGCTGGCGAGCCATCGAATTCGACGTGCACGCCGCTGCTCGATCCCATCAGCGACGTGAGGGAACCGGAGGCGAGGGTGTGGCCGTCGCCGATGATGACGGCGGCATCGCAGATGCGCTCGACTTCGTCGAGGAGGTGCGACGAGAGAATCACGTTGATCCCGAAATCCTTGGCGATGCCGGCGATGAGGTCGAGCATGGCATCTCGTTGGATGGGGTCGAGGCCATCGGTCGGCTCGTCGAGCAAGACGAGCTCGGGGTCATGGGCGATGGCTTGGGCGAGCTTCACCCGCTGGCGTTGCCCGGTCGACATCGTTCCCATGGGGCGGAACCGTTCTTCACCCAGTCCGACCAACCAAAGGGCGTCACTGGCCCGGGTCTGGGCTTCCTGCTTCGGCAAGCCGTGGAGTTCCGCAACATGGCGCACGAAGTCGGCGGCCTTGAGGTCTGGCGGCAGGGTGTGATGCTCGGGCGCATACCCGAGACGTTCTCGGACGGATGTCCCGGCGCTCCACGGATCATGTCCCAGCACTTGGAGCGAACCGCCAGTGACGGAGTGCAAACCGATGATCATGCCGAGCAGCGTGGTCTTGCCCGCACCGTTGGCGCCGAGCAGACCGGTGATGCCCGGCTCGATCGTGAACGTGGCATCGTGCAATGCCGAGTGCCCGCGGTACGCCTTGGAAACGTTCTGGGCGACCACCAGCGATTGACCAGCGGGTGCTGCCCCCGCCATCGGGCCGGGCGATCGATCGGTAGTCACGCCAGCATTGTGGCAGGCGACCGTGCACATGTAGTGCCAGGGATCGTGAACCTTTTGCGAGGATGATGTGCCGATCGGGTGCAGGTAGGACCCCGCTCTCCGGCCGCCTCGCTATCCGACGGGAACCTGCTCCGTCAACGCGATGACAGCGGACGTTCGCGGTTCGGCGACGATCTCCAACAGTCGATCCCCGTCGGCGTGACAAGCGACGGTCAGCGAAGCCGACGAGGGATTCGTGACCAGTGCGATCAGTGAGCCCTCCTTCGTTTGGCGGACTGCGGTACCGGGGGTGCAGCTCCAGCCGTCAGCGACGGTTGCCCCGTCCCAGTGCGAGCGCCACCAGCGCCGGACCAATTCCGTCGTGCTTTCCTCGGGGAGGTCGCCGGCCGGCAGCTCGCTACGACCGGCAACGGCTGCGTCGGTGTCGAGTAGATTCGACCACCGCTCGACGCATCCGTCGCCTTGCGTGTCGCACCATGCCCAGCGGTCGACAGCGGCTCGTACGGCGGTGCGGTCGTGGTATCGACTGAAGGATTGGGGCCCGATCGGGAGCAAGCGAATGCCGAGGGCAGCTTCGTCACTCGGGTCGAAACAGGTCCCTGGGTCGGACTTTCCCGCCCATACCACTCCGCTCCACGGGCGAGTCGCTTCTTCATCGGACCGGTTGTCAGCAGTCGGCAGCCATTCGCCCGCGGTGAGCCACGTCTCGATCGTGAGGCGAGCGATGAATGGCTCGGCAAGGCTCGCTCGATCGGTGACGAGGAACCACTTTGCCGCTGCCCACCAGGCGTCACTGCTCGCGCTGACGGACTCGAGGTTGTTGCCGGCGGCGAATCCACCAATGCCCGAAGCCCAGCAGTGGCCGTGGAATGGCGACCAGGTCCCTTGGCTCGGCACGGTCGATGGCAGCTCCGGAACGACCGCCGAACCTGCGTAGTCGGCGATGAGGAGGTCGATTCCTTCTTCGATCGACTCGCGCCGGCTCGGGTCGGCCATCACCACGGATGCGGCGGCGCCGACCCAGTAGCCGTTCTGTAACTGGTGATCGTTGAGTTCGTTGCCTGAGCCGAACTCAGGAGGTGACACCACCACGCTTCCCCACCCGGGATCCCACGTCAGTCGCGACACGGTTGCCGATGACATCAACGCGTCGAGCGAGGCCTCGGCGGCGGCAAGATATGGCGCTGCTGCAACGTCGGCGCCTGCGGCACGAAGGACATCGTGGACCGTGGCGGCCGTTGCGGTGTGCTTGGCACCGAAATACGACCCGGTCCCGATCTCGGGTACGTCGTGGAGTCCGATCACCGAAGCCTCGAACCCAGGAGGGGCGACTGCGTCCCACAGGATCGGAACGGAGGGATACTCGAGTTCCAGATCGCTCGAAATGACGACGTCCGACTGGCCGTAGACGTTGGGCATCGAGCCGATCAGCTCGGCCTCGCCAACGAGGCGGTCCTGGTGGTGGGGGAGGAGGGACCAGGCCACGGCTCCTTCTGCGTCGCTCTCCCGATGCTGCTCCAAGACTTGATGAACAGTTCCGTCGGTTTCGACCGAGAGGGTCTCGGCTGTATCGAGCAACGGCGATCGGACGAGCGTCATGGCGGCTGCATCGTAGCGTCCGTCGGGACTGTCGATGGCTGGGCCGATGGCATGGCGAACGCCGGGCGTGAGGTCGAGGATGACGTGATCACCATCGACACCTCGGCTCGAGGTGCCCGAAGAGGCAAGCAGCCATGGCCCCGCCGCGGTCGAGAACCGTTCGGCGGTGGTCGTGTCGCGGTGGCTGCAAGCCCGGAGAGGGCAGGGACGGTCAACTCGGAGTGCTCTGAGCGAAGCGGAACGTCTGCGACGGCTCGAAGCCGCCCGTCGATCATTGCGACAGATCAGCCCACGTTCCTCAGAATAGCCGCTGACTCGGCCCAAGCGCCTTCGCTGCGGGTCGAGCGAGGAGGTCGACATCGCAGCCGGCGCGTCTGGGCTCGCAGCCAACACGAATGGATCAGCCGTCGCACGATGAAGGCGATCATTGCCGTGAGGACGGCGAGACCCGCCCAGGTGAAGCCAGATGGAAACGTTGTCAGTTTCCTGCTCGATGGCCGAGGATTCGTCCTTGGCGACACCGGTCAACCCTTCGGTGCGCGCCGAAAGTGGACTTCGGTTCGAGTATCGGAGCTGGGTCACCTGCGCTCGAGTCATCGGCGGCGCGATCGAACCGATCAACCGAGGCGGAATCGTCCCAAGCAGGTGCGGGCGACCCTTTGCGACGCAGTGTCATCTGCGCCTCGAGGCGAACGTTGTCTGACGCGCGGCTGGCCACGAGTCGCCGCGTTAGCGGCCAACCCGGCGATTCACACCGTTCGGTTTCGGTGATTGCCAGCCACAATGGACCTCCCCATGGCAGCCTCCAAGCTTCGATTGCGCCCCTGGCAGCGACATGCGCTGGACCGGTACCTCGATTCCGAGGAGTCGGATTTTCTTGCTGTCGCCACTCCTGGTGCGGGAAAGACCACGTTTGCCCTGACGGCAGCGCGAATGACACTCCCGGGGTTGTCGGGCCGCCTCGTGATCGTCGCCCCCACCAAACATCTCAAGGAACAGTGGGCTGACGCCGCCGAGCGGTTCGGGTTGATGCTCGACACCGAGTGGAATCCGTCGGGAGGCCTGCCATCGGACGTGCACGGCGTGGTCACCACGTACCAACAAGTCGGTTCGTCAGCGATGGCATTTCGCACGATGTCGGAGGGCGGGTTCGTCATTTTCGACGAGATCCACCATGCCGGTGATGATCGGGCCTGGGGCGACGGTGTCCGGGTTGCTTTCAGCGGCGCGTCCAAACGCATGGCGCTGTCGGGCACGCCCTTCCGCAGCGACACCCGCTCGATCCCCTTCGTCCGGTATGAGTGGGATCAGGTCGTGCCCGACATCGAATACGGCTACGGCGATGCGCTCGAAGACGGCCGAGTCGTGCGCCCGGTGTTCTTCCCCCGGTTCGGCGGCCACATGGAATGGGTGGCGCCCGACGGGGCCGAACTGGCGGCCAGCTTCGACGATGAGCTGGCCCGCACCCAGGCCAACCAGCGTCTGCGCGCCGCGCTCTCGCTCCAGGGGGAGTGGCTGCCTGCGGTGATCGGGCAAGCGCATGAACAGCTCACCAAGATTCGCAAGACCCACGAGAATGCCGGCGGCTTGGTCATTGCCATGGACCAGGAGCACGCGCACGCCATCGCGTCGCTGCTGCGTCGTCGATACGGGGTGCAGCCCGTCGTTGCGGTATCGGATGATCCGCAGGCGTCGGCCAAGATCACACAATTCTCGAACAGCACCAGCGAGTGGATCGTTGCCGTTCGAATGGTGTCGGAGGGCGTCGACATTCCCCGCCTGCGTGTCGGGGTGTTCGCAACGACGACCACGACCGAGCTCTTCTTCCGGCAGGCGGTCGGCCGCATCGTGCGCTGGACTCGGGGTGCGGGTCGACAACGGGCCTACCTGTTCATGCCCGACGATCCACGGCTACGCCACTACGGTCAATCGATTGCCGAGGCTCGCCGCCATCTTCTGAAGAAGAAGGAAGACGACGAGGCGAGCGAGTTCGACGACGCCGAACTCGACGAGGTGAGAGAAGAGCCCGACGAGGAGCAGCTGTCGCTTTTCTCCGTGCTGTCGTCGACCGTTGGTGATGGCGGACACGGTGACGACATCTTCGACGACAGCTCCGACGATGGCGACGAGCACGAGAGCGACGACGATGCCGACACCGACCAGCCCGAGTTGTTCATCGATCTGCAGCGGCTTCCGCCGCCGGGGCCTGGCCCGATGGTGCTGGTGTCGCGCAAGGATCGCGAGCGGTTGCGTGAGCAGAACGCCGACATCGTGAAGGAACTCGTGGCGATCACCGGCAAGACCCACGCCATCGTGAACGCCGAGCTGAACCGAATGTCAGGTGTCGAGAAGGTGTCGGCCGCCACGGCGGTCCAGCTGTCGAAGCGGGCCAAGGCCGGGCAGGAGCTCCTCGCCAAGGAGCACAAACGGCAACGCATGTCTCGTTTCGTCTAG
>JBBQUN010000203.1:0-8788 GCA_038212405.1 Acidimicrobiales bacterium | reverse complement strand
GTCGAGTACGCGACGACTCGCACGCTTCGTCGTGATGTCACGATCTGCTTGCGGACCGCCTGGCACCTGGCCACCCCTGGCCGCCGCGGCGCCTACTGATCTCGCTAGGAGAGCTCACAGGGCTGACCCTCACCGGCGAAGATGCCGTTGACGACCCAGCGTCCATCGGCGAAGTTCATGTCGACCTTGGCCGTTGTCGGGCCGTCAGGTATTTCTGAGCCCGGCTCGCCTTCGTTGATCACGTAGGTCTGGTCCCAAGCACACGTCAGGATCTGCGCTGCGTCCTCGGAGGCGAACGTGACCGACAGCGGCGCGAAGTCGTAGCGACCCTCGATCAGGTTCCCCACCGAACGATCAGCGGTGATGTTGTCGACCAGCGCTTCGGCCAGACGAGGCGAGGCAAGCTCGACCGCAGCACTGAGGTCGCCTTCCTTCGTGCGGGTGGCCTCGGTCAGCTCGGACCGGAACGTGGCGTAGGTTTCGATGACCTGCTGCTCGTCGGCGTTCCACGCCGCAGGTGGGGTCAGTTCGTCGTTGGTCAGCTCAGCGGTGCTCGAGGAACAGGCGGTGGCCAAGACGACGAGACCGACACAACCACCGAGGAGACGACCAGGATCCATCTCGCCACGCTATCGAGACCGGTCGGCGCGGAACATGGCCAGCGCTTGCAGGAGATAGCCATCGGTGATCTCGCCCCGCGCTGCCAGATCGACGACCTCGCTCAGTGGCACCGTTCGCACCGAGCGGATCAGTTCGAGCTCTTCACGAGCCACACCGACGTAGGTGAGATCGGTGAGCAGGTGAATGGCCATGCGCTGGGTCATGATGCCGGTATCGGTGTAGGTCGTGCCGAGGAGGCGAATACGGTTCGCCCGATAGCCGGTCTCTTCGCTCAGCTCCGCAGCCGCCGTCTGGGCCAGCGTCATGTTGTGCTGCGCTGCGCCCCGTGGCACTTCCAGGTGAAAGCGACCGGTGGCATGGCGAAACTGCTCGATGAGCAACACCCCGAGATCGTCGCGATCACCGGTCACGGCAAAAGCAACCACCGCAGTATCGTTCCCACGCACGGTGGGAATCATTCGGCTGTAGGGATGGACCCGATGGCCGAGATCGAGCAGGTCGACCACGGTCAGCACGAACGGCGAGGTCATCACCACGCCGACCGCCGCCCCCGTCTCCTCGACGTAGGCGAGCAGCCGCTCACGATCGGTGATGATCGGCAACGCCTCTCGAGGTTCGATCAGCTCGGGCCGCTCGGCAATCAATGCCAAGTAGTCGTCGATCTGGTCGGCACCCACCGGCGTGTGGAAGGCAACCGGCAGCGTGGGCATCGTCGTCATGGGTTCCCCATCGGCCCTCAGCGGCCGAAACTGATCGAACGCCTGCCGTTGGGATGACCCAGGTCGCTCGAAGTGATCTTGCGCATCCGCTGATTGGTCTTCGCCAGTACGCGATCGCTGGGCGAGGGATCCTCGGCTGCACCGAACAGCGCAGATCGGAGTCGGTTCTGTGCTTCGTTGCTCGAGTCCACGGCGCCAGCGTCGACGCTCAGCCGTCTCGTAGAACCCTCCACCCGATGATTCTTGCCAACGTGCTCGATCGGGTGCTGGATCAGTCGGGCGACGTTGCGCTGTTGTCCCCGGTCACCGGCGTGTCAGGCAGCACGGGGTTGCTCCTGGGCGGCCTGGGTGCGACGGGGACCGGGGTGGTCTGCTCTGTGATGGTTGTCGTGGTCGGAGGGTCGGTCGTCGTGGTGGTCGGATCAGCCGTCGTGATGGTCGGTTTGGCGGTGGTGGAAGGGGCGAAGATCGTTGGCTTGGTGACCGACACCGAGGGGATGGTCTGCTGGGTGGTGGTGATCGAGGTGGCCGGTGCTGTCGTTGCTGGCGCTTCGGTTGCTGGCGCAGCCGTGGCAGGAACGGCAGTGGTGGTGACCTGCTGGGGCCGGGTGGTGGGAACTGCCGAGCGAGTGGTGGTCGGCGACGCTGGTGTCGAGCCGGCAGCACCGTCGGTAGCTGCGACCTCGCTCGACGATGACGACGCTGCGGTGGTCGCGGTGGTCGGGGTGGTCGCTGTGGTCGGTGCGGTCGGGGTGGTCACCGCCTCGGGAGCAGTGTCGGTGGTGGGCACCGTGGTGATGCCGAGCACTTCGGTGTTGATGTCGGGGTCGGCGGGACGGAAGACGGTGAAGGCAGCAACGAGCAGGGCAGCGAGACCGACAGCGCCGACGAGAATGGGCAGGCGCCGTGGGCCGAGGCCGGCCGGAGGCAGCGCAACGGCTTGTTGGCCGTTGGGGATGAACGAGCGGTGTTCATCGACGGTGTGCTCGAGTTCGTAGAGGAACTCCTGAACGGTCCACTGGCGATTGTCGGCCTCGAAATCGAGGGCCCGCCGCAGCGCCGCCTCGACATGATCGGGTGCATCCAATGAACCAGGCTTGTCGGGTGTCCGCCCTGATTGGAGCCACCAGCCGAGCGCGCCGAGCGCGAACACGTCGTCAGCAACCACCGGACGTGGGCGCAACGCCTGCTCATCGGGTTGGAAGATCGAGGCGGAATCATCGACATAGCCGGCAAGCCCGGCGTTGAGCAGCACCAGGGTGCCATCGGGCCGGACGATGACGTTGTGGGGAGCGAGCGCTCCGTGCGCCAGGCCCTGATCGTGAAGGCCACGCACCGCGTTGGCGATCCCCTGCAGTCGATCGAGCGAATCACCGCCGCCAAGCGTCTCGAGCGTGTCGCCCTCGATCACCTCGGCAACGACGTATCCGTGGCCAGAAGCATCGATTCCGGTGTCGAGCACCTTCTGGATGTTGGGCGATGACACGTTCTGCAACGACCGTTGCTGAGCGAGCACCAGTTCGAGGTAGTCGTCGTCACCAGGTGCGATCGTCGATACGACCACCGGCTGGCGGGTTGCACGATCGATGGCGTCGTACGTCGTGAGTCGTCCCGTCGTGAGACGGCGCGCTCCACGTTGTATTCCGGGAATGGAAGGGCGGGCATCCTTCATTCATGGACCTCCTGGGGAGCTATGCAATCTAGTCGCGGATCTTGTCGGAGCGACTGCATCCATCCACCTCGTCTACTGTCTCCACCCATGCCAACTCCAGTTGCCGAACTGATCGTTCCGACCTACGAGCCCGAGGCCGGTCGCAGTCGTGGCATGTCGCGGGACGAGATCGAGGCCTTCCGGGCCCAGCATTGGCTGGTGCAGGTGCCATTCGGCTACCAGTTGCTCAACCACGATGACTGCATTGCGGTGCTCAAAGACAAGCGCTGGCACCAGGCACTCCGGCTGTTGACGACCATGTCGGGCATCACCGACGGGGAGTATCTGGCTCGCCGCGAGCGCACCTCGATCCTGACAGCCGAGGGCGATGTGCATCAGCGTCTGCGTCGGCTCGTGAGTGGGGCCTTCACCCCCCGATCGGCTGATCGGCTCCGTCCATTCATGCGAGAGGTCATCAACGAACTCCTCGACCGGGTCACCGCCAACGGTCGTTGCGAGCTGGTCCAAGACATCTGCGATCCGTACCCGATCCCGATCGTGTGTGAGCTTCTCGGCGCACCCAAGCAGGATTGGGCGCTGTTCAGCCAGTGGGCAACCGACATCTTCCGAGTGTTCGACGCCGATGTTGCCAACTACACCAAGCAGATCATGGCGGCATCGGACGCCATGGACACCTACGTTGCCGACCTGATCGCCGTTCGCCGAAACGACCCGCAGGACGACCTCCTCTCCGACCTGATCGTTGCCGAAGAGGCCGGCGACACACTGTCGACCGACGAGCTGATCATGCTGGCCGAAGCGGTACTCCTCGCCGGCACCGACACCACGCGCAACCAACTGGCCTGTGCCCTTGCCGTGTTTGGCGAACACCCCGAACAATGGGCACTGCTGGCCGAACACCCAGAGCTCGCACCTCGCGCTGCCGAAGAGTCGTTGCGCTACCTGGGCGCCGTGCGCGGCACGGGTCGCTTCGCTTCGCAAGACGTGGTCTATCGAGACGTGCTGTTCCCCCAGGGCACGCTGGTGTTCCCGAACTTCGTCGGCGCCAACACCGACCCGGCACACTTCGAAGCCCCCGAAACCTTCGACATCACCGTGCAACGTGAGTCGACCCACCTGACCCTCGGCTTCGGCCTGCACTACTGCCTCGGGGCCAACCTCGCCCGGGCCGAACTCCAAGAAGCGCTGGTGATCATGTCGCAGCGCATGCCCAATCTTCGCCTCGACGGCGAGCCGGTCTACAAGCCGGCCGGCGTCGGCATCTGGGGACCGGCCTCGCTCCCCCTGGCCTTCGACCCGAGTTAGTTGTCTCGAATGGTGCTGACCAGCCATTCGAAGCTCGACTGCTCGCCGTCTTCGCTGGTGAAGGTGGCGGTCACTGTGTAGTCCGATGCCGGCTCTAGCAGCTCACCCTGGGGCGGCGACAGGATGTGAGCGCTCGCGCACACTTCGTTCGTTCCCGACCCTCGTGACCCCGCGCCCTCCCAGGAGAACTCGGCGGTGGTGCAGATGCCGGTGCGCACCACGATCTGGAAATCACGCGGTGTTGCTGATTCGGCAACGAACTCGGCGACCGGACCGTCGGCCACTGGCGCATCGGTGTTGATCATGAGCTGGGGCTCGACCTCGTCACCGATCTTGGATCCGTAGTAGCCAATCACGCCCAATGCGATCAACAAGCCGATCGCAGGACGCAGGCGTGGCCACGGTGGCGGAGGAAGGTCACGTCCGGGAGCGGTATTGATGGCAACCATCAAGCCGTCCACCGCTCATGATGCACGTAGTCGTCGATGCCGAGACGCGGCCCGGCAACGGGCGACGGGCCAGTCGCTGCGGCCGGATGGCCGAGGCTGATGACCATGGGCGCATCGACGTCATCGGGAATGCCGAGCACGCCGCGCACCACGTCTTGATGGTGGAAGGTGACCGGGCATGACGACAACCCGAGCGCCGTTGCCGCGACCATCAGATTCTGCGCGTGGCGCCCAACGTCGAACAGGGCACGAGGCCCGGCGTCGGCCCTCACGGTGATGACGACGAGCACCGGCGGGCGATCGAGCCAGGAAGCAAAGTCACCCCCGGCCTTCAACGCCTCCTTGGCGTCGGGATCGGTGACGACGATGAGGCGGATGGGTTGCTGGTTCTTCGCCGACCCGGCCATGCGAGCCGCCCCGAGGACCTGCGCAAGCAGATCGTCGTCGATCGGCTCGTCGGTGTAGTCACGTTGATCGCGTTTGTTCTTGAGGGCTGCGAGGGCGTCCATCTTGGCAGTATTCCACTGTCGGGGCCGAAGGGGCACCTCGACCCAGTGCGATGCCTCCCCACCTGGGGAAGGATTGAGCCCATCATGATGCAGCGCAAGAAGCTCCTCGCCGTGGTTGCGGCCATTGCCGTTGGCTCGAGCGCGGTCGGCTGGATTGCAGGCCAGCGCATCAAGTCACCGGCCGAGATCGCCTCCGAGACCGCAGCACCGATGCCGTCGTTGATCACCGTGCCCGTCGAGTCCCGAGTGCTCTCGAGCACGGTGATCGTGCGCGGCACGGTCACCTTCGACGAACAGACCGAGATCTCCGTGAGCGGGAGCGCGGCCATTGGTGCCACCTCCGCCGTCATCACCCGGGTACCACTGCAACCAGGTGATCAACTGAGCGAGGGTGATGTGCTGATCGAGGTCAGCGGTCGGCCCGTCATTGCCTTGCAAGGCGAGCTGCCAGTGTTCCGAAATCTCACCCCGGGCCTCGAAGGTCCGGATGTGACCCAACTCGAAGCTGCCCTCATCCGCCTCGGTTACGACCCCGGCACCCCCGACACCACCTATGACACTGCGACCGAGGCGGCAGTCGAACAGTTCTTCCGAGACCTCGGCTACGCCCCCGCCGGTCCTTCCTTCGATGCCGTCGCCACGCTCGAGGCAGCCCAAGCCCGGTTGCGTGGCGCACAGGAGAGTCTGCGCATCGCCGAGGAGGCTGCCACCTCGGCCGGTGTTGCCAACTCGACCCGGCTTCAGCTCGACACCTCGGTCGCAGCAGCCGAGCAGCAGCTCGCCATCGTGAATGGTCAGTCGTCGATCGCCCGCACCCAAGCGGCCGAAGCGGTCGCGGCGGCGCAGAACGCATTCAATCTCGACCCAACAGCAGAAAACGCCGCGCTGTTGCGCGATGCGCAAGCGGTCGAGATCGTGGTGAACCGCCAGCAAGACCTCGAGATCAACAATGCGACGGCCCAGCTCTCCATCGCCCGGGCGCTGCGCAGCGAAGGGCTCGACAACGACGACAACGACGACGGGGCGAAACGCCGACTCGACGACGCTCGCCAAGAGCTGAACGCCGCCCAGGCCGACCTCTCTCGGCTCGACAGCCAAATTGGGGTCTCGTTCCTCGCCGCCGAGTTGGTGTTCCTGCCAACCCTGCCCCGTGAGGTGCAGAACGTTTCGGTCGTGCCCGGCGACGCGCTGGACGGTCCGGTCATGACCGTCAGCGGTTCCGGTGTCGTGATCGACTCCGCTGTTTCGATCAGCGACCGCGGCCTCATCGCCGTTGGGCTCGAAGCCCTCGTCGAGGACGAGACACTCGGCGTTTCCGCACGGGCAACGGTGACGCTGATCGCCGACAATCCCGGTGGCCGAGCAGCGAACGATCGTTATGCCATGCGACTCGAACCCATCGACGCCCTTCCCGAAGAGGCGTTCAACCAGAGCTTGCGGATCTCGATCCCGATCGAATCCACCGGTGGCGCCGTGCTCGCCGTGCCGCTTGCTGCCCTCTCGGCGGGCCCCGATGGCAGCGCTCGAGTCGAGGTCGAACGCAGCGACGGCACGACCGAGTTCCTCCCCGTTGCCACCGGACTGCGGGCCGAGGGCTATGTCGAGATCTCCGTCGCCGATAACGCAACATTGCGTGCCGGTGATCGGGTCGTCGTCGGGCGCGACCTTCAGCTACCGGCTGAGCCCGACGAATGACCAGCCCGGAAACACCTGTCCTTGATACGGAAACACCTGTCCTTGGTACGACAGTGGTCGAGCTGCGTGGCGTAACCCGGACCTTTCCCGGAACGCCCCCGGTCGAGGCGCTGCGGGCGACCGATCTCGACATCGAGCGGGGCGACTACCTTGCCATCGCCGGACCATCGGGCTCGGGCAAGTCGACCATGCTCCACCTCCTTGGATTGCTCGACTCGCCGAGCACGGGCAGCTACCGGCTCGACGGCATCGATACTGCGGGCCTCGATGAACAGGACCGGGCGGCGTTGCGAGGGGAACGCATCGGCTTCGTGTTCCAGGCCTTCCATCTGCTCGGCACTCGATCGAATGTCGAGAACGTGATGCTCGCCGAAACCTACGCAGGCTCCAGCCGATCCGGTCGTCGGGCCCGAGCGGTCGACGCGCTCGACCGGGTCGGGATGGCACCATTCGCCGACCGCTCCCCCAACGAACTCTCTGGCGGCGAACGGCAACGCGTCGCCATCGCCCGGGCGCTGGTGGGCAGACCCAGTCTGATCCTGGCTGACGAGCCGACCGGCAACCTCGACACCGACAACTCCAACATCGTCCTCGACATGTTCGACGACCTGCACGCCGGCGGCGTCACGATTGCAGTCATCACGCACGACCCAGAAGTGGCTCGGCGTGCCGCACGTCGGGTGTCGATTCGCGACGGCCGACTCGAAGCGAGTCGACCGTGAGCAGCATCGAACACCGTTCGGTCTTTCGAGTGCGAGACCTGCTCGACGAGGTGGTGATCGGTCTCACCGCTCGACCGGCTCGAACGCTGTTGACCGCGCTCGGGACCATGCTCGGTGTTGCTGCGCTCGTTGCCACCCTTGGTCTGGCCAAGACCGCAGGCAACCGGATCGTGTCTCGCTTCGATGAACTCGAAGCGACCGCAGTGACGGTCACACCAAGCAATGACCGAGTGTCCTTACTGCCCTTCGATGCCGAGACTCGGCTCGATCGTCTCAACGGTGTCGTTGCGTCGGGGACCAAGAGCGATGTCGCCGTTGGCGATCGGCTCGCCCGGTCGGTACCGGTGATCGACCCACTGGGTCAGACCGAATTCCAGCTGCCGGTCGTTGCGGTCAGCCCCGGACTGTTTCGAGCGGCCAAAGCCGAGTTGGCGACGGGCAGCTTCTTCGACGAGGGTCACGACGCCAACAACGATCCGGTTGCCATCCTCGGACCGGGAGCGGCGCTGCGACTCAACGTCAGCCGGGTCGACAACTCCCCGTCGATCTTTCTGGGTAACGAAACGCTGGCGGTCATCGGGATCCTGGCCAGCGTCGAACGACAGCCGGAGCTGTTGAACGCCATCATCGTGCCGAACGGGTTCGCTCGGGATCGCCTCGGTCTCCAGGCGCCGGCACTGGTGCTGATCGACGTCGACATCGGCGCAGCCGAACTCATTGGCGCCCAGGCACCGGTGGCGCTGGCCCCAGGCCGAGCCGACCTCTTGCGCTCGACCGTGCCGAGCTCACCGACCCGAGTCCGTTCCGACGTTGCCGACGACGTGAATGCGCTCTTCCTCATCTTGGGCGGAGTGTCGCTCTTGGTCGGCGCCATCGGCATTGCCAACGTCACCCTGGTGTCGGTGCTCGAGCGGACAGGCGAGATCGGCCTCCGCCGAGCGTTGGGGGCAACACGGCGCCACATCGCCACCCAATTCCTGGCCGAATCAGCCGCCATCGGTGGACTCGCCGGACTCCTCGGAACGAGCCTCGGCGTGCTCATGGTCGTTGCGATCGCAGCAACACGGCAGTGGTCACCGGTCCTCGACCCATGGCT
>JBBQUN010000202.1:0-8849 GCA_038212405.1 Acidimicrobiales bacterium | reverse complement strand
ATAATTCGTGTTCATCATCGAACCTTCTATCGGCCGGCTGACTCACGATGTTACGCCTTGCGGGCTCGTCGCGGGCTGAGCAGTGCCACCGATCGGCCGTAGGTCTTGCGGGCCTCGGCCGTCCGGCTCCACGCTGTTCGGGCGAACGGCTCTACGATCGACAGCGCTCTCGGCTGGCGGCGCGATTGCGAACAGGGTGCTCAACAACGCTGGTATTCGACCGATTGAATTCATGTCCGCACCTCTACTCGATGAAAGTAGGCACCATGGCCGACGGTGATTCCGTCGTTGACGTGTCTGAATACACCAGCGTCCTGCGGCGCTGGTGGCCGGTGATTGCCGGTGCTGCTGTCATCGGAGCCATCCTCGGCTTCGCCGTGTTGCAGCTCCAGACGCGCGTTTACGAGGCCAGTGCAAAGGTCGAAGTACGCCCACTCGTCACCGATGGTGACAGCCCGAACGTCGATGCTCAGCGAGGGATCGACACCGACACCGAACGCGCCATCGCAGAATCGCAGCGAGTGACTGAGCGTGCCCTGGCGTTGATCGAAGCCCGTGACTCGTTGGGTGCCGCTTCGTTCGATGACCCAGCAGTCGTTGCGGCATCGGAAGGCATCGTCATTGATCCTGATGCTGCTCGTTCGGTAGCCGAGCAGATCGATGTCACGGTCAACTTCGACTCCAACATCTTGGTGTTCACGGCAACGGGAGCCGAAGCCGAACGGTCGCGTGAGCTTGCTCAGGCCGCTGCCGAGGCGTACCTCGATTTCCGGCGTGACGCTGGACTGGCCAACGCCGAACAGGCTCGACTCCAGTTGAGTGAGCGTGAAGCGTTCCTTCTCAGTGAGCTCGAGACGCTGGCTGCCGACATCGCTGCTGCTGGAGACAATGCTGCCCAGGTGCGGGCGTTGTCGTATCGAGAGATTTCCAAGACCGAGGAACTCGCTGGTATCGGCGCGAAGCTCGCCAATCTCGGAGCCATCAGCGTCGATCCCGGTGAAATCCTCTCCGACGCCGGATTGCCCGACGCGAAGACGGGTCTTCCCGCTCTGGCCGGACCCTTCAGTGGAGCGTTGCTCGGTGTGATGTTCGGCCTCGCCGCCGCCTTCCTGCTCGACCGCCAAGACGATCGAGTCCGCATGGCATCACACGAGTTGTCGAGTATGGGACTGCCGCTCCTGGGCGCCGTCCCGGTTGGCAAAGGTCTTTTCAAGGGTGGCTCAGGCTCGGCCATCGCCGAGATCAACAGCGAAGCGGGCGAGGCGTATCGCCGGGTCCAGGGGTCACTGCTCTTCAACCTCGATCAGGCCGACAAATCAATGGTGCTCGTTGCCGGCACCAACAATCCGCACTCCTCGACCACGGTTGCTGCCAACTTGGCAGCAGCAGCAGCGCGGTCGGGTCGTCGGACGTTGCTCATCGGTGCCGACCTCCGGCGCCCCAGCCTGCACGACCGTTTCGGTATCGACAACGATGCGGGATTGAGCGACGTGCTCTCAGGTCAGGCCTCGCTGTCGACCTCGATCAAGATCCTCGACTCCATTCCGAACCTCCAGATCCTGACGTCGGGAACCCAAGTCGCCGATCCCGCTCGGCTGCTCCAGGGCGAAGCCTTCGGTCGTCTCGTCGCCAGTGCACGCAGCGAATTCGACCTCGTCGTCTTCGAAGCTCCCCCCGTGCTGCAAGTCGCCGATGCGGTCGACCTCGCCCGACTCTGTGAGGGGGCAATTCTCGTGATCGAGCCCGATCGTGCGACTCGCTCGGGTGTCGCAGATTCGGTCGAACAACTCCGTCGTGTCGGTGCTGAGGTTCTCGGTACGGTGGTTGCTGAGACCAGTCGAAGCTGAACCAGATTGTCCCTGTGACCGCGCCATCGATCAACCGGCCCTTCCGGCCGAGGATTCCACGACCCGAGGCTGACGCACCGCTCCCCACATGGCCGGTCACGGCGATGATCACCTTGATGCCGATGTGGTTTCTCCTCGGGTTGGCCGGTTTCACCTGGGTGCTCTTCGCGTTGCCGATGGCGGCCTCGCTCGTTCGACGGCGCAACCTCGTCTTCCCCAAGGCGTTCGGACTCTGGATCCTGTTTCTCGTCGCCGTCGTTGGCTCGTCGACGAGTATCGACTCCGGGGGACGCATGTCGGGGTGGGTGCTCAGATTTGCTTACTACGTCGGCGCCACCTTCTTCTTGCTCTACGTTCTCAACGGGCGGGGCAGCGTCACACCGTGGACCACGATCCGAGCCTTCGTGTGGCTGTGGATGGCGACGGTCGCCGGCGGCTATCTCGCCTTCCTACTCGGCGAATTCAGCTACTGGTCACCCGTGGCCTACTTGATGCCGGGCGGACTTCGTGCGAACGAACTGATCGGCACGCTCGTCACGCCGAGCTTCGCCGAGGTCCAAGACATCATCGGGTTTCCGATTCCGCGGCCGAAGGCGCCCTTCCCCTACACCAACTCATGGGGTTCGATGCTGGCGTTGCTCACGCCGTTCGCGCTGATTGCGCAGCGAGAGGCGCGGGTTGGTTTCTCCAGTCGGCTGATCCGCCTCCTCCTGATTGCTTCGGTCCTCCCGGCCGTCGTCTCATTGAACCGCGGGCTGTGGATCAGCCTCGGGCTCGGCCTTGGCTATGTTGCGCTTCGCCTCGGCGCCGCCGGACAGTCCAAGGCGCTGCGGAACACGGTCATTGCTTTCATGGCTCTGGCCCTCGTCCTCGTGCTGACACCGCTCGGTGATCTCATCGTCACTCGGTTCGCTACCGGTCACTCGAACAACGATCGCCTCGAACTCGTCACCGACTCGATCAGCGGGACGCTCGAGCGGCCAGTGTTCGGGTGGGGTGCGCCACGACCGAACGATCGCAACTTGCCGTCGGTGGGAACACACGGACAGATGTGGTTCGTCATGTTCTCCTATGGGTTCGTCGGAGCGATCGGGTATTTCGGGTCGTTCGTTGCGTGGGCTTGGCGAACGAAGCGACAGGTTTCGGTCGCCGGTCTGTGGTGTCATGCGGTCATTCTCATCGGCCTGATCCAGGCCTTCTTCTACCTCCACGTGCCACACCAGATGTTCACGATGCTCGCTGCCACCGCACTTGCCATTCGCATCCAGTCCGAGGACGACGAGCAGTTCTCGTGACGCAATGCGCCCGACTGGTGTCGCTGGTTGCCTTCGTGATGGTGGCGATGTCTTGCACGACAGTGGTGCAAGACTCGAGTGGCGATCTGCGGTCGACTGCGGAGACGCCAGTTGGTGAAACAACCATCCCTGAACTCTCGGCCCAACGGCGCCCGTTCATGGCAATGTCGGTGCCGCGGAGCCGATACGAGACGATCACCGAGGTCGAGGCCGACATCGGCCAGCAGATCGAACTCATTCGCTGGTTCCAACGCTGGGATGACGACTTGTCATACCCCGATATGCAGCGTGCAATGGCCGAGGGCCGGCGGGTGCATTTGTCGGTGCGTCCTTCTGGCAGCGGCGGAATCGTCGTGCCGTGGCGCGACTTGGCCGAAGCGCAGCCCGGCACACAGTTCTACGACGACTTCGTGTCGTGGGTCGATCGCATGGTTGCCTTGCCAACGGGTTCGTATGTGACGCTGAATCACGAACCCGAGACTCGCGAGTCGGCAGCCAACGGCGACGCCGAAGACTTCAAGGCCATGTGGCAACGGTGGGACGAGCTCCTCGATGAGCGCGGTGGCGAGCATCTGAAGACCGTATGGGTCCTCACTGGCGGCGCCTTCTCCGGACCGGTCGCCGATCAGTGGTACCCCGGTGACGACAGTGTCGACATCGTCGGTGTCGATCCGTACAACTGGTATGTCTGTCAGGGTTCGGCGCGCGAATGGGTCGAGTTCGCCGATCTCGTCGCTCCCGCTCTTGCGTTCGCCGAAGCGCGTGGAAAGCCGCTGGCCGTTGCCGAGACGGCGAGCGTCGAAGACCAGGCTCAGCCTGGACGCAAGGCCGAGTGGATCCGCAACGCAGCCAACTACCTGGCCGACCCCGAGGTTGCCAGCCGGTTCGAGTACGTCTCGTGGTTCAACGTCACCGCACCCGGCGGCACCTATCCCGATTGTGTTTGGGACTACGACACCAGTCCGGAATCGCGCGACGCGTTCGTCGAGTTCGCTAGAACGTTGGGAGACGGTTGAGGAAGCGGGCGGGCACCAGTTCCTGCAGACCGATTCGGTCTCGCATCGCCACGAGCCAGGCGAGGAGCAGCGGTGCCGAGACGAGGCCGGTGAGGACCGTGCCGGCCCACGTACCGGGGGTCAGGAAGGCGACCGGGATCACGATGGCAACGGCCCCGAACGCAGCGATGAGTGAGGGCCCAGCGACTTGGAAGAACCCGGTCTCGCGGTAGACCAGCACCGTTGCGGTCACGTTCTGCACCGCAACACCGCCGGCCCACGCGATCGCTGCCCCGGTCAGGCCGAACGGTGGGGCCAAGATGGCGAGCAAGATCAGATCGGTGGCAATGGCAAGCGTGATGCCGACGAGCGAGGCCTTGCTCCGCCCGAGCATGAGAAGCATCAGGTCGATCGGTCCTGCGATTGCGCTGACCATCATGCCGAGGGCGAGGATGGGGAGGATGTTTGCGTCCTCGACATAGCGATCGTTGATCAACCCGGCGAGCGGTTCGGCCTTGATTGCAACGGCGATGAAGTACGGCCAGGCCAAGGCGACGACCCATCCGGTGGTCCGCTGGAGCAGCTGGCGGGCGCGAACCATGTTGTTGTTCGAGATGGCGCGACGTAGGTGCGCTGACATGGCCTGGGAAACCGAGAAGATCAAGAAGTTGCCTGCGCTGATGTAGCGACTCAGAGCGCCGTAGACGCCAGCGGGGCCTGAACCGAGTAGGGCACTCACGATGATCACATCAATACGTTCGAGGGCAATCTGCATGGTGGTCGACAGCGCACGGAATCGTGTGTATGCCCAAAATTCTCGATAGCTCACCAGTGAAGGTCCGTGGTACTGGAGCCCGCCCAGTTTGGCAACCGAGGCAACAGCGACGACCAGTCCGATGACGACCGGAGCGCTCCACGCAATGGCAATCGCCGTTGCCGACGGATCACCTTGCCAAAAGAGCAATCCGATGAGCACGATCTGCCCACCCGGGCGAAGGAGCTGGCCAACGCCGACGGTTGGGCCCATGGTGCCCAGGCCTCGTGTAGCGCCGAGCAGTGCTTGGGTGATTGCCCATGTCGGGACGACGACGGCGAAGATGCGCAGCATCGATGCCAGGTCACCGGCGGCATCGTCGGACACGAGGCGACTGAAGGGTCCGGCAATACCGAGGAGGAGCACGCCGAGCCCGATCGATATCGCAACGACTGGGGCCAGGGCCAAAGCGACCAACGCTCGAGGGTTCGGTCGATCGTCGTTGATCGCCTGCGGGAGGAAGTACACCAGCCCGGTCATGGTCCCGAGGCTGGCGGCGTTCCCGAGGATCGTTGCGACTGCGGTCGCAGTGAAGAACACACCGGCCAGTGCATTGCTCGAACTCGAGACGAGGACGGCAATGACGAAGTTGGCGATCGTGGTGACGATGGCGCCAACCAGTGCGAGTGATGATGCAGCAGCGGTCGATTGTTGGGACCCGAGTTGGCTGGGTTGCGCCATGCTCGTTGGCGATGGGCCCTGATCGCTCATGAACGGTTGATGCGACGCGTGATCGTGTCGATCAAATGCTGTTCGAGCGGGCCGAGGTGTTCGGGTTCCCAACCTTCGCCGGCGAGGCGTCGTTCTCGAGCCAGCAGTTCGCAGAGATACAGATCGGTGATGGCCTCGGCTTCCGGAGCGGTGGCAACGGGCGCCAAGATCCCACTGCTGGACGCTTCGATCGCAGCAAGCGCAGCTGTCTCGCCTCCGGTGTCGCTGCGACGCACGAGTTCGAACGCGATGTGCAAGGCATCGAAACCGAGTGGACGATGATCGTCGCTGAACTCCCAATCCCAGATCCCCGTGACCGTTCCTCGAGTGGCGGTATTCCACGGGGTGAGGTCGCCGTGCCAAAGACCGAGTTCGACCGCGGTCGCACCATGGCGATCAACCAATCGATCGAGCTCGATGACGTCGCCGAGGCCAAGCTGTCGGAACTGCTCGATCATCACGAGGCCGGCGACTGGTGTCGTCACGTTGGTGCCGAGACGACCGAGGGCGGCAAGGGTGTCGAAGCGGAGTGGGCCCTTTCGCTTGGCGATCGCCGGAGTGTCGACGGGAGCCGTGACGACGACGTACACGTCGTCGAACTGGTGGCTGATCAGCACCGGCGGCGCACTGGTGCCATCAGGCATACGACCGTCGACGTGGCGGAGCCAATGAGCCTCGTTGGCGATCAACTCCGTGGTGAAGTCCGACCAGCCAACCTTGGCGAACCCGACCGTCTGGCCATTCGGCCGCAACAGCTGCACGACGGGCTTGCGATTGCGACGGCGCGGGCCGAGCCCAACCGCGGGAATCAGCTCCGGTTCGCCGAGCATGGTCGCAAGCCGCTCGATCAGCGCAAACGGAACGAGGTCGATTCGCTCGCCGGGCGCTCGGTCGAGTGCGCCGATTCGTCCGAGAATTTGCCCGGCGAGCACGACGCCGCGCTGCTTTGGTGATCGGTCATCGTGGTAGCGACGCATCGACCCGCTCGCGACCCGGCGAGGGCGGAGCGGAACGAGTAATTCCGGTTGATCGAGGCTCGGGCGACACAAGTAGGACCTTTTGGGACCGTCGCCGTCGCCCCCGAGGACGCCGCGGACCCAGTCGAATTCACTCGTTTGGGGGACTGGCATTCCGCGACTCATGAACTCTCTACTTCGTCATCTTCTGGCGGGTCTTAACCCTAGGTTCCAACTGCCGAAAGAATGGTGATGACACTTCTTCGATCTCGCCGCATCATGATCTCGGTGCTTGCTCTGGTGAGCTTCGGCGTCTCGGCGTGCACGAGCTCAGGCGATGAGGACGGCGCAGACGCGATGGCTTCCCCCGGCGATGCTTCCGAGCGTGCCCCCGGTGATGAGCAGTCACCATCCGCAGGCGAGTCGACCACAACGAACGACGATCAGCCGAACACCGATGCGTTGCCACCCGAAAGCGAGACGGGCGTTGGCGACGACCCAGCCGGTGAAGGATCTCGGGCGGTTGTGGACGAGCCTGATCCGGTCATCGAGTCTGCTGATGGACTCTCCACCGAACCAGTCAACGGCGGGGCGGAACCGGGCAAGAACGCGGGCGTCGACGTTGGTCCTTCGATGCCGGCGAGCGCCGCAGAAATCTGCGCCGTTGTCGAGTTCGGCTACATCGGGCTCCTCGACGGTGATTCGGGTGCCGGTGTTCAGGAGCGACTGTTGGAGGGCGCTACCAACGCAGCGACACTTGGCGATGAGCGGTACGCCGCTACCGGTGCGGCTCTGGTCGACGCAGTTGGTACCGCATCGATGTCAGAACGGGCCGACGCATTGCTCGCAGTTTGTGCAG
The DNA here is from genome assembly GCA_038212405.1 of Acidimicrobiales bacterium. Lineage (GTDB taxonomy): Bacteria > Actinomycetota > Acidimicrobiia > Acidimicrobiales > SZUA-35 > JBBQUN01. The sequence goes on along the minus strand of JBBQUN010000202.1, from coordinate 1,372 downwards.
CCGATGGTTTCGAGAGGTTGACATGAGCGAGCCTGAGACCCCGATGACCAATGGCGCGAGCGCGATGGCCAACGTGCATCATCTTCCGAGCGCCCCCCGCCGAGTGCTGTTCGTTTCGTCTTCGGGCGGCCACCTCTCCCAACTCCTCCAACTTCGCCCGTGGTGGGCTCACCACGAACGACGTTGGGTCACGTTCGATCTCCCTGATGCGCACTCGAAGCTCAAAGGTGAGCATCTGATTCCTGCGCACTATCCGACGACTCGAAACATCCCAAACGCCCTTCGCAACATGGTATTGGCCCACAAGGTGCTCGCCGAGTGGCGTCCCGATGTCGTCATCTCCAATGGGGCTGGCGTTGCGGTTCCGTTCTTCATTGCCGCCAAGGCACGCAAGATTCCGACGGTATATCTCGAGGTCTACGACCGAATCGATTCACGAACGATGACCGGTCGCCTGGTTCGACCGTTCACTTCGCAGTTCTGCGTCCAATGGCCAGAACAGCAGCGACTCAATCCTGGAAGTGAACTCGTTGGCCCTCTCTTCTGATCCGCCGTTCGAACGCCACGACCAGATGAACCCATCTGCCATGTCCCTTTCCGTAGCGAACCTCCCACTTCCCGAAGATCAGATGATCGTGATCTCGGTCGGTACCGACCATCACCCATTCGAGCGCCTGGTCGAGTGGGCCGAGCAATGGGCTGCCGCCAACCAGAGCTATCGCGTCATCGTGCAACGAGGAACGGTGGCTGCACCCCAGTCGCTCGAGAGCCATGACCTCATTCCTCATGACGAGCTTCGACGACTCTTTGCTGCGGCATTGGTGGTCGTGAGCCACGGCGGACCGTCGACGGTGATGGATGCTCGCATGGCGGGGCGCATGCCGATCGTTGTTCCTCGTGACGATTCGCTCGGTGAACACGTGGATGATCACCAGCTTCGCTTTGCTCGGCATCTCGATCACCACGGCCTCGCGAAGTGTGCAACCACCCCTAAGGAGTTCGATGCGCTGATGGCCCAAGCCTTGGCGCATCCCGACGATTTCACGATTCCCCGACAGGAACTCGAAGCGGCGTCGGGCGTCGTCAAGCTCGGTCAGGTGCTCGATGATCTTCTCGGCATCAAGACGTTGCTGACGCCGAACAACATCGAACCGCACCGCAATCCCGTTCTCGAATCGTGAGCGATTCCGCCGACACGGTGGCCGGCGCTCGCCTTGCCGACGCCAAGGCTGAGGCACTGACGAACCTGTCGGTCTCGGTGGTGATCGCAACGCGCGACCGGCCTCGACTGCTTGCTCGCGCCATCGCTGGGGTGATGGCGCAAGAGCAGGGAGGCGACCTCGAGATCGTGCTCGTGTTCGACCATTCCGAG
>JBBQUN010000201.1:0-8851 GCA_038212405.1 Acidimicrobiales bacterium | reverse complement strand
AATTCGATCGTCCACCCAGAGTGAAACCAAGGGCAAAGAAGCAGCCCCGGCACTGGAAGACCAAGGCGTGGAAACGCCGTACCGTCGAGCGCCGCCGTCGCAACCTCGAGCAAATGCGTCTGCTGGAAGAAGCAGCCTGAACGAGGTCGAACGGATCGACGCGGCAGAGCACCCCACCAGCTTCGAGCTGGTGGGGTGCTCTGGTTTTCGGGCGCTGGTCGTTTGCGTTTCGCTCGTCGGGCGGGCTCAGCGGCGAGCGGCGAGGAGCGACTGAAGCAGCGTGGTCACCGCATCTGGGTCAGCAACTCGTTGGGTGGCAGCGGTTGCACCATCGCCGACCTTCACGCCAAGGTCGTTCGAGCCGAGTACGGCAAAGCCGTCTTCGTCGGTGATGTCGTCGCCGAGATACAGGACGCGATCAGCGCCGGTCGCCTCTCTGAGAACGGTGATGGCGTGTCCCTTGTTGGCACTGAACACCGCAAGTTCGATCACCATCTTGCCGAACTTCGTCGTGACGCCCGGCAGAGCGCCCGGGCCGTCGAGAATGGTCGAACGAAGCGAGGGGGCCAGCGACGGATCGACGTTGCGGTAGTGGAAGGCAACGCTTCCCGACTTTTCCTCGACCGTCGCACCTTCGGCCGAGGCCGCAAGTGTTTGCAGGTCATGGGTGATCAGTTCGAGCAGATGATGCTGGGCCGGGTCGAGCTGGACCGGCGGTTGGTGGCTGAACTCTGAGCCGTGGCTGCCGGCAAGCCACGCGTTCGCCGGTGCCCCCTCGACCGAGGCCAGAAAGGCGAGCGAGCGGCCGGAGACGAGCGCGACCGGGGTGTTCGGTAGTTCGCTCAGCGCCCTGAGCGCCTCGAGCGAGGCCGAGCGCCCTTGGACCGCGAGCGGATCAGCCACGATGGGGGCGATCACGCCATCGAAGTCCGAAGCGACCAGCAGGGTGGTGGCCGTTGCGAGATCGGTGAGCGCAGCTACGAGTGCAGGTTCGAGCGTCATGGATCCCTGTGTAGCGCGTCAGGCGGGCGCATCCTGCGGGAGCTGGCGCAGCGCAATGACGCCGGCGACGGCCAAGGCGGCGACGAAGAGGTAAGGAATGGTGAACGAGCCACGCCAGTCGGCGAGGGCCCCGACCAGGATCGGGGCCGGGACGGCGGCGGCACCGTAGAAGATGGTCATCGTGCCGTAGGCCGATCCGAAGGCTCGGTCTTCGAGGTGATCTCGCATATAGGTTGCGGTGAGCGTGGGGTAGCTCGCCCACATGCCGCCGACGGTCACCGCGAGGATGGCGAGCACAGCGCCGGTCATCAGCGCAACTCCCATCGAGACGATCATGATCATGATCATCACCGAGATGAGTGCCCGGCGTCGGCCTGCTCGATCAGAGATCCAGCCCATGAGGGGGGCGCCGACGAGCGAGGTGATGCCGAGCCCGATGTAGATGTTGGCAACCGCACTCCGACTCAGCCCTCCGTCTTCCTCGAGGGCTTCGGCCAGAAATGAGGTGTAGCCCGATGCGATGGCACCGAAGATGACATAGGCGGTCGTGATCGCTCGCCAGCCTGGAACGGTTCGCAACCCAACCAATGAGATGCGACGCCCGCCGATGCGGACGGTGTTGCGAGCGCGAACACCGACGATGACCAGGGCGAGAATGGCGAGGGTGGCCCCGGCTTCGATCAGGTAGATCGGGCGCCAGAGCTGGGCGTCGCCGGTTGCATCGCGGGCAATCCGAGTGCCAAGGGCGATCGATGAGGTGCCAAGACCGATGGCGCCGGTGAGAAAGCCGATGACGATGCCGCGTCGATTCGGCGCCACTCCTTCGGTTGCCAGCAAGGGGGCGGTGATCCAGATGCCGGCCCCGCCTGCGCTGGAGAGTGCGAGGCCGGCCAGGAGAACGGGAAACGTCGGTGCGAGTCCGATGAGGCCCAGGCCGAGTCCCGACACCGTCAGGCCGATGCGAAGGATCGCCACCGGCTCCACTGCCCCCGAGGCCAACGTCACGACGAGAACCCCGACGAGGTAGGCGGCAAAGATGAAGGTGCCCCCAAGGCCGGCCTGGGTGTTCGACGACAGCAGATCGTCCTTGATCGCCGGCAGCATCAATGGATAGGTCGAGCGGGCGAACGAATGGGAAACCACGGTGGTGAGGGGCACGATGATCGCGGCCGTCGACAGACCAACAGTGCCAAGGCGTTTGGCGATGGTCCCCGTTGGTGTGCTCACGTCGGCAACCTACGCGGCGTTTCTCGGATGCGCCACCGGAGGAATCGGTGTTCGACTCGCACCGCTCGCCGTGATGGGGAAAGCTGGCGCAATGATCGAACAGTTCTTCGACCTCACGACCGCCGATGGCGACATGCCGGTCTTCAGTGTTCGCCCCGACTCCGAGGGCCCGCACCCGGTGGTGGTGTTCCTGATGGACGCCCCTGGCATGCGAGAGGAGCTGCGGAACATGTGTCGACGGCTGGCCTCGGCGGGCTACTACCTGATTGCGCCCCAGTTGTATTACCGCAAGGTTCGTGAATTCAACGTCTTCGAGACCGGTGACCGAGACACCATGTCCGAACTGATGGACTCGCTCTCCAACACCATGGTCGATGCCGACGTTGGTGCCCTCTTGGCCTTGCTCGACGATGACCCGGCCGCCGACACCAGTCGGGTTGGCACGGTCGGCTATTGCATGAGCGGGCCGTTCGCCGTGACGGCGGCTGCTGCGTTCCCCGACCAGGTGAAGGCCGCAGCCTCGATTCATGGTGTTCAACTGGCCACCGAGTTCGACGACTCACCGCATCGAAGCCTCGCTCGCTCGTCGGCCGAGGTGTACATCGGTTGCGCCGAAACCGACAAGTGGGCACCGCCAGAGCTCGTTGCCGAGTTCGAAGCGGCCATGGTCGAACACGGGACCAGGGGGCAAGTGGAATGGAACCCGGGAACCGAGCATGGCTATGCGTTCGCCGAACGCCCGTCCTATGACCGTGATGCCTCCGAGCGCCACTGGGAGCGACTCCACGATCTGTTCCGTCGCAACCTCACCTGAGCGACCGGACCAACTCACCCTCGGTTCGACCCCGATGGAACCGCAACCGACATGCCGGCAAGATCGAAGGAGTATTCGATGAGCAATGCAAGGCAAGCGGCAATCGCCGACGCAATGAACGACATCCGCCAGATCGAGTCGACCCAGGGGGTCACCCGAGCGGGCGTGGAGGCGATCAGAGAACGTCTCGTTGCGCTGGCCGCGCAGCGAGACCTGTTCTCACTCGACGATTTCCCTCCGCCGAGCAACGATGAGCCGGCCAAGAGCCGGCTCTATCGGATCGCACAGGATGATGACGATCGGTTCGTGCTCTACGCCAACGCCAGTGGCGGTGGCACCGCTTCCCCCGTGCACAATCACACGACGTGGGCTGTGGTGGTTGGTTTCGACGGCCAGGAACTCAACCGCTTCTATGACCGCGACGGTGACGGCGTTGTGCAAAAGGGCGAGCACGTGGTCGAGGAGGGAACCGGCGTCGCCATGCTGCCCGACGATCTGCACTCGATCCACATCGATGGTCCAGCCCTCAACTTCCATTGCTACGGGCTGGCGCTCGAGCGACTCGATCAACGCCAGTACCTTTCGGCTCGAACCGGCGAATGGAAGGTGTTCCCGGCGCATTCCGACATCGCCGAGGCCCGTCCCGGTCGATCATGAACGAGCGATCATGAACGAGCGATCATGAACGAGCGATCGTCGCTCCAAACCGTCGACCCGGCCACGCTGCGCACCTGGCTGGTCGATGGTGACGAACTTGCCCTGCTCGATGCTCGTGAGGAAGGCGTGTTCTTCCAGCAGCATCTGTTTCATGCGGCGAACATTTCGCTGTCGAACCTCGAGCTCCAGCTCGGCGATCTCGTGCCCCGTTTCGACACTCGAGTCGTGTGGTGCGACGACGGAACCTCAGGCCTCGCCAATCGTGCCGCTGCTCGTGCGGCCGCGCTCGGCTGGACCAATCAGTTCATCCTCATGGGTGGCACCGCCGCCTGGCTTGGCGATGGTGGCGAGCTGTACGGGGGCGTCAACGTTCCCTCCAAGGCCTTCGGCGAGTACGTCGAGCACACCTATGGCACGCCGCGACTCCCGGCTGATGAGGTTGCCGCCCTCCTCGACAGCGGGGCCGACGTGGTCGTCCTCGATTCGCGTCCGCTGCCGGAGTTCCGCCGCATGTCGATTCCCACCGGCGTCGACTGCCCTGGAGCCGAGCTCGTTCACCGGGTCAAAGAGCTTGCTCCTCGCCCCGAAACACTCGTGATCGTCAACTGTGCAGGCCGTACCCGCAGCATCATCGGCGCGCAGTCACTGATCAACGCCGGGCTCGAGAACCGTGTGGTCGCACTCGAGAACGGCACGATGGGCTGGCAGCTCGCTGGTCACGAGGTGTCGAGCGGGCTCGACGTCTCGGCGCCGGCCCCCTCCGAGGAATCGAGAGCATGGGCCATCGAGCAGGCGAGCCAGGTGCGGGACCGGTTCGGTGTCGCAGTCATCGACGAGCTCACGCTGGAAACCTGGCTCGAAGACCGCAACCGCACAACGTATCTCTTCGACGTTCGCTCGCCTGAGGAGTACCTCGAAGCCCATCAACCAGGAACGCTCAATGCGCCGGGCGGGCAGCTGGTGCAAGCGACCGACACCTATGTGGCGACTCGCAACGCTCGACTCGTGTTGTTCGATGACGACGGCGTTCGGGCATCGATGACCGCGTCGTGGCTCCGCCAGATGGGTTGGAACGATGCGGTCGTCATGGCGCCTCGTCCCCGTGTCGGGGCTTCGGGGCCATCCGGTTCGGCGCGCCTCGTGCCCGACCCCCTCAATCCAATCGAGGCTTCGGAGCTCGTCGCCACCCCTCGGCCCGGCGTGGTCGTGATCGATCTGGCGTCGAGCCTCGCCTACCGAAAGCACGGTCACCTCCCCGGCGCGTACTGGGCGGTGCGGAGCCGACTCGGTGAGGCGAAGGCGATCATCGGTGACGCCGACGAGATCATCCTGACCTCGCCAGACGGAGTGCTCGCCGCCCTCGCTGCCAGCGACGTTTCGCTCCGCTGGCCCGATGCTTCGGTGTCGGTACTGGTCGGGGGCACCAAGGGCTGGACGCTGGCGGGCGGCCTCCCCGAGGTCGGGCTGACCCGACCGACCACCGAGGTCGATGACATCTGGTACAAGCCCTACGACCACGACGACGGCGAGCCCGAACGTCACATGCAGGACTACCTCACGTGGGAGGTGGCCTTGGTCGAGCAACTCGATCGCGACCCGACCGTGAGTTTCCCCGTCTTCTGATCGGACCGAGCCACCACTCCGCCCGAGCCACCAATCCGCCCGAGCCACCACTCCGCCCGACCAACTCAAATCAGAATCAGCAGCTGAGCGGCGAGAATCTTGGTCACCATTGCCGCCGGCAGGATGAGGGCGTAGGTGAGGTCGAGCTGCGGGTCGCCGGTCCGCTCCGCTGCGAATGCCAACGCAGCCGGCTGCGTATGGGCTCCCGATACCAGACCAGCGGTACCGGCGGGTCCGAGATCTTGCCACTTTCCAACCGCTACCAGCAGCGCGGCCGAAAGCGAGGTGATCACGAAACCGGCTGCAATCGGGCGAAGCCCGTCGCCGCCGGCAAGTGCTGAGCGCAACGCTGCGCCGCCGGAGGTGCCGGCCATACCGAGGAAGAGCAACGACCCGAGCTGTCGGAGGGTGAAGCTGACGTCGTGTGGTGCCTGCCAGACGAGCGGCCCGGTACGTTCGCGCCATCCGAGGAGGAGGCCGACGAGGAGTGGCCCTCCCGCCGACCCGAGTTCGATCGAGCCAACGCCCGGAACGGGGATGGGGATCAGCCCGACGAGCAGACCGAGCAAGAGCCCGATCGAGAAGCCGCGGGGGTGGAACTCCGACACTCTACGCTCGCTGTCGCCGAGCTCGTTGGCGATGTCGGCCATCCGTTCGGGCGGTGCGACGACACGCACCCGGTCGCCGGGCTCGAGCACGGTTTCGAGGTTCGCAAGCATGTCGGACTCGCCACGTCGTACTCGGGTGATCGTTGCGCCGTAGCGTGCGGTGAGCTTCAGCTTCGAGAGGTGAACGCCAACCACGTCGGGATTCGAGATGACCATGCGGCGAAAGTCGAGGCGTGAACGGTCGTCGGTGAGCTGAGCCGAGGGACGGTCGCCCAACGAGCCGATGACGGCTTCGACCAGATCAGCCGGGCAGGTCACGGCGATGAGATCGTGCGGTTCGACCCGGTCGGATCGAGCCGGGACGAAGATGTCCTCACCTCGCTGGACCCGAGACACTCCGACGGCGCCGTCGTAGCGGCCGTAGAGGTTGCTGACGATCTGGCCTCGTCCTTGGCCGACGCGAACCGTCACGCTTTGTAGCTCGGTGTCGTGCTCGGCGCCGGGACGCTGGGGGACAACACGGCCGATCATGACAATGGCGGCAAGGATCCCGAGGACCCCGTAGGGGTATGAAAGGGCGTAGCCGACAACAGGGAGGCTCTGCTCGGAAGGATCAACGAGGGACTGAGCGGCAGCGAGCGCCGGAGTGTTGGTGAGGCTGCCGGCGTAGAGGCCGGCCGTTTCGGCTCGGCCAAGGTCGAGGAGGTTGCCGATCAATGCGGCGACGGGCGCCATGACACCCATCAAAACGACGACGATGCCCAGCAGCGGTAAGCGGGAACGAATGGAACGTTGGAGTTCGGGGCCGGCGGCAACCCGACGCAGTACGTGAACAGCGCAAGCCCGACCGTCCCCACGATCGAGGGAATGACGAGTCGCTCGTCGAGCGCCGATGCCGCGAGTCCGGCAAACAACGCTCCGGCGGGCCCAATACTGATACCGCGAAGGGATACGGCGCCGATCACCGCGCCGACAGCGAGGACGGCGAACAGCAGAACCAGAGGTTCGTCGGCCAACAGGTCGACGAGTGGGTCAAGCATCTTCGCTCAGTCGACGATCGAGTGGTCGGGCACCAAGTCGTTGACCAGCCACTGGAACACGCGCCAGCCAACGTCGGCCGGTTGGAGCGTGGAGGCGGCAATGCGCGCAGCTTCGTCGGAAATCGGCTTGGCGTTCGGCGCCTTGACGTGAACCTCGGCGACCCGTTCGGCCATCACGAAGAAACCGACCGCTCCTTCGACGGTTGGTGAAACAGTGAGCAGGCCGTGATTGCGCAGAATCGCGAATTTGTTGCCACCGAGAGCGGCCGCGATTCGTTTGCCACCTTCGGGCGACAACACCTCGACTTCTTGGTCGTCGAACAGGGCCTGATCGAAGACGAAGGCGCACGCTTCCTGGCTGATGGCCTTGAACGGTTCGACGTTGGCAGACCACGGTGTGCCGTAGCCGGTGTGGGTGTGAGCGGCGCTGACGACGTCGGGCCTGGCCGCAAGCAGCGGCGAATGGATGTTGTAGCCGGCAGTGTTGACGGCACCGGTCGGCTCGCCGTCGCCGTTTTTCACCGAGCCGTCAGGCCCGACCAGGACGAGGTCGCCAACGGTTGCTGAGCGAAACGGGATCCCCCAATCGAGGACCCAGAAGTGATCGGTCTGGTCGGGGTCGCGGGCCGAGATGTGGCCGTCACCAAGCTGCCCCCATCGAAGCGCGCCGAAAACGCGATAGCCGAGCGCACACATCCGCTTGCGGTGGGCGCGCTCGGCTTCGATGGATCGTTTGGTGTCGATGGGCTCGACACCTCGGAATGGGGGATAGGGGCTGTGGGCCATGTCCTCAGGCTAGGTCGGAGCGGGGCACGCTCAGGCCGCAGTCATCTGGCTGTGCCGCGCATCGGGCGAGGTCAGCCCTCGAGCATGCTCCGGAGCATCCAGGCCGTCTTCTCGTGGACCTGAAGTCGCTGGGTGAGCAAATCAGCGGTTGGTTCGTCGCTGGCCTTTTGCACGATCGGATAGACGCTGCGAGCCGTGCGAGCGACGGCTTCGTGGCCCTTGACGAGTCGCTTGATCATCTCGACTGCATCAGGATGATCGGCGTCTTCGTCGATGCTCGACAGTGCCGCGAACTCGCGATAGGTCGCGGGTGCCGGCTCGCCCAACGAGCGAATGCGCTCGGCAACGAGGTCGACGGCGAGCGCCAACTCGTTGTAGTGGGTCTCGAACATGAGATGGAGTGTGTTGAACATCGGGCCAACGACGTTCCAGTGATAATTGTGTGTCTTGAGATACAGGGTGTAGCTGTCGGCGAGGAGACGAGAGAGGCCTTCGGCAATGGCTTTGCGGTCTTCCTCGCTGATACCGATGTCGATGGTGAGCTGGTCGGACACGATGGACCTCCGTGTGATGGGCGTTGACGAACGCAACCCCTCAATGTACGGACAATATCGTAGCGTTCTTCCGCCGAGTTCGGCGAACGGAGCGCTCAGGTCTGTTCGGCCGCGTGGCGGTCGGCATCGGTTTGATATTGCGGTTCATCGCTGCGCTCGGTGCGAGTGTCGGCCGAGGATGCGGTAGACGGCTGTGCGCCGCCACTCTTGCCAACGCTGTCGTTCTCGCTGGCGTTCTCGCTGGCGTTCTCTCGCTTGCGTGACCAACGCAGCGGCTCGGCTCGCCAGTCGTCGTTGGGCCAGCGATAACCCGAGTCGGTGATCGATCCCGATGGAAGACCGAGCTCGAAGAGCCCGAGCGCCATCTCGATGATGCCGCGGCCGAGGTCGGGCTCGTTCTTGGGACCCGCCGTGTGGCCGAGCGGCGCGTCGACGAAGAGCGAGCGGGGAGGCATCACCCGTTCGGTGATGGACAGCGCAGAGGTGATGGTGACCGTGGGAAACCCCGCGGCTTCGATGCTGCGTGCGGCCAGACCGACC
>JBBQUN010000200.1:0-8872 GCA_038212405.1 Acidimicrobiales bacterium | reverse complement strand
CCAATCGGAGCCCTCCTTCATGTCAATGACCGACCCGTCCGCACCATATTCGGCCGGACCCCAACAGGAACGGCTCAGCAGCAGCTGGTTCCTGACTCTCACCCTCGGTGGCCTCGCCATCGTGATGGCGTTCATGCTCGGCATCGCCGCCATCGGCATCCTCGCCGACGATTCGAACGCCGTCAGCGCCGATGCCAACACTCGTATCGACGTCGAGTTGGCCGAGTTCACCATCAATGGCAACCTTGCCGCACCCGAGGGCGACGTGACCCTGGTGATCGCCAACAACGGCTCGATGGACCACAATCTCGGCGTTCGCGAACTCGGCCTCATGAGCCCCAACGTCGGCACCGGTGGCATCATCGAGCTGCCGCTGGGCAAGCTGTCACCCGGCACCTACGAGGTCTACTGCGACATTGCGGGCCACGCCGACTCCGGCATGGTGGCCATGCTCACCGTCAGCGGCAGCGGTGAAACCGTCGCTGCGGCGTCGGGCGGCGGTGGCGACGACCACTCCAACATGACGACAGAAGAATACGCCGCCATGGACACCGCCATGATGGAATCGATGCTGGCCTTCCCAGCCGAAACCGAGGGTGTCGGCAACCAGATCATCGAGCCGGTCGAAGTCACCGCCGACGGCACCAAGGTCTTCGAACTCGAAGCCTCGATCATCGAGTGGGAGAAGGAGCCGGGTCTCTTCGTCGAAGCCTGGGCCTACAACGGGATGGTCCCCGGACCGAAGTTCGACCTAGACCGTGGCGACAAGATCAAGGTGAACTTCACCAACAACCTGCCAATGGGCACCGACGTCCACTGGCATGGCGTACACACCCCCAACGACATGGACGGTGTTGCTCCCTACACCCAGGATCTCATCGAGCCCAACGGTGGCACCTTCGTCTACGAGTTCATCGTCGATGATGACGCCATTGGCATGTACCATGCGCACAACCATGCCCAGGTCCAGGTGGTCAACGGCATGTTCGGCGCCTTCGTCGTCGGCGAGAACCCTGCGCCATGGGGCATGGAAGTCAGCGGCGTTCAGCTGCCCGAAGACGGCGAGTTCGCCGTCGATGAGCCAATGATCTTGAACGATGCCGGCACGATCGGCCTCAGTCTCAACGGCAAGAGCTTCCCGGCAACGGCACCACTGGTACTCGACCAGGGCGAGTGGGCCAGCATCACCTATTACAACGAGGGCCTCCAGATTCACCCGATGCACCTCCACCAATTCCCGCAACTGGTCTACGCCAAGGACGGCATCCCGCTCGAGGTTCCCTACTGGACCGACACCTTGAACATCGCCCCCGGAGAGCGTTACACGGTGATGTTCCGGGCTGATGACGCCGGCGTCTGGGTCTGGCATTGCCACATCCTCACCCATGTCGAGCGCTCCACCGGAATGTTCGGCATGGTCACCGCCATCATCGTCGACGAGACCCCCGGTTTCGACCCGAACGAGGAGCCGGTGCGCCCGAGCAACTGGCGCCTCAACCCCGACCACATGCAGTCCGACGACGGGGCCAACCCCGGCGGAGTGACCGCTGAGGACCTCAACGATGCCCAAGCCGAGGCTGACGCCGAGGCCGAGGCCGACGGCGAAACCGCAGCCGCCGAAGACGAAGGCTGATCGACCTCGAGAGGTCGTTCGTCACCGACGACGCCTGAGGCGCCCGATCCCTTCGAGGGGTCGGGCGCCCTCGCGTCGTGCCACCCGTGTGTTTCGCCTGACGATGGCTACCGTTCCCGCCATGGAGCTACGAGCACAAAAGCTTGCTGAACTCGACGGTGGGCATTTCGACGTGCTCATCATCGGCGGCGGAATCAACGGCGCTGTCACTGCTGCGGCATTGGCGGCAAGAGACTTGTCGGTCGCCCTCGTCGAGCGAGACGACTTCGCCAGCTTCACCAGCCAGCAGTCATCCAACCTGATCTGGGGCGGGTTCAAGTACCTCGAGAACTACGAACTCAAGTTGGTGTGGGATCTGTGCACGTCTCGTAATCACATGCTCAGGAGCTACCCAACACAGATCAAGGAAATCGACTTCCTCGCCACCCTCGACAAGACCGCACCGTTTCCGGTCGCGCTCGCCGCTCTCGGTGCGCTCGGCTATTGGGGCATCGGCCGTTTCGCCACCAACTCGCCTCGGGTCTATCGGGCCGGCGGGATCGAGTCGCAGGAGCCGCTCGTCAACACCAGCACCGCCAAGGGCGGCATTCGCTATGCCGACGCCTACCTGCCCGACAACGATTCCCGGTTCGTGTGGGGGTTCGTACGATCGGCGCTCGACAACGGCGCCGCCGCCGTCAACTACGTCTCGGTCGAGCGGGCCGAACGCACCGGCGACCGCTGGACCGTCTCGCTCGCCGACCGTGAGTCCGATCGCACCTTCACCGCCAGCGCCACTGCGCTGGTGAACGCTGCCGGTCCCTTCATCGACGGCCTCAACGAGCAGCTCGACCTCACCACCGAGCATCGCATCGTCTATTCCAAGGGCATCCATCTCATCGTGCCGCGAATCACCGATAACCAGCGCGTACTGGCCTTCTTCGACGACACCGGTCGGCTCTTCTACGTGATCCCCATGGCGAACCGATCGGTCATCGGTACCACCGACACGCGCACCGACGATCCTCGCGAGGGGGTGCTCGACGCCGATCGAGACTTCCTCCTCGAACAGATCAACGCCCGCCTCGACCTGACAACGCCGCTCACTCGTGCCGACATCATCTCCGAACGCTGCGGAGTCCGGCCACTCGTCGTCAGCACGAACGGCGACGACCACACCGATACCGACTGGACGTCGCTGTCACGCAAGCACGAGATCGAGGTCGACAAACACAAGAAGGTCGTGAGCATCTTCGGCGGCAAGCTCACCGACTGCCTCAACGTCGGCGACGAGGTTGCCGAAGCACTCGAAGACATCGGCATCGCCGGCGGAGCACCGGCGCCGGGCTGGTTCGGGGAGCCGAGTGACGCCGAGCGCAATCGCTTCTACGCCGCAGCCGACAAGCGTGGCTTGGGTCGAGCGCCAGAGATCGAACAAGCAGATTCGATGGCTGAAGTCCTGTGGCGACGCCACGCGATGGCGGCGTTCAAACTGCTCGAATTGATCGACAACGATCCAGCCATGGGCGAACCATCGCTTGCCTCGAGCGACGTCCTGGCCGCCGAGCTGGTACTCATGGCCGAGCGCGAGATGATCGTACGGCCCGATGACCTCCTCCGGCGGCGAACCAAGCTCGCCATGGTTCTGCATCGAGACGACCTCGGCGGCGACCCTGGCATGGAACGAGTCAACGAGATCTTCGGCTTCGGAAAGCGAACCCCATGACAACGACCGACACGACCGTCCCGCTCTGGGAACAACCCCACGTCTTTGATCGACGTTGGAAGTTGTTGGGGGTGATGTGTCTGTCCCTCGTCATGGTCGTGATGTCGGTCTCCGGACTCAACGTTGCCCTTCCCACCATCCAAGAGGAACTGGCGGCGACTGCCACCGACCTCCAATGGATCGTCGATGCCTACGCAGTGATCTTTGCCGGCCTCCTCCTCGCCGCCGGCGCCCTCGGTGACAAGTACGGGCGCAAGAAGGCGCTGATGGCCGGACTCGTGGTCTTCGCCATGGGGTCGATGGTGTCGGGGCTGGCTGATGGACCTGGCCAAATCATTGTTGGTCGCGGCATCTCGGGTATCGGCGCTGCGTTCGTGATGCCCGCCACGCTCTCGCTGATCACCACGGTGTTCCCACCACATGAGCGGACCAAGGCCATTGCCCTGTGGGCTGCCTTCGCCGGTGCGGGTGGCGCGATCGGTCCCATCGTGAGCGGCCTGCTGCTGAATGCCGGGTTCTGGTGGGGCTCGACGATCCTGGTGAACGTGCCAATCGTCTTGGCCACGCTCCTCGCCGTGCTGGTGTTGTCGCCGACGTCGAAAGATGACGACGACGCTCCCCTCGACCCCATCGGCGCCGGTCTCTCGCTGGTCGCCATGGCCGGCCTGCTCTTCGCCATCATCGAGGGCCAACACGGCTGGACCAGCGGGCCGGTGGTGGCGGCCTTCGTCATCGGCGGAGCCGCACTCCTCGCGTTCATTCGCTGGGAGCTGCGAACCAAGCATCCGATGCTGCCGATGGAGTTCTTCAAGGTGCCGAGCTTCAGCATCTCGAGCGCCGTGATCACCACCGCCTTCTTCATGATGTTCGGGTTCTTCTTCTTGGTCACCCAGTACTTGCAGTTCGTCAAGGGCTACTCGCCGCTTCGTGCCGGTTTCTCCACCGTTCCGCTCGGCGTGACCCTCGTGATCGTCTCGCCCCGCAGCGCCATGCTGGCGCAAAAGGTCGGGGCGGCAAAGGTCATCAGCGCCGGGTTCGTCTCGATCGCTGCCGGCTTCATGTTGCTCTCGTTCGTCACCCCCACCACGCCGTATTGGCGTCTCGTGATCGCGTTCGTTCTCCTCGGTGTCGGCATGGGCTCGACCGCAGCCGTTTCCACTGGCCGGTTGATGTCGTCGGTTCCGCAGTCCAAAGCCGGTGTCGGGTCAGCGGTGAATGACACCACCCGCGAGGTCGGCGGAGCCTTCGGCATCGCCGTGCTCGGCAGCATCTTGAACTCGGCTTACCGCAATGGCATCGACGTTTCGCAGCTCACGAACGTGCCACCCGAGGTTGCGGGGGCCGCGAGCGAGTCGATGGGCGGCGCACTGTTCGCGTCAAGGGAGCTCGCCCCCGAATTCGCTCAGACCGTTCGCAGCGTGGCTGCCACCGCGTTCACCGATGCATTCACCACGGTCACCCTGGTCGCCGCGATCATCGCCGCGGTTGCGGCCGTCGGCGTTGTCGTCGTGTCGGCTCGCACCGAACCGTGAGTTCTGCATCGTTCCTTGTTCTCCGCCAAGTGTTCGCCCTGCAATTGATCTGGCCGGAAGCATCGCATCCGTGCATTTCTGCGGCGATGATCGGGGGATGGCTGCGATCGTGACGCTCACTCTCAACCCTGCCCTCGACATCACCACTTCGGTGGGCGTGGTGACACCGACCCACAAACTCCGTTGTGGCCCCGCCACCGCCGAAGCTGGTGGCGGCGGCGTCAACGTTGCCCGTGTCGCTGATCGACTCGGCACGTCGTCGCTCGCCATCTTGCCGATCGGCGGCGGGAACGGCGCCAGGCTGGCTCGCCAGCTCGATCTCGAGCACGTCGCCCACCTCGACATTGCCTGCGAAGGCGAAACTCGACAGAGCTTCACCGTGAACGAGCTCTCGACTGGCAACCAGTTTCGATTCGTCATTCCCGGTGAACCAATCGATTCGGCAACGCTCGAACGATGCCGGCTTGCCTCACTCGCTGCGGCTGGTGAAGCTGCCTGCCTGGTGATCTCGGGCAGTCTTCCCGATGGGGTTCCGGCTGGGTTCGTTGTCGATCTGATCGAGGCGGTCGACGCCCTCGGTGTCGAGGTGGTCGTCGACACATCGGGCGCCGCGATGCTCGAGGCGCTCGCATCGCCGGCGCGTCTGCTGAAACCGAGCGCACGTGAACTCAGCGCCGTTGCCGGCCGCGAGTTGATCACCGAGGCCGACATCGAAGAAGCACTGCTCGACGTCATGGCGACGGCGAACTGCCGGGCGATCGTCGTGTCGATCGGGGCCGGTGGCGCCATGATGCTGGATCGAGACGAAGGCTTCCAGCGCTTTCGCGCACCATCGGTGCGAGTCGCCAGCGCCGTTGGCGCAGGCGACTCGATGGTGGCCGGCATGGCCGTTGCCCTGGTCCGCGGCGACTCGATCTCCGATGCGGTCCACCTCGGCATCGCCGCCGGAACCGCCACCGTGCTGTCCGCGGGCAGCGAGCTGTGCCATCCCGACGATGTCGAGCGCATGCGCCGTCTCGTCGGGCGCTCGGCTTGATCAACCAACGCCTGGGTACGCAACGGCCATGAAGTGAGTCGGACGCACGATCGTCGCCGGGACGAAAATCGTGGCGGTTCATCGGGCGAAATCGTGGTTGGCTCGTGCATGATGGGGCCATGAACGAGCAGCCGGTCCAATTGAACGCGTACTCATCCCGGATCACCCAGCCGAAGAGTCAGGGAGCATCACAAGCGATGCTGCTTGCCACCGGCCTCAGCGATGCCGATCTCGACAAGCCACAGATCGGCATCGCCGCCTGCTGGTACGAGGGCAACCCCTGCAACATGCATCTGGGCGGCCTGGCCGATGAGGTCAAGAACGGCGTCGTTGCCTCAGGCTTGATCGGGATGCGTTTCGACACGATCGGGGTGTCCGACGGCATCTCGATGGGCACCGACGGCATGTCGTATTCACTCCAGAGCCGCGACATCATCGCCGACTCGGTCGAGACCGTCATGGCCGCCCAGTGGTACGACGGACTCGTCGCCCTTCCCGGCTGTGACAAGAACATGCCGGGCGTGGTCATGGCGATGGGCCGGCTGAACCGCCCCTCGATCATGGTCTACGGCGGCACGATTCGCGCCGGCTGCGCCACCATTGGTGGCGTCGAGACCAAGCTCGATGTCGTCTCGGCGTTCCAGAGCTACGGCGAGTACCTGGCGGGAACCATCACCGAAGAAGACCGCCAGGCGATCGTGTCGTGCTCCATTCCCGGGGCCGGCGCCTGCGGCGGCATGTACACGGCGAACACCATGGCCACCGCCATCGAAGCCATGGGTCTGAGCCTGCCAGGTTCGTCCAGCACGCCGGCTGAAGATCCGGCCAAGATCGCCGAGTGCAGACAGGCAGGCTCCATGATGGAGATGCTGCTGGCCGAGGGGCTCACTCCTCGCCGCATCGTCACTCGGCAGTCGCTCGAGAACGCCATGGTCATCACGATGGCGCTTGGCGGGTCGACCAACGCGGTACTTCACCTGATCGCCATGGCCCGCTCCTTCGAGCTCGAACTCACCATCGACGACTGGCTCGACACCAGCTCCCGCATCCCGCTCCTGGCCGACCTCAAACCATCGGGTCGCTATGTCATGGAAGACCTCCACGCCGTCGGCGGCGTTCCCGGCGTGATGCGCTACCTCCTCGACGTTGGTGTGCTCGACGGCGACCAGCTCACCATCACCGGCAAGACCCTGGGCGAGAATCTGGAATCGGCACCGCAACTGAGCGAAGGCCAAGACGTGGTGGCCTCGCTCGACTCAGCCGTGAAGGCTCGCGGCCACATCTCGATCCTGCGGGGCAACCTGGCCCCAGGGGGTGCCGTCGGCAAGATCACCGGCAAGGAAGGCTTGCGTTTCTCCGGACCAGCACGAGTGTTCGATTGTGAGGAAGACATGCTCACCGGCCTCGAGGAAGGGCGCATCGAGTCCGGCGACGTGATCGTGATCCGCTACGAGGGCCCGAAGGGTGGGCCGGGTATGCCCGAGATGCTGACCCCCACCAGCGCGCTGGCCGGGGCTGGGTTCCTCGAAGACGTCGCCCTCATCACCGATGGCCGCTTTTCCGGCGGCAGCCACGGGTTCATCGTTGGTCACGTGGTTCCCGAAGCGCAGGAGGGTGGCCCCATCGCCCTCGTCGAAGACGGCGACACCATCACGATCGACGACGAGATCCATGAAATCGTGGTCGAGATCGACGACGTCGAGATGACCCGCCGGGCTGCGGCCTGGACCATGCCGCCCTACAAAGCCACGTCGGGCACCCTGTGGAAGTTCATCAAACTGGTCGAGGACGCCTCACACGGCTGCGTCACCGACGGCTGAGGTCGGCTGGGGTCTGAGGTCTAGATGACCTTCGCCTGAGCCTGCTCAGGTGAAGGTCATGCCCTCGGCCCGTCCGGTGGAGCGCCATTCGTCGAGTAGGCGGAAGAAGCGAATCGGGCCTGCGCCGTAGCTGCCGGAGAAAAACCCAAAGGGATTCTTCTCGGTCCCCTCGTTGTTGTAGTAGCCCGGCGTGCATTCGGCCCGGAACCGCTCCCCCAGCCTGGCCTTCGAGTCCATCTCGTCACACCAACCCTGCTCCCCTTCGAGCGTCGGTTCGATCTGAGTAGCACCCAACTCCTTGGCCCGGTCCAGCAGGTAGCGCACGTGGTTGGCCTGCTCATTGAGGGCATGGGGAATGTTGACGGTGACCGCTGTCTGGGTGAACCCGAGGAAGAACATGTTCGGGAACCCGTGAGCCGTGAGCCCGTGCAACGTTCGCCAACCGTTTGACCACTTGTCGCTCAGGGTCTGGCCATTCGGACCGGTGACGTCGTAGCCGGCCCGCCGGGTGTAGGCGGTTCCAACTTCGAACCCGGTGGCAAACACCAGGCAATCGAGCTCGATCTCTTCGCCGTTGGCGATCACCCCGGTCTCGGTCACCGCAGTGACACCCTGGCCTTCGGTGTCGATCAGGTGCACGTTTGGTCGATTGAAGGTGGGGAGGTATTCGTCGTGGAAACAGGGGCGCTTGCAGAACTGGCGGTACCAGGGCTTCAGTTTCTCGGCGGTTTCGGAGTCGAGCACGATCTCTTCGGCTCGGGCTCGCACCGAGTTCATCTTCTGATAGTCGGCCATGACCATCAGCTTGCCCTTCTCGCGGCTTTCCAATCGACGACCCAGTTCGCGAGAAGCGGTCTTGGCTGCGGTACCGGTGAGGTTGCGGAAGATGTCGGTCCAGCCGTCTTGCACCAGGTCTTCGTCTTGATCACCGCCGCTGACAAGAACGTTGAAGTTCTCCATCCGCTTCTGCTGCCAACCCGGTTCGAGCTCGGCCGCCCAGTTGGGGTCGGTCTCACGGTTGTTGCGCACGTCGACCGAAGACGGGGTCCGCTGGAAAACGTAGAGCTCTTTGGCCGAGGCGCCGAGCGCCGGGATGCACTGGATTGCGGTGGCACCGGTTCCGATGATGCCGACCCGCTTGTCGGC
>JBBQUN010000199.1:0-8897 GCA_038212405.1 Acidimicrobiales bacterium | reverse complement strand
GGTGAGCACCCCGGACTCGAGGTACACCGTGAATCCACCGGTGATCCCACCGACGCAGAACAGCACTCCGCTGTCATCGGGTCCGGCCGTGAACCTGACCTCGGACCGGCTGGAGTAGCCGCTGAGGAACTTGGGGGCCATGGCCTCGGCGATTCGATCGTCGGCGGAGTCGAATGACCAGCTCTTCAGGCTGCTCGACCGCATGAGGTCGGGTCGAAAGACGGACGTGAGCAGACCTCCACCGATGGGAAACACCTGATTCGCCTCGGCATGCTCATCGAACAGTTGGCGCAGTTCAGCCAGTTTTTCCGGGTGTTCCATCGCCAGATCTCTGGCCTGGCTGAAGTCGTTTTCGAGGTCGTACAACTCCCACTGGTCTTCATCGGGCTCCCAACCACGGAACCGGCTGTACTGTGGGTCCCAGGGGTTGCGGGGGCCAAAGGCACCAGCGAACCATCCATCGTGGTAGATGCCCCGGCTGCCCATGATCTCGAAATACTGTGTCGTGTGCCCCGATTCGGCGCCGACGCTGCGGAAGGAGGGGGCGAGCGAGACGCCATCGATCGGGATTTGGTCGACACCGTTGAACGCTGCCGGGGGATCGATCCCGAGCACATCGTAGATCGTGGCCGCGACGTCGATGACGTGATGGAACTGGTCCCGAGGCGTTGGGTCGTGCTCGAATCCCCTGGGCCAGGACACAGCCAGTGGGGTGCGCGTTCCCCCGAAATGGGCGGCAACGAGCTTGGTCGACTTGAACGGTGTGTCGGTCGCCCACGCCCACCCGGCGTGATAGTGATTGTCGACCATCTCGGTTCCGAGCGCATCGATACCGCCGTAGTCCCGATCAAGGATCTCGAGTTGCTCGCCGACTGGCACTCGCAACCCGTTGTGACACAGGATCTCGGCGATCGAGCCAAAGAGTCCTTCTGCCGACGCTCCATTGTCGGAGTTGATGTAGAACACGAGCGTGTTGTCGAGCTCACCGGCCGCCTCGAGCTCGTCGAGGACCTTGCCGTACTGGTGGTCGGTGTGCTCGGCGAAGCCGGCGTAGACCTCCATCAACCTGGACTGGAAGCGACGGTGCTCCGCGGGAACATCCTCCCAACGCTGCATCGTGGCATCGATTGGGGTCAGCTCTGCGTCGTCTGCAATCCACCCGAGTTCGCGCTGAGCTGCGAACGTGCGCTCGCGCAGTGCCTCCCACCCGTCGTCGAAGACACCGGCATAGCGGTCGGCCCATTCGGCCGGAATGTGGTGGGGGCCGTGCACTGCTCCGGGAGTGAAGTAGATCAGTGTTGGCGTGTCGGGCGTCGTGTTTCGCCGCCGCCGAAGGTAGGCAATTGCTTTGTCGACCATGTCCTCGGTGAGGTGATAGCCGGGCTCATCGGGCGGTTCGATTGGCGTGGTGTTCTCGAACAGTCGCGGCTCGTACTGCGAGGTCTCGGCAGCAACGAAACCGTAGAAGTAGTCGAATCCATGACCAGTCGGCCACCGATCGAACGGTCCGTTTCTGTTGACCTGATCGACGGGCGTGTTGTGCCACTTGCCGAAGGCCGCGGTGCCATACCCGTAGGCTCGTAAGACTTCGGCAATGGTGGCTGCGGAAGGAGGAATCGACCCGACGTACCCGTCGAAGTCGGTTGCGTACTCCGGGATCTGGCCGAATCCGACGGCGTGGTGGTTTCGTCCGGTAAGCACACAGGCCCGGGTGGGCGAGCACATGGCAGTGGTGTGGAATCGGTTGAAACCAATACCAGCGCTGAGCACCCGCTCCATCGTTGGCAACTGGATCGCTCCACCGAACGGCGACCCGTTCGAACATCCAGCATCGTCGGTCATGAAGATGACGATGTTGGGTGCGTCGGGTAGCAACCTCGAAGGTGTTTCACGCCAAACGTGTTCGGATTCGCCCAGGCTCCGACCGGCCCGGCTTGCTGACGGAGCGTTCGCAAACGGCAACGACGGGCCAGTCGGCGCTGACTTCTTCACTTCCTCTTGACCCTCACCGGCAGCTTGGCGTAGCCATTCACGAACGATGAGAACGTGTACGTCGGTTCGTCCTGTACTTCGATCCGCTCGAAACGGCCCAGGATCTCCTCCCACAGGACACGGAGCTGCATCTCGGCCAGCCGGCTGCCCATACAGAAGTGGACGCCGTAGCCGAACGAGAGGTGACGGTCGGCGTTGTGACGATCGATGTCGATCGAGTCGGCATTGTCACCGAACACCTCTTCGTCGCGGTTGGCCGACAGATACCACATCAGGATCTGGTCGTCTTTGAGGATCTGCTTGCCGCCGAGTTCGGTGTCACGAGTTGCCGTACGCCGCATGTACGACAGCGGGGTCTGCCAGCGGATGAGCTCGGGCACGAACTTGGGGACGAGTCCAGGATCAGCGATGAGCTTGTCGTACTGGTCGCCGAACTCGTTCAGGCCGTAGACGCTTCCCGACATCGAGTTCCGAGTGGTGTCGTTGCCGCCAACGATGAGCAGCAAGAGGTTGCCGAGGTGCTCGGCCGTCGCCATGTCCTTGGTTGCTTCGCCGTGAGCGAGCATGGTCACCAGGTCGTTGCCCGGGTTCTGGCGTCGGTCCTCCCACAGTCCCTCGAAGTACTCGACGCATTCGCGCAGTTCTTGCTGACGCTGGGCATGGGATTCGATCAGACCGCCGGGCTCGGGAATGGCGAACACGATGTCGGACCAGCGGGTCAACTTGCGTCGGTCTTCGAGCGGGAAGTCGAACAGTGTTGCGAGCAGCAAAGTGGTGAGCTCGATCGATACGGTGTCGACCCAGTCGAAGGTCTCGCCTTCGGGAAGCGAATCGAGAACACCGACGGTGCGTTCCCGAATCTGGGACTCGAGGAGCTTGAGGTTGCTCGGCGCCGACACGCCGCGGACGGTCTTGCGCTGCTGGGTTTGCTCGGGCGGATCCATGGCGATGAACGCCTTGGCGGTCGAGCTGCCCTCGGGAAGCGGCGTCCCGACCTTGACACCGAGCGTGATGCCGAGGTCAGAGGAGTACGACTGCCAGTCGCCGTCGACGGCTTTCACATCTTCGTACTTGGTGACCGACCAGAATCGTCCTGCGGTCTCGAGCTCGTTGAAATGCACCGGGTCTTCGTTGCGGAGCCGCTTGAAGTAGTCGTGCCAGCGATGCTCGGCGAACAGATTGGCGTTGAGCGGGTTGATCTCCTCGATGGACAGGTCAGCAGCCGGCGGAACACCTTTGCCCTTTTCGGCCATCTCTTGTTCCGGATTCCGGAAGTCTTCGATTCGCGGTGCCTGTTGGGCTGTCATCTGCTCGCTCACTCTTGTTCCTTGCTTCGTCGTTCCTAGCTTCGTCACCAGCGCTTGTTCTTTGCGCATCGTCCGTTGGGCCGCATCAACCTAGCAAAGCCCGCTTCGACGAGGGAATTGCCTCCCGACTCCAACGAGCGCGATGGTGAGCAATGCGATTCACGATCGATGATCCAATCGACGGTCCAATTGGCACCGAGCTGTGGGAACGCGCTGACCGGGTCTTGCCCGGCGGCGGGATCTACCTGACCAGAAGCGCCGACTTGGCGGGGCGAGGCGTGATCCCCGGTTTCATTGCCGCGGCCGAAGGTTGCCGGGTCATCGACGCCGACGGTCGTTCCTACATCGACTACCTGGCTGCCAACGGCCCAAACCTCCTGGGGTATCGCCATCCCGAAGTCGAAGCTGCTGCGACGAAGCAACGCACCACGCTCACCACGGCCAGCATGTTCCCACCTGCACTCGTCGAAATCATCGAGCGTCTCGTTGATCGGTTCCCACCAATGGCGTGGGGCGTCGTCTCGAAGAACGGTTCCGAGGTCGTCAGCCTCGGAGTTCGGGTTGCTCGCCAACACACCCAACGCAATCGGGTCATCGCCTTCACCTCTGCCTACCACGGCAACGACCCCGAGTTCGCGAGCGCTCCCCCGCCTGGGCCGCTCACCGGGTCCACCGATCGTCTCGATCGGCTCCCGTGGAACGATCCGCAGGCTCTCCTCGATCACGCCAAGACTGCCGGCAACGACAGTGCCGCCGTACTGTTGAATCCCCTCGACCAGAACCCGGGAGTTGCCACCGTGGCCGCGAACGCTGCGTTCATCGCTGCGATCGAAAAGGTCCGCCAGGACCACGGCGTGCTCGTCGTTCTCGACGACGTGCGGCATGGATTTCGCCTTCACCCTGACGGCTCGCACCATGTGCTCGGCATCACGCCTGACCTCTTGGCGATGGGCAA
Source organism: Acidimicrobiales bacterium (assembly GCA_038212405.1). Classification (GTDB taxonomy): domain Bacteria; phylum Actinomycetota; class Acidimicrobiia; order Acidimicrobiales; family SZUA-35; genus JBBQUN01. The sequence goes on along the minus strand of JBBQUN010000199.1, from coordinate 4,643 downwards.
GGGTCTTGGTAACGGTCACGCCATCTCTGCGCTGCTGGGCCGTGATGATCTGCGTCGAGCGGCTCGCAAGATCTTGTACACCTCCACCTACATGTTCGAAGCATCCGCCATGCACGCGGCGATGGCCACGCTTGCGATCTATGACCGTGATGCGGCCTTCGCCCACATGACCGAGATGGGCAAGCGACTCCGAACGGGCATCATCGAAGCCGCCGCGGAGGCCGGCCACGCCATCTCCTACACCGGTCCACCAACCATGCCGACCCTGATCTTCCTCGACGACGCCGACCGAACGATTGGTCGACGCTTCTCACGCGAGGCCGCAGGGAGAGGAGCCCTCCTCCACCCGATGCTGAACTGGAATCTCAGCGCCGCTCACACCGAAGCAGACATCGACGCAACAGTCGACATCGCCGCCGAAGCGATGGCCGCTACCCCCTGCGCTTGACGACGGGCTCAGCGATGCAACGCATCCTTTGCACAAGTGCGAATCTCAGAAGGTGACGCTCACCTTGAGTGCGCCGCTCACCATCGGATTGTTGGCCGCGGCGACCGCGACGTCGATCGACTCGATGGAGAACGACTGCGACGGAAGTGGCGAGACATCGATCGTGCCCGACGAGATCAGGTCGAGCGCCAGCTGGAACGACGTTGCCGACGGTTCGTTCTGCGCACCAAAGGTGCTGATGGCACGAAGGCGCTTGCGGAAGAACTTCGAGAACTCGAATGAGACGGCGCTGTCGGAGTCAGGTAAACCGAACCACATCAGGTTGCCTTCGGGGCGAACCAGATTCACCGAGTCGTTCACCGTTTGGCGGCTGCCAACCGCTTCGACCACGAGATCGGGGCCTTCGCCGGTGAGGTCTCGCACAGCAGACTCGACATCGACCGAATGAGGATCGAGCACCGTGTCGACGCCGAAGTGCGCTGACGCCACTCGTCGGGGCTCGCAAGGATCGGTTGCGATCACTGACGCCGCCCCGCAATGACGGAGCCACCAAGTCCACAGCAGACCAGCCGAGCCCTGCCCGATGACCAGAACCGACTTGCCAGCCACATCGACCGACCATTGCTTGGCCGCGAAGATGACCGTGCCCAACTGCTGGGCCATCAACAGTTCCGCCGGTGCGACGTCGCATGATGGAAGGGGCAGAACATGCGCAATATCGATGGCTTGGTAATCGGCGAAACAGGTGGCGATCGACGCAGGCGGGAAGCACAGCACCTTGGTGCCGACGGGCAAGTGTTCGGCTTCGCTGCTGCCCCTCGTCGCTTCGACGACTTCACCAATCGCCTCGTGGCCGGGGAATCCGTATTCGCACGGCAGCGGTGGCATGGCGACCCCATGACACAGCACATGCAGGTCAGACCCGCAGATCGAGGCGGCGTCGGTCTTGACCAGGATCTGGCCTGCTCGTGGTTCGGGCATGGGTGCTTCGACGCAATGAATGTCGTTCTGCGCCATGACTTGGGCTGCTCGCATGGCGACAGTGTGGGGGACCTCGACAACGAGGTCAACCGCGATAGGGCAGGTCATACTCGGCCATCGTTGCCGGATCGTTGGGGTCGGCAGAGGTCAATGGCACCGGGTTGTCGACCCTGCCGATTGGGCGTGTTCCGGCACCGGTGATGCCCGATGCCTCGTCACCCAGATCGACCCGCGCCGCATCGACGCGAAGAAGAAGCGCAGCAACGACGTCGGGATGTGCCCCGGCAACATCGTTCGCTTCACCGATGTCGGCATGGAGGTCATAGAGCTCGCAGAGCGCAGTGCCGCCTTTGCGGATATGCAGCTTCCAGCGACCGACTCGGACCGCTTCGATGTTGGCGCCGCCAATGTAGAAGAACGGTCGGTCCGATGCCGGTGCTTGTCCACCGAGTCCGAGAAGCGCGCTGATGTCGTTGCCGTCGATGACACGATCGCTCGGTGCTTCGACCCCACAGAGGTTGGCGAACGTTGGCAGCAGATCCATTGCCGTTGCCATCTCGGTCACGACGGCACCGGCGGGGATCCGCCCCGGCAACCTCATGATGCATGGCACCCGCTGGCCACCCTCCCATGTGGTCCCCTTCGATGCCCGTAGCGGCAGGTTGCTCCCACTCCCGTCTGCTCCTGGAGCCAGTGCGCCGTTGTCGCTGGTGAAGATGACCAAGGTGTTCTCTGCCAACCCGAGTTGTTCGAGTTCGTCGACGATCACCTTGGTCGCCCAATCGATGCTCGCCACAGCAGCCCCGTAGGCGCCGTTGCGCGACTGCTCGTGGAAGTGCTCCTCGACGTAGATCGGCAAGTGCACGTACATGTGCGCGAGGTACAAGAAGAACGGAGCCTCACGTTCCTCGCGGAGGAACTGCACACAACGCTCGACGTATCGACCGGTGAGCGATGCCTGGTCGGGCTGACACTCGAGTACCTCGCCACCGTCCATCAGAGGGAGCGGCGGCCACTGCAACTCGAAATCGATGCCGGCAGCGCGAATGCGTTCGTTGAGTTCGGCCAGTGTCGGTTGCCCTTCGGCCAACGCCTGACGGCCCATGTCGTTGCTGTACGGGAGTCCGAACCAGTCATCGAAGCCGTGGTTCCCTGGGAGGAAGTCGGGCTGATCACCGCAGTGCCATTTGCCGACAGCGAGCGTGTCGTAGCCCGCACTCTTGAGCATCGTTGCCATGGTGATTTCGTCAGGATCGAGGCCAACCCCCTGACCCGGAAACAGCACCCGCATGTGTTGCATCGGCGCCCCGCCGAAGCCGATGCGCAACGGATAGCTGCCGGTGAGCATGGCCGCTCTCGACGGTGAGCACACCGGTGAGGCCATGTAGAAGTCGGTCAGCCTTGCCCCTTCGGCTGCCAGCGCATCGAGCGCCGGCGTGTCATGCACCGTTGACCCGTAGCAACCGAGGTCGCCGTAGCCGAGGTCATCGCAATTGATGAGAACGATGTTGGGTGCCATTGGGGTGCTCCTCCGAGCAGGGTGGTCAGCGAGCAGGGTGGTCAGCGAGCAGGGTGGTCAGCGAGCAGGGTGGTCAGCGAGCAGGGTGGTCAGCGAATCGAACCGTAGCCCGGTAGGGCTGCGGCGCACGTCCCATGACTAACGTGAAACAGGTGAGTACCGAGAAGCCGCGCTGGGTCCAACAAGCACGCGAGGGGTGGCAGCACCGCGGGGTGCATCGCCCACCGTTCGCCGCTGAACCTGGACCCGGGCAGGAGTCGGTGTGGGACTACCCCCGGCCACCGGCGGTGGTAGCCGATCATCGGACCATCGAGGTTTGCGATTCGTTGGGCGTTCTGGCCAGCACCAACGGTTCGATACGGGTACTCGAAACGTCGCATCCGCCGTCGTTCTACCTGCCACCAGAAGCGGTGTTGTCCGAGAGACTGGTGACCGCTCCTGGCGCCTCGCATTGCGAATGGAAAGGGAGCGCCGAATACGTTGCCATCGCTGGCACCACCGTGGCGGTTGGCTGGCGCTACCCGAAGCCGTACGCAGAGTTCGCTGACTACGCCGGATGGATCTCGTTCTATCCAGGTCTGGTGCAGTGCACCGTCGACGGGGAAGTCGTTCGGCCTCAAGCGGGCGGGTTCTACGGTGGTTGGATCACCAACGACGTGGTCGGCCCGTTCAAGGGTGAGCCGGGAACGTCGGGCTGGTGAGCGGGCGACGTGGTAGACCCAGTCCATGACGCCTTCGCTGATCGATCACATCGTCGACGAACAGACAACGCCAAGCGGTGCTCGAACGATCGAGTTCACGCTCGATCGCGGCGATCGCCCGATCACCGGTGTGCTGTGGCTCCCGGCCGACGCAACCACCGGCACTGCGTTGGTGTGTTGCGGTCACGGCGCGTCTGGCGACCGCCATCAGCCGCCGATCCCCTGGCTGGCCAAGCGTCTCACGGCCGACCATGGCGTCGCGGTCTTGTCGATCGACGGGCCTGTGCACGGGCGTCGACAGGGCGGGAATGGAGGCCGAGATGCCTTCTGGCCGGAGTGGCGGCGACCCGGTAGTGCCGAAGACATGGTGGCCGACTGGACGTTGGCGCTCGACGCCGCTCGGCAGATCCCCGAACTGGCCGATGGTCGCGTCGGTTACTGGGGCCTCTCGATGGGAACGATCTACGGCGCTCCCTTCGTGGCAGCCGAACCTCGTATCTCGGTCGCCGTACTCGGCCTGATGGGAATCACCGGACCCGACACCTATCGCCCGGTCATCGAGGCAGCGGCCGCCAACATCACGATTCCGGTGAGCTTCCTCATGCAGCTCGAGGACGAGCTCTTCAGCCGTGCCGAATGCCTTGCCCTCTTCGATGCTCTGGCCACCCAGGACAAGCGGCTCCACGCCAACCCTGGCCTCCACCCGGCTGTGCCAATGGAAGAACTCGTGCACTCGGTGTCATTCCTGGTCGAACACCTGACCGGCGAAGCACCCGTCCGCACGACGGCCTTCATTGTCTCGGAGTAGCTACTGACGAGCCTTTGCCGGAAGGTCAGCCATGTCGACCCATGCCTGCTTGTGGTCGGTGAAGACTTGGGCCGTTGGCAGCACCACCGAGCGATCATCGAGAGTGCCAGCCTTGACGGCCAGGATTCCGGCTGGCTCGATCAACTCCGAAACGATCGGCGAGCCACACGAGCCACAGAATCGTCG
>JBBQUN010000198.1:0-8907 GCA_038212405.1 Acidimicrobiales bacterium | reverse complement strand
ATGAACTCGCTCACCCGGAACGCAAGATCGAGACTTTGGCTGGCATTGAGGCGCGGATCGCACATGGTCTCATAACGCTGGTTGAGATCGGCGTCATCGAGCATGGCTGCACCGCCCAAACACTCGGTGACGTCCTCACCGGTCAGCTCGATGTGGATGCCCCCTGGCCAGGTGCCGACCTCTCGGTGAGCCTCGAAGAAGCCTGCGACTTCGCCGAGCACCGAGTCGAAGTGGCGTGTCTTGTAGCCCGACGACGAGGTGTAGGTGTTGCCGTGCATTGGATCACATGCCCACACAACCGGGTGGCCTGAATCACGAACGGCTTCGAGCAGCGGCGGGAGATGCTCTCGCACGTTGTCGACGCCCATACGGGTGATCAGGGTGAGGCGCCCAGCGGCGCGCTCGGGGTCGAGGGCGTCGCACAGGGCAACGAGATCGTCGGGTGTGGCGGTTGGGCCGATCTTGCAGCCAATGGGATTCTTGATCCCACGGAAGAACTCGATGTGTGCGCCGTCGAGATTGCGGGTGCGTTCGCCGATCCACACCATGTGGGCTGAGCAGTCGTACCACTCGTCGGTGAGGGTGTCTTTGCGGGTGAGCGCTTCCTCGTAGGGGAGCAGGAGCGCCTCATGGCTGGTGTAGAAGTCGGCCTCGTGGATCTCGGGATGGTTCGAGGAGATGCCGGCCGCTTCCATGAACCGCAGCGCACGATCGATCTCGGATGCCAGTGCGGCATAGCGCTTGCCCTCGGCCGAGGCGGCAACGAACTCCTGGTTCCAGGCCTGCACCCGATGGAGGTCGGCAAAGCCGCCCTTGGTGAAGGCGCGCAAGAGGTTGAGGGTCGAGGCCGACTGGTTGTAGGCCTGAAGCAGACGTCGAGGGTCGGGTCGGCGACCACCGGGGGAGAAGGGCAGATCGTTCACCATGTGGCCGAGGAACGACGGCAACTCTTCGCCATCGATGGTCTCGGTAGCGCTCGAGCGAGGTTTGGCGAACTGGCCAGCGATCCGGCCGACCTTCACGGCCGGCACCCCGGAGGAGTAGGTGAGGGCAACCGCCATCTGGAGGATGACCCTCAGCCGGTCTCGAATGGCGTTGGCGTTGAATCCGTCGAAGGATTCGGCGCAGTCACCAGCCTGGAGCAGGAACGCCCGACCGTTGGCGACCTCGGCCAGTTTGGACTGGAGGTCTCGACACTCACCGGCGAAGACGAGGGGTGGATAGGTCGCCAGTACCTTCTCGACTTGCTCCAGCTCGTCGGCATCAGGCCAAGCGGGCTGGTGCTTTGCATCGAATGAGCGCCACGATCCAGGGTTCCAAGTCACGCAGTGAGTGTTCCCACTCTTTCCGGCAACCACAACTGATTTTCCAAGTCAGTGAACAAAGACTGGCTGCCGGACGCGAAACGACCACCCTCCTGGGGTGGTCGTTCCGGCAAAATCGTTTCACGAACCGGCCTCAGCGCCCTGGACGCTTGGTGGGGGGTTCCCTTCAAGCAGCGTCGAAGTCGGCCATGACGTCGCCGGCCTGATCGCGCACAGCGCTCACGGCCCGCTTGACGAGACGGCGGGCGGCCTCGGCCGTCACACCCAGTTCTTCGCCGACCTCTCGATAGGAGCGCTTCCGGCCGTCGTTGAGACCGAACCGTTGCTCGACGGCGTATCGGGCACGGTCGTCGAGCACGTCGAGGAGATTGGTGACCATCTGCTCTTCGGCCCTCGCCATGACCTCGATCTCGGGGCCATCGTTGGAATCGGGCAGGAGGTCGACGAGTTCGTTGGAGTCGTCATCGCCGATCGTGCGGTCGAGCGACGTCGGCGTGGTGAGTCGGTGCAGACGGGCATGCTCGTCGTCGAGTTCGTCGCCGTCGCCTGATACCTGGCGCAGGGCGGCGCGCAAGCTGGCGGAGCGATCGCCGGGCAGGCGAACGAGGCTGGCCTTCTGGTCGAGCGCCCGACCAATGGCCTGGCGAATCCAGAACGTGGCGTAGGTGGAGAACTTGAAGCCCTTGCGCCAGTCGAACTTGTCGACGGCATGCTCGAGTCCGAGGTTGCCCTCTTGGATCAGGTCGAGCAGTTCCATGGAGGGGGGAAGCGGGTAGCGGCGGGCCACGCTCACGACCAGGCGGAGATTGGCTCGTATGAAACGGTCCTTGGCTCGGGCAGCGGCTCGGACGGCACGCTTGTTGGCGGCGGTCTCCTCGCCGGCTTCAATGCGTTCGCCGGCCTCACGGCCCTTTTCGATGATCTGGCTGAGCTCTCGCTCTTCGTCTGCGGTGAGAAGGGGGACAAGCCCGATCTCATTGAGGTATTGACCTACTGAATCACTCATGTGCGCGTTTCGTCTCAGTGTGGGAGTTTGGGCGGTGGGGGTGCGATGGGGAGCGGATGAAGGTTCGATGACGGGGGATGAACCCGTTTGCGGACTGGCTAGTCTCACCGAAAGCCCGTTGGGTCGAGCTTCGAAACGAGGGGCTCGGGTGCATGCTGGCAAGTGGTGAGCGCTGCCGTTGCAGCTAGCCATTACGACTTAGCCACGCGGACAAACATCCAAACGTCCATTTAAGTACAGATTGTTCCTCTACGTCGAGTGTTAACAGTCACAGAAGTTATGGTTGACGGTGTGTGAGTTGCCGGGCCGGGTCTAGTTTGACACCGATGTCGCTCGAGGATCCGCACCGATTGCAACCGGAGCATTCGTTGGATGAAACGGCGCAAGGCCAGCAACCACGCCGGATTGGCTTCTTCGGAGGCACGTTCGACCCGCCCCACCTTGGCCACTTGATCGTTGCCGAGACCGTGCGAGATGCCCTCCAGCTCGACGAAGTGCGACTTGTTGTCGCCAACCGTCCATGGCAAAAAACTTCGGATCGGGTCATCAGCGACGCCAATCTTCGGCTCGAGATGGTCGAGGCCGCCCTCGATGGGGCTCCTGGTCTCACCGCCAGTGATGCCGAAATCGCGCTTGGTGGTCAGAGTTACTCGATCGTCACGCTCGAACACATGCGCAATCTCGAACCCGATGCCGACTGGCTGCTCGTCGTCGGCGCCGACGCTGCCGGGGGACTCGACACGTGGCACCGAGCGAACGAATTGGCCGCCATGGTCGAGATCGTTGTCGTCAATCGACCCGGTGACACAGCCACGCCGCCTCCGGGCTGGCGCTGGCAGGCCGTATCGGTGCCGCCGATCGGCGTTTCCTCGACAGCACTGCGATCACGGGTCGAAAGCAGCCGCTCGATCCGCTTTCTGACTCCCGAACCCGTCGTTGCCATCATCGACCGAGCCCGGCTCTATCGTCAGCGTTGATGATCCGCTCTGTCGCCACCTTGTCGCCCAAGGAACGCGAGCGTCTGTCGGGCCAAGGCTACGGACCGACCACCCCGGAGCCCTCGGATCAGGCATCCGCCACACGACGACAACCGTGGTGGTTCATCATGCTCGAGGTCGCGCTGCTGGTCGCGGTGCCGGGGCTCGGGTTCTTCGGCGCTCGGGCCCTGCTTTCGACCACCGCCGGAACCTTCACCGCACAACCGCTGGCGGGTGAGCCAGGCTGGCGGGTATTGGTCGATCCGAGTCCGGTCATTGCCATCACCGAGCTTCTCGACGGCAGTGTCACCGGCATCACGCTCATCGCCCAGCCAGGTCAGGGGTCGGTGGGGGGTGCACTCGTGATGGTGCCAGGATCGCTGCAACTCAGCGACGGTCGGTCGTTGAATGAGCTGACACCCGCCGATGCCATGACGGCGTTGTCTGCAGAACTCGAGCTGGGGTTCACCGAGACCTTCGTTGTTTCGCCAACCGATTGGTTGGCCGTGCTCGGCGATTCGGTCTATTCGATCGACAACCCTGACCCCATCCCTGCGGTGAATGGATCGCCCGGTCTCCCAGTTGGACGGGTCGAGATCGACGCGGCATCGGCGGCAGTGTTTCTTGGTGTCTCGGCTGACCGGGCCAACCCACTGTCGTTGCTGTTTCGGCGCGAACTGTTCTGGCGGGCGCTGCTTGCCGACCCGCCAACCACCAGCGACCCGGTCGCAGGGTTGATCGCGCAGTTGGCCGGAGGCGATGATCGCATCGATGACTTGCCGACCACGATCGTTGGAGGGCGACCCATCATCGATGCCGCTGGTGCCGAGGCGTTGATCCGGGCAGTGGTGCCATTGCCGCAGGGCTTTGCGCCAGGGGGCCGTGTGGTCATCCGCATCGTCGATCGCACCGGCAAGAACGACACCCGCGCGCTGGCGCTGATGCTTGGTTCTCGAGGGTTCGAGATCAGCGAGATCGCCAACGCCGAGGTGTTCGATGATGGACCAACACAGCTCGTGGTTCCGAGCCTCGTCGACATCGAGGCGATGCGCGAACTGGCGGCGGACCTCGGAGCCGATACCGTTTCCCCTGACCCAGTCGGAGAAACTGAGCTCAGCACGGTGGTGCTGCTCGTCGGATCCGACATCGATCTCGGTGGCTGATCGCCCATCGCGTCGCAACGCGGCGAGGTTCGGTCATGGCGGGTCCCCCTCCTCGAATCAGCAAAGGTCCACGTGAGCGCAGCGCAACATGATGAAGAAGTCCGGTCCTGGGTGACCGCCGCAATGGATGGTGCCGACGACAAGTTGGCCAAGAGCACCGAGGCATTCTTCGTTGGCTCGGTCATGGGCATCACCGATTGGTTCGTTGTCACCTCGGGCGCCAACCCCCGCCAGGTGCGGGCCATCGTCGAGAATGTCGAAGAAGCCGTCTTCATGGCCGACGGGCCAAAGCCGCGTGGAATCGAAGGCCTCGACGATCTCAGCTGGGTGCTGATGGACTTCGGTGTGTTCGTGGTTCACGTGTTCAGCGAAGAGGCTCGCGGCTACTACGAACTCGAGCGGTTGTGGGCCGACGTGCCCCGTCTCGAACGCACGGCCTGATCGTTCATGGCGTCGAGCCCGATCGGGTCAGGGCCGGTAGCGGACGAACCGGAGTGGTTGGTCACCAATCGTCGCCTGTGGGATGACATGTCGAACGCCCACGTCGACTCGGCGTTCTATGACCTCGCGGGCCTGGTTGCCGGGCGCGACGATCTGCGACCGTGGGAGCCTCGCGAAGTTGGTCCCGTAGAGGGAAAACGTCTCCTGCACCTGCAATGCCACCTCGGCACCGACACCATTGGGTGGGCTCGTCTCGGAGCGCAATGCACCGGGCTCGACTTCTCGCCGCGTGCCGTGCGGGCGGCGGCCATGCTCGGTCGGTGGGCCGGTTTCGAGATGGACTGGGTCGAAGCCAATGTCTACGACGCGGTCGACGCGTTGGATGCCAAGACGTTCGATGTGGTCTACACCGGCATCGGCGCCATCAACTGGCTCCCCAACCTCGACCGTTGGGCACAGGTGGTTGCCGACCTCGTCGAGCCGGGCGGGATCTTCTACCTGTACGAAGTGCACCCGATGGTGCATGCGCTCGACCTTTCAGGTGTCGCTGTTGCCAATGACCTCGTCGGTGGGCAATACCTTCGCTCTGTGCACGGGCCCGGAACATACGCCTCTCCCGACGCCGAGGTCGAAAACTCCGAGTTCTTCGAGCGGGTGCATTCGATGAGCGAGATCATCTCGTCGGTCATCGATGCCGGGCTCGTCATCGAGCACTTTCGCGAGTTCGATGCAACCCCAGCGCCGATGCCCTATCTCGAGCGTGGGACCGATCGGCTCTACCGTTTCCCACGCGGCGCAGTCCGGTTCCCACTCACCTTCTCGCTCCGAGCCCGCAAGCCCGCAAACCCCTGAGGGGGCTCGTCAGGCGACGATGTTGACCAGTTTGGGGAGGCGGACGATGACCTTCTTGGGCGGGTTGCCGCCGGTGTGTTGCTGCACCGCGGCCGAAGCCAGGGCTGCGGCCTCGGCGTCAGCCTCGGAGATGTCGGCTGGCACCTCGAGGCGGTCTCGCACCTTGCCGTTGACCTGGACGATCAGCGTGACGGTGTCGGACACCAGCAGCGCCGGATCGAACGTGGGAAACGGCTCGAAGGTGACCGTTGCGTCGTTGCCGAGGCGCGACCACAGTTCCTCGCCCATATGGGGAGCGAGTGGCGAGAGCATGATGGCCATGGCCGAAGCAATCTCGTGCGGAGTGCCACCCAGCTTCTGTGTCTCGGGGGTGAGGGCGTTGTTGAGCTCGATGAGCTTGGAGATCGCGGTGTTGAAGCGCATGTTGGCCATGTCATCGTCGACACCGGAAATGGTCTTGTGTAGCTCTCGGCGCAACGCGTCGCTCGGCTCGGCGTCGATCACTCGGCTTGCGCCGGAGTCCTCATCGACCATGTTGCGCCACACTCGTTGGAGGAATCGCTGCATGCCAACGACGTCTCGGGTGTTCCATGGTCGGGAGGCGTCGAGGGGGCCCATCGCCATCTCGTAGAGGCGGAAGGTGTCGGCGCCGTACTCGTCGTACATCTCGTCGGGCGTGACGATGTTCTTCAGGCTCTTGCCCATCTTGCCGTATTCACGGGCAACCACTTCACCGTCGTGGGTGTACACGCCGTCGGTGTCGATGACCTCGGACGCCTCGACGGTCTGGCCGCGCTCGTCTCGAAACGCATAGGCCTGGATGTAGCCCTGGTTGAACAGGCGGTAGAAGGGTTCGAATGAGCTGACATGGCCCAGGTCGAACAGCACCTTGTGCCAGAAGCGGGAGTAGAGCAGATGCAGCACCGCGTGCTCGACACCGCCGACGTACAGGTCGACACCGCCGGAGTGGCCCTCGTGCTTTGGTCCCATCCAGTACTTTTCGACCTCGGGATCGACGAAGGCTTCGGTGTTGGTCGGGTCGAGGTAGCGCAGTTCGTACCAGCACGAGCCGGCCCACTGGGGCATGACGTTGATTTCGCGTCGGTAGGTGGCCGGGCCATTGCCCAGATCGAGTTCGACATCGAGCCACTCGGTGGCACGGGCCAGCGGCGGGATCGGATCGGTGACGTCGTCGTTGGGGTCCATTGCCGTCGGCCGGAAGTCTTCGAGCTCGGGCAGCGTCACCGGCAGCAGGTGATCGGGTACGGCGTGCGGGCGACCGTCGGCGTCGTAGACGATCGGGAACGGCTCGCCCCAGTAGCGCTGGCGGGAGAAGAGCCAGTCGCGCAGGCGATAGGTGATCGCGGATTCGCCTGCACCCTGGGCCGCGAGCCATGCGTTCGTGCGTTCCTTGCCCTCGGCAACGCTCGTGATGCCATCGAGATCGAGACCCTCGTCTGAGGAGTCGGTGTTCGAGGAGTTGATATAGGGGGCATCGCCGACGTAGGCCACGGGCCAGACGGCGGTATCGAGGGTCGGTTCGATGCCGTGCTCGGCGTACCACGACGCCGGTGGCTGTTGGATCGGTGGGATAGCCAAGCCGAATTTGGTGGCGAACTCGAAGTCGCGTTGATCGCCGCACGGGACGGCCATGATGGCGCCGGTGCCGTACCCCATCAGCACGTAGTCGGCGATCCACACCGGGATCTGTTCGCCGTTGATCGGATTGGTGGCGGAGGCGCCGGTGAAGACGCCCGTCTTCTCGCGGGTGTCGTCGGCGCGATCTTGATCGTCGGTGGCAGCGGCCTTGGCGACATAGGCGTCGACGGCGCTTCGCTGATCGGCTGTGGTCAGTTCGGCAACCAAGGGATGCTCGGGGGAGAGGACCACGAACGTGGCGCCGAACAACGTGTCAGGGCGAGTGGTGAAGACGGCGACGTCGCCGGCAGACGTACCGAAGCGAACAGTGGCGCCGGTGGAGCGGCCGATCCAGTTGCGCTGCATGATCTTGATGGCCTCTGGCCACTCGAGCGCGTCGAGGTCGTCGAGCAGACGGTCGGCGTAGGCGGTGATTCGCAGCATCCACTGCTTCATGTTGCGCTTGAACACCGGGTAGTTCCCGATGTCGGAGCGACCTTCGGCCGTGACTTCTTCGTTGGCCAGGATCGTGCCGAGGCCCGGGCACCAATTGACCGGTGCTTCTGACAGATAGGCGAGGCGATGGTCGTCGACGACAGTGTTCTGCTCGGCGGCCGACAGCTCGGCCCAGGCTCGGCCGTGCGGTGTTGGCTGTTCGCCGGTTTCGAACGCGGTGATCAGTTCGCTGATCGGGCGAGCGCGATCGGCATCGGTGTCGTACCAGGAATTGAAGATCTCCAGAAAGACCCACTGGGTCCAGCGGTAGAAGTCTTCGTCGGTGGTGGCAACGCTGCGACGCTCGTCGTGGGCCAGGCCAAGGCGGCGTAGCTGGCGACGCATGTTGGTGACGTTCTCCTCGGTGTTGACCCGAGGATGGACGCCGGTGTTGATGGCGTGCTGCTCGGCCGGCAGGCCGAACGAGTCGTAGCCGAGGGCGTGCAGGACGTTGAAACCCTTCATTCGTTTGTAGCGACCGAACACGTCGGTGCCGATGTAGCCGAGGGGATGGCCGACGTGGAGTCCCTTGCCCGAGGGGTAGGGGAACATGTCGAGGACGAACAGCTTCGGGCGGTCAGCAACGGCGCTGGCATCAGCCAGTGGGCCAGCGGGGTTCGGTGCGTTGAACGTGCCGTTCGCCTCCCACAGGTCTTGCCAGCGGGTCTCGATCTGGGCGGCGAGCGCAGCGTCGTAGCGGAACGTTGGGAGGGCGGCAGTGCTCCCAACGTTTTCGTCCGCCTGGTTGTTGGCCGGCGAGGTCGAGGCGGGAGTTGAAGTGGGAGAAGTGTCTGAGCCCATAGGCCGCCATGGTACGCAACCGGTCCCGCGGAACGGTTCGACATTTGGCTGACGATGAGGTTGTTGGAGCGGGCAGAGTTGGTACGATCGCACTTCCGAAACGGGCCAAGTGGGCCGAGTCGGGTCCGCAATCGCGGGGCTATAGCTCAGTTGGTAGAGCGCTTCCATGGCATGGAAGAGGTCAGGAGTTCAATTCTCCTTAGCTCCAC
>JBBQUN010000197.1:0-8909 GCA_038212405.1 Acidimicrobiales bacterium | reverse complement strand
AGCATCTGGCCACGGTTGCCGATCTGGGTGACGCCATCGACCGTGATCGAGTTGCCATTCGAATAGCTGACGACCGAGAGCTGTCCAGCCACGCTGGTGCCGCCGGTGTAGCTGTCGGTGAGCGTGTAGTAGCGAATTCGTGGAGTGGTGAACGTGAAGACCGACGACTGGCTGCTGATGGTCGCCGCTGCGGGGTTGCCCCAGTAGAGGCAGAACTCGCTCAGTCCAGTCGGTGCATCCGCCAACTGCACCCAGATACTGGTGGTGGCACTGGGAATCGCTCCCTCGATCCATAGCGGCAGTTCGAGGCCACTACTCGTCGCGATGGCACGAAGTCCGGCGCCGTCGGCTTGAATGTCGCCGGCTGCCAGCGGTGTTGCGGTGTCGACTTGGATGCGGACCGGGAACTCGGTGGTGTCGGCACCGGGGTTGTCCATCACGAAACACTGGCGAGAGGTCCAGACCGGATCCCACCACACCGGAGTCGAGCGCGGAGGAGTATCGCCGCCATGCTCGAGTGACAATGAACCGTTCATGGCAGTGCTGGTGTTCGTCTTGGTGCCCGCGTCCCACACGCTTGCGCCGCCGAAGGGAACCTGGGTTCCTGAATCGAGATCGAGCATGACAATGCCGCTCGAAAGCGTTGGCACGTCGGTCGACATGCGTGAGGCAACGAAGACGCTGGCGATCGCCGGCGCCACCAGTCCGCTCAGCACGATCGACGCGACAAGAGCCAGCCCGTAGGTCACGGCACTGGCTCGGCGCCGTCGTGCGGCGTGTCGCTCGTCGAGGCGGGAATCCGACTTCACATGGGACCATCGGCCCCTGCGAGGAGAAATTGAATGCCCGCCTCATAGTCAGCCGATCGGTGTCGACTGGCTTCAGCGCTGGGTTGGAAGGCGTAGCGAGACCGGGCCGCCGGTCCAGCCTTGGCGTGGAGCGGGTACAGCCTCGATCACGCCGCGCCCGACCGACTCGAACTACTCTCCCCGTCATGCTCAAGCACGTGACACCATGAGGGTCGGCGAACGAGTCAAAGACTTCGAACTGCTCGATCAGAACGGCACCGCAGTGACACTGGCCGATCTACTCGACACCGGTCCTGCGGTCTTCTACTTCTACATCAAGGCCATGACGCCTGGTTGAACGATCGAGTCGAAGCACTTCCGTGATCTGTCTGCCGAGTTCGCCGAACTCGGGGCAACGATCGTGGGGGTGAGCGCCGATCAGGTTGATCGGCAAGCGCAATTCGATGCAGCGAACGAACTCGGGTTTCCACTTCTGTCGGACCCCGACAAGACCGTGGCCAAGATCTTCGGCGTGAAACGCCCAGGACCGCTTCCCAACAGGCGGGCGACCTTCGTTGTCGACTCAGACCGCACGGTGCTCGCCGAGATCACCAGCGAGATGAACATGAACACCCACGCCGACGAAGCACTCGAGGTGCTCCGCAAGAAACCATGAGGCAGGCGTAGGTCTTTCGGCCCTGTCGCGACTCGGGAACCGCAAACACACTTGTGCGGTTCCCGAGAGAAATCGCGTTGGTGTCGTCATGACCGACCTGTCCGCCCCGCAGCTGCAACTGATCGATGTGATCCGTGCCGTTCCTGACTCGTGCCGACTGCGATCGACCAGGCGTGGTCTGGCCCTCGTTGCCCGCGACCTCGCTTTCTACGGCGCCACGATTGCCGGTCTCCTGTGCACCAACCAGTGGTACCTCCTCTTGCCGCTCTGGTTGTTTGCCGGTTTCGCCGTCGCCGGCATGTTCGTCCTCGGTCACGATGCTGCGCACAACGTGCTGGTCGATGACGACGATCTGAACCGTGCGCTTGGTCGGTTGTTGTTCGTCCCTTCCCTTCACATCCATGAGTCCTGGGTCCTCGGCCACAATCGGATTCACCACGGTCACACCCTCAAGCAGGGAATGGATTTCGTCTGGCATCCGCTCACACCCGAGCAGTATCTCGAACTCAGTCCGACACAAAAGCTTGCGCACCGAATCGAGTGGTCGGCATTGGGTGCTGGCGTCTACTACCTGCGGCGGGTCTGGTGGGCGAAGATGGTCACGCTCGACCCTCCGGCGAAGTGGGCGGATCGGATCCGCGCCGATCGCCGTTTTCTTCACGTTGCTGTTGGCATCATCGTCGTCGGACTCGGTGTCGTCGGCGCCCTCACCGTCGAAGGCGGGGTCGCCACGGTCGTTGCCGGAATCGCCTGGCTGGTCTTCAAGGTCTTGATCGTGCCGTTCCTACTGTTCAGCTGGATCATCGGCTGGACCGTGTACGTCCATCACATCGCGCCCGACATGCACTGGCTGACACGATCGGAATGGACCAAGGTCGGCGGCCAACTCGACGGAACGACCGTCTTGCGTATGCCCCCAGGATCGAACCTGATCTTCCACTGGATCTTCGTCCACATGCCCCATCACGTCGACATGCGGATTCCTTGCTACGAACTCGAAGCTGCCGCTGATGCGATCATCGCGGCGTACCCTGATCGAGTCGTCGAGCGCCGATTCCGTTGGCGGGATTATCTTGCCGCCACACGTGGTTGCAAGGTCTACGACTTCGACAACGGATCCTGGATGCCCTACCCAACGAGGTGACGGTGCCGGTTGGTGCGTTGTCGCAACCCGCAGACCAACGAGCGTTTGGTCTATCGCCAGAGGAGGCGACTGTTCATGAGCACGTCCACCATTGATCTCACCATCGACAAATTCGAGTCCACGGTCGCCGCCGATGGGGTGGTGCTCGTCGACTTCTGGGCCTCATGGTGTGGCCCATGTCGCACATTTGGCCCGATCTTCGAGGCCTCCGCCGAAAAGCACACCGAGCACACCTTTGCCAAGGTCGACACCGAAGCCGAACAACAGCTCGCCGGAGCGCTCAACATCCAGTCGATTCCGACGCTGATGATCTTCCGCGATGGCATCATGTTGTTCTCCCAGCCAGGCGCACTTCCGGGCGACGCCCTCGAGGATCTCATCACGCAGGTCGAAGCGCTCGACATGGACCAGGTCAAGGCCGAGATCGCCAGTCAAAGCGGGGCCTCGCCCGAAGGCTGACCGCAACCCCTCACGGACGGGGATGACCGGCCGACAGGCACTTCGTGGGAGTGTCTCGTCGGCAAGCGAAGCGAGTGCGAAGGGGTTCGACGCTGTTGTCGCGCTATGCCTTCACGTCGCTTGTCGTGATCGTCGCACTCGGTGTTGCGCTCGCCGTACTGATCCAACAAACCGTGCGCAGTCGAGCGATCGAGGATGCCTCGAGCGCCGGCGCGCTGGCTGCGAACATCGCGGTGTCATCGGTGCTGACTCCTGCCGACCTCCAACGAGATTTTGTTCGGCTGTCCGATGAACGGTTCGTCGAACTCGACCAGACGCTGACGCCGAGCCTTCAGGAGAACGGTGTCGTTCGGCTGAAGGTCTGGAATCGCCAACACTGGTTGACCTACTCCGACAATCCAGCGCTTCGCGGTCGCTGGTTTGCCGGTACGCCAGAACTCGAGGCGACGTTCGCCGGTGCAACCGTCACCGAGTTCACCGATTTGTCGGCACCCGAAGAGCGAGCCGACGAGCAGATCCAGGATGACGAGCTGCTCGCGGTCTACGTGCCGATTCGACTCGGTTCCGATGACATTCTCGAGACCAGCGGCAGCGGCGAAATCATCGGTGCCTACGAGATCTACCTGCCGACAGCTCCGATCTATCAACGGGCGTGGGACTCGACCTTCCGCCTCGTCGGCGCGCTCGCTGCCGGCACGCTCCTGCTCTACGTGGCGCTCTATGGATTGGTCCGTCGAGCCTCCAACACCATCGAACAACAAGCCGACGAGAACCTTCACCAGGCAACACACGATGAAGTGACGGGGCTCGCGAACCGTGAACTCCTGCTCGCCGAGCTGAACCACATGCTCGAAGGGCGCAACGGCTTGACAAGACCGGGCTCACTCGTGCTCCTGGGACTCGACGGCTTCGACACCGTGAACGACACGCTGGGGCATCAACGCGGCGACGCGGTGTTGAAGGCAGTCGCTGGCCGATTGGCCAACCAAGCTCGCGGCACGGACTTGGTAGCCCGAGTTGGTGTCGACGAATTCGCCGTTGTGCTCGGTGGCGATGCCTCTGGCGATCAGTTGCCGGCGCTTGCCTCCCGTTTTCTTGCTTCGATGCACGAGCCGATCGAAGTCGAGGGCGTACGCCTCGATGTGCGGGCGTCGGCTGGTATTTGCCTCACCGATGGGGTGAGCGAAAACGCAACCGAACTCCTTCGTCGCAGCCGCGTGGCACTTGGCGAAGCCAAGCAGCAGTTCACCACCGTCGAGGTCTACCGGCCGACGCTCGAGCGGTTCTCGCCCGAAGCGCTTGCCTTGCTCGGCGAAGTTCGGTCTGCCATCGCCGATGGCCAGTTCGAGCTCTACTACCAGCCCCAAGTCGACAACACCACCGCTGCGCTGGTTGGAGCCGAGGCCCTTGTTCGGTGGCACCATCCCGAACGCGGTTTCCTGCCGCCGTTCTCGTTCATGCCTGCGATCGAAGTCCTCCCGATCGGTCGGGAGCTCACCGACCACATCCTGCGGACTGCGGTGAAACAGATTGCCGAGTGGCAGGCAGCCGGACGTTCGATTGCGGTCTCGGTCAACCTCTCGCCGCGTGACTGCAACGACACCAACCTGCCGACGATCGTGGCCGACCTTCTCACCGAATTCGACGTCGACGCTCGCTGGCTCCACCTCGAGCTCACCGAAGGCAACATCGTTGCCAATCAGGAACGCACGGCCGGGGTTCTCACCGAGCTCCGTTCGCTCGGCTGCGAGATAGCGATCGACGACTTCGGAACGGGCTACGCATCGCTGAACTACTTGGCGACGCTTCCTGCGACCGTGTTGAAGATCGACCAATCATTCGTGAAGGTCATGCTCGTTGACGAACAGGCCGATGCCATCGTTCGCTACAGCATCGATCTCGGCCATGCGATGGGCATGGAAATCGTCGCCGAAGGCATCGAGGATGCCGAGGTGATGGCAGCACTCGCTGAAGCAGGATGCGATGTGGCTCAGGGCTACTACGTGGCACGACCAATGCCGGTGGCCGAACTCGAAGCATGGATGCAGAACTACGACCCAGCAGCCTTTGCCGTGGCCGACCTATCCAAACCATCGACGAAGGTGTCCCGATGACCACCATGCTCACCAGCAGGCCGGCGCGTCTTGGCGCCGCCTTGATCGGATTGTGTCTCGCCGCAGGGGCCTGTTCCTCAGAAGCAACGGTCGAGCAGTCAGAGCCGGTCTTTGCCATCGAGCGCGATGTCGTCAGCAATGTGCAACCGTTGGCCCTGATCGACCCAACGGCAGCGATTCCGGCTGCTGATCTTCGACTCCTCCTCCAGTCGCTTCTCACCGAGCATTCGATGTTGTCGATCGAGGCAATGCGCCTCGCTATCGACGGTGGGGATGCATCAGCCACGGTGCAGGAGCTGACAGCGAACACCGACGGGTTGACCGCTGCCATCGGCCTCATCTATGGCCAGGACGGAGCCTTTGCGTTCGATCAGCTCTGGACCAATCACATCGAGTTCTTCAATCGCTACGCCGCAGCGCTTCGCACGGGTGACCTCGTCGAAGCAGAGTCGGTGCAGCTCGAACTCGGCCACTACGAGACGGACTTCTCGTCGTACATCGAAGCGGCGACCGCCGGCGAACTCGATGTCCACACCGTCGAGCACGTGCTGCACAGCCACGTGGAGCAGCTGCTCGATCAGGCCGAGGCTTGGGCTGCCGGCCGTTTCGACGATGCCTATGCGGTGCAAGTCGAGGCCCACGATCATGCCGATGTGATCGCCGCCGCTCTCGCAACCGGGTTCGCCAGTCAAAGTCCCGAGCTCTTTCCTGGGGCGGTGTCAACGCCTGCAAACGACCAGTGCGCTACTGCACAGCTCCGGGCCTCGGCGGCTCTCTACCTCGAGGCTGCTGCGGTGCTCGCTGAGCGCTCCGGGCAAGCCGATCGTCTCTCGTTCGCCGATGCAGCAGCCGCGGATGCGGTTGCTGCAGCCGCTGACGTCGTCCTGACGGATGGCGCGCTCGACGAGGTCCTTGTTGCCTTTCGCGCCGACGTCGCTCGCTCCGGTGATGGCGACTACTTCGGTGTCCCAGCGGCTCGCGATCTCCGCGCCAGTGAGCTGAGGGCACTGCTGGTCGGAGACTGCAGCGAGTGACTGCTGGTCGGAGACTGCGTCTGACCCGCTGACCAGGCGGTTCGACCCGGTGGCAAAGGGTCGTTAGTGTCTCGCCCATGGCAGTTGAACGTTTTCCCATCGAAGCTAGCCACATCCTGATGTTTGCCCGGTCGATCGGCGACGACAACCCCGTCTACGCCGACCCCGACTCCGCAGCAGCCAAGGAAACTGGCGGCATCATCGCCCCACCCACCTTCGTGCAATCGAGTGCGCAGTTCGATCCTGACTACTTCTTGCGCCCGAAGATCGGTCAGCCCTGGTTTGGTTCGGGCAAGAACCCGACCGGCGCCGCGCCAAAGGCAGAGTCGAGCGATGACACAGCCGACGGCGAGAAGAAGCCCAAAGGTGGCGGGCTCCATGCCGAGCAGCACTACGAATATCACCAGCCCCTTCGGGCTGGTGATGTGCTCACGGCATCGACCAAGCCTGGCAAGAGCTGGGAGAAGGAATCCAAGCGCGCCGGCAAGTTGGTGTTCTCGGAGTCCATCACCGAATACCGAAACCAAGCAGGAGAACTCGTCGTGACCGCCCGCGGCGTCGGGGTCCAAACCGAGAAGCCAGTGGAGAACTGATCATGACCGCACCGAAACTCTCCGCCTCCGACCTCAGCGTGGGCCAAACCTTCACCGCAACACTCGTGGAAGACCTCAAGCGCACCCAGATCGTGCAGTACGCCGGGTCCTCAGGCGACTACAACCCGCTGCACACCGACGAGGTCTTCACCACGCAGGTGGCTGGCTACCCGAGTGTGTTCGCCCACGGCATGCTCACCATGGGGATGACCGGCGCGATGATCACCGACCTGGTCGGCGATGGCGTTCTCAAACGATTCGGCGGCCGCTTCACCTCACAGGTGTTCCCCGGCGACGACCTCAGCGCCACCGCTGAGGTCACCGCCATCGACACCGGGGATGACCCAACCGTCACCCTCTCGGTGGTCACGACGAATGGCAGCGGCGTCACCGTTTTCAGCGCCGAAGCGGTCGCCAGCATCAACAGCTGAGCACCACCGGTCCCTCAGGTTGCACTTGGCAGTCTGAGGGGCCACGCTCTAGCGATGAGCACCGAGACCGTGTCGACCGGTTCCAACTTGTATGACGTCGTGATCATCGGAGGGACCGCCAGCGGTCTCTCCGTTGCGATCTCGTCGTTGCGTTCAGGACTTCGGTTGGTTCGCGTGATCGAGTCGTCATCGGCGGTGACCTTCCCCGAGTTGGCGACTGACAACCAGCTCGACGTCGGCTACGGCGAGAGCGTGAAGTCGATCGATCTCGAGGGTGACGACCTCGTGGTCACCACGAACCGTCTCGTCTACCGAGCGCGAGCCGTTCTCGTTTCCGATCGGCATCCCGATCCGTTGTGGAAGCCATCGATCGCAACGCCGGCCACCCTCGCTTCTCGGATCCATGTCGATGAGATCACGGTGCGGCCCGATGAAGACGTGCTGGTGGTTGGCTACAACAACCACGCAATCGAGTTGACCGCCACCATCGCTGCTGCCGGTGCTCGGGTCGTGCTTGCAGCGGGCGGTATGGACCCCACCTTGTTGTCTCCCGCTGGTGAGCACATGCTGCGCCGGCTCGAACGGGAGCGTCGTGCCACCCTGCTGTACCGTTCGGTTCCCGAGCAGATCGCCAATGTTGCCGGGTTCCCGATGGCGTACTTCGCCGACCGTCACACTCCCGATCTGCAATTCGACCAAGTCGTCTTTGCGTCCGGGCGGACAACGCTCGGGCCAGCAGACGTCGGACTCAGCGATGCCGCGCTCGCCACCGGGCGCGTGTTCTTCGTCGGTGATCCAGATGACACCACCATTGCCCCGACCTCACCGGGTTGGAAGGTCGGCCGTGACATCGCCGCCGCAGCATTCCCCGAGATCGAGATCGCCGAAGCAGCGCCCGTGATCGAGCGACACCAACGTCACACCGCCGTCATCGAAGAGCTGCGGGCCGAGCACTACAACGCCACCATCACCCACTTCGAACCCACGCATTCCGACCTCTGGGTGCTGCGGGTTCGGCCCGACAACGGCGAAACGTCATACCAACCCGGCCAGTACGCCTCGCTCGGTCTTGGCTATTGGGAACCCCGCATCGACGACGCCGAGGACGCGAAACTCGACGAGCGGTGGGACAAGCTGATCCGGCGGTCGTATTCGATCTCGAGTCGTATGTTCGATGAGCATGGCTACCTGACCTCGGTCGCTGGGTTGAACGAACTCGAGTTCTACATCGTGCTCGTGGAACCAACGCCAGACAACGTGCCCGGCCTGACCCCGCGCCTTGCACTCAAGCGTCCTGGTGATCGGATCTATCTCGGCCCGAAGGTCGCAGGGCGCTACACCCTCAATGCCGTCACCGATCCGAAGGCAACCGTGTTGTTCTTCGGCACGGGCACCGGTGAAGCGCCCCACAACGGCATGGTCGTCGAACTGCTCAGCAAGGGGCACACCGGTCCGATCGTGTCTGCGGTGTCGGTCCGGAAATGGGCCGACCTCGGCTACATCGACAAGCATCGTGATCTCGAGTCCCGGTACCCGAACTATCACTACTACCCGATGCCCACCCGAGAGTCCGATGTGCCGAAGCGCTACATCCAGAACCTGATCACTGACGAGGTGTTCGAAAACGAACTCGGACTCACCCTCGATCCAGAAACGACGCACGTGTTCCT